>DAOTVX010000037.1:0-7652 GCA_034436275.1 Anaerolineales bacterium | reverse complement strand
CTGCCGGCCTACCTGAACCTGCGCGAGGAGTACAATTTCCACCTGAACCGCACGCCGACTCTCTACTTCAGCCCGATTGACCGTCGGCTGCACCTGCGCGACGCGCAGCAGGGCCTCCTGATCCTCGACGCCCACCTCGATCCCAACAACCACAACGGCTTCGACTTTACCGATCAGGAACTGGCCACCGGCCAGGCGCAGGTGCTCCGCTACCTGACCGAGAGCGACAGCGACGGCGATGGCTACTTCGATACCTGGACGCTATACTTCTACAACCAGCCGGTGGAAAAACTCGTCTTCCGGCGCGGCACGGTCTTGTTCGCGCGCGGCAACACCATGTACCTGAAACGCCTGCCCGCCGATTTGCACGCGGCGCTGTGGGAAACCTCCCCACCAACGGACACCCTTTCCTGGCGCGTCTTGAATGAACGCCTCGCCACCGACGCCGCAGAACGTCCTCCTCTGGACAGCCTTGCCGCGCTTTTTGCCGCTTTGCCTGGCGAATCCACCGCGCTGTCCAACACCAGCCTGGGCGCCGTCTCGACCAACGCCGGCGAACTCATCGCCTCGCTGACCACCGCCGGCCTGGAAAGCGTTGCCCGGCCCCAGGCGTTTGCCTTCTTTGCCCAGAACATCCCCGCCGGGGAATACCTGCTGCGCGGCAAAGACGGCGCCTACTGGCTGGAAGCGCCGGCCCCGGCTGCCATCTCCCTCTCGCCCATCACGTTCATCCCTGCCAGTGGTTCTTCCCCCGGCGGCTGGCTCCTTTTCTATGCTATCAACGGCGGCGCGCAGGACGCGCAGGCCCGCCTGCAACTGACCGAAACGCTCACCGGCGGCGGTTTCGCCATCATTCACGAAGAGGAGGCTCTCGTGCCGGCCTACGGGCAACGCGAATTCATCGTTCCCTGGGTTCCGGCCATTGGCGGCGAACGACGCCTGCGCGCCAGGCTGACCTATACCTCGCCCCTGCTGTCAGCCCCGGCCCAAACCGAAGCGGAGGCCACGTTGACCGTTCCCGCCCCCCCGGCGCCCGCCGCCACCCTGTACCTGGCCTTTCCCGACCTGCTGGCGCCGCTTCTCCTGGCCACAGCCTTGCTGGCCCTGCTCGTCCCCGGCCTCCAGGCGTTGCTGAGCGAGGAGGCCAGGCCATGAACGCCCGCTCCGAACCCCGCGCTGCCAGTCCACTGCCGGCGCTGGCCTTTGCCCTGGCCGTGCGCCTGCTCCTGACCTTTTACTGGCTGACGCGCTTCGGCGGCCATCTAACCGAAAGTGACGCCGCCCGCACCACCCTGGTGATACGCTCGGTGTTCGAAAGCGGCCAGCTGCTGCCGGCCGGAAAACCCACCTACCCCTATGGCTACCTCTACCCGGCTTACGTCAGCGCGCTGGCCCTGCTCTCCGGCCTGGACGTACTTACCTGGCAGCAGTGGCTTTTGCCCTTCGCCGGCCTGATCCTGACCCTGCTGGCTTTTGTCCTGTACCTGCGCCTGCTGGGGAGCCCGAAATGGGCCGCCTGCGCGGTGACGTTGCTGAATCTGCAGGGCGATTTCCTCTATACCAGCCAGCGCGGTTCGCATGAGAAACTCGATTTCATGCTGATTTTTCTGGCACTGGCGGTTATCGTCCTGGCCGCGCTGAAGACGACCAGCCTGCGCCAGCGGCTGGCGCTGGCTGCCGTTTACTATCTGGTCATCCTGGCCGAAAACACCGAGCACGTCTTCTTTGCGACTACCTTTACATTCACCCTGCTGCTGGCCTTCCTCTTCTGGTTGGCAATGCGGCGTCGCCAGCAACTGCAAATCATGGCCTCGCCCTGGGTCATCTACATTGCCCTGATGTCGCTCCTTTTCTCTTTTCTGGTCATTTTTTACTGGTATCCGCCGGCCCGCGCCATCCTGTACACTTCGCGCGATCTGCTGGAGCGCGTGCGTTTGATTCTCTTCTCGGCCGCCGAGCCACCGGCGGAACTGTACAGCATGGTCAGCGCCAACTGGGTGCTGCCCGGCGCCTGGCTCTGGCTGCGCGTCTTTGACATCTTCCTGTTCACCACCGCCCTGATCGGCTGGTGGCGTCTGGTGCGCCTCTTCTTTCGCAGAAGCGAGGCGAGCGACCTTTCGCAGGCTTCCTCGCACTTCTGGTTGCTCCTGCTCTTCCCGCCCTTTTTTCTCCAGAACGTCGCCGTGGTGATCAGCGATATTACCGGCTCGGTCGGCGAAATCAACAACCTGCAAATTCGTCTGATTCCGCTTACGGCGTTCGTCGCCGCGCCGCTATCCGCTTACGCCATCTCGCACTGGGCGGCGCGCCTGCGGCAGGCAACCGCCCGGTTCGCGACGCTGCGCGCCATCGTCGTCACCCTCTTGAGCGCGGTTGTTCTGACCCTGACGTTGATCAAAAGCGTCTCGGAACCACTGCTGGCCAACGCCTGGATATTCTACACGCCAGCCGAGGAGGCAGGCCTGGCCTGGCTGAATCAGAACATCCCCTATATCGAAGCCGAAATCGGACGGCGCACGCCGCGCGTGTGGGCCGGGCCTACCTTCCGCCTGGGCGACCTCTGGCGTCAGGAGACCTGGTCGACCGGAGACCACCGCATCCCGGTCTTCGACCGTGGACAGACGACCTACACCTACGTCCTCCTTTCCCCGCAGGTACGGTTGAACACGTTGCGCTACCACGAAGCGCTGCCGAACATCTTGAACGCCCAGCGTATCTACGTCAACGGCGAGGTGGAAATCTACTACCTGCCGCCGGAGGCGCGTCCATGAGCGGGGGGAAGAGCGCAGCCGGGCATCATTGGCTTCTCCTTGCCTGGTACCGTCTCTGGCAAAGGCTGCGGCAGCCAACGCTCCAGCGCGATTCTCTGTTCCTGATGGCCGGCACCGTCCTGGCAGCCATTGGCGGTTTTTTCTACTGGCATTTCGTGGCGCAACGCTATTCCGCCGCAACAGTCGGCGTGGCCGCGGCCGGCATCACTTCCGCCACTTTTCTCGCCACCCTGGCCAGCCTGGGGTTGACCATTGGCCTGGTGCGCTTCCTGCCCTCGCAAGCGCCGCTGGCCAGGGCCAGTTTGCTCACCTTCTCTCTGCTCCTCACCACCCTGACCGGCGGCCTCAGCGTGGTAGTCTTCCTGGCCGGCCAGCGCTGGTGGGCGGCTTCTTTCCAGCAGGTCGCTTCGCCGCGCGCATATCAGCTCTCGTTCGCTTTCCTGACTCTGGCGTTGACCTGGGGCAATCTGCAAACTGCCTTCCTGATGGCCGAACGCCTCACCCCGCTCTTCACCTTGCGCAGCCTGCTTCTCGCCCTGCTCCAACTTACCTGCGTCCTGGGATTGCCCACGACCGGCGGCCCTACCGCCATCCTGTGGAGCATGTTGTTGCCCAATCTGGGGATTGCCCTGGGCCTGCTGTGGTTCAACGCCCGGCGGTTGCATGCCCCGCTCTTCCTGCTACGTTGCCGTGGCCTGCCGCTGGGCGAACTTTTGCGCTATTCGCTGGCCAGTCTGCTCTTCAGCCTGATTTGGGGCCTGCCGGCCTTTTGCTTTCCTCTCCTGACGCTCCATCGCCTCGGCGCCGCCTCCAATGCCTACCTGACCATTGCCTGGCAACTGTATGGCTTCCTGGCAATTATCCCCAATTCATCCGCCTCTGCCTTCCTGATCGAGGGCTCCCATCACGAGGAAAATCTCCTCGCTGCCTGGCGATCTACCATGCGGAATAATCTGGCGCTGCTCACGCCGCTGGTGGCCGCTTTTCTCTGGTTGGCGCCGTTCGTCTTGCACTTCTTCGGCGCCGAATACGCCCGTCAGGCCACCGCGCTGCTGCGGCTGCTGGCGCTCAGCGCCCTGCCGGTCTCCCTGAACGCCATTACCCTGACCATTTACCGCATTCGCAAGCAAATCGTTCGGTTCAACGTCCTGGCCCTGGCCCTGGTGAGTCTGGCGCTGGCGGCGGCCTGCCTGCTCATCCCCTTGCTTGGATTGCCCGGCATCGGCTGGGGCTGGCTGGCCGGACAGATTCTTTTTCTGCCGCTCAACCTGTCCCTGCTAAAACAGTCATCCTCCCCATCTGGAGCAAACACATGATGACCGCTCGCATCGGCCTCCTGACCTACGGCCTTGACCGTCCACCGACCGGAATTGGGCGGTACACCATCGGTCTGCTCGGCGCCCTCGCCGACCTGCTGCCCGCGCCGCCTGTGCTGCTGACTCCCGCCGAACCGCGCTACCTGCCCAACGCCGATCGCTATCCGCAGCGCCGCCTGAGCCTGTCGCGGCGCCTGCCGGCCCTGCTCGTGCTGGGTGGCCTGCAACTCCGCGCCGGTGCGCGCGATCTCGACCTGCTCCATGACCCCAGCGGCAACGCTCCCTTTCTCTTCGCCCCTCCCGGCTGCCGCCTGGTAGTAACGATACATGATGTCTTTGCCCTGGCTTTTCCGGCCACCAGCACACGCATCGAGAAGGTCATTGCGCGTTTCTGGCTGCCGCTCGTTCTTCCCAGAGTGGAGGCGATCATCACCGTCAGCCAGCACTCCCGCCGGGACATTCAACGCTATCTGGGCGTAAGCCAGGAAAAAATTGCCCTTGCGCCGCCGGCGGTAGAGCGCCACTTTCGCCCACTGCCGGCAGAACAACTCACGGCACGCCTGAAGCGCTACGGGCTGGCGCCGGGCGCATATCTGCTCACCGTGGCCGGGGCGCAGGACCCGCGCCGCAACCTGCCGCGCCTGCTAGAGGCCTATGCTTTGCTGAAAAGAGAAGGAGAGACTCGTCCGTTGGTCGTGATTGGTAAGCCGCGCCGCAGCGCCTGGGAACAGCATGAACGGTTTTCGCTCACAAAGGCGGACGAAGGAGTAAAATATCTGGGCTACGTGCCGGAAGAAGACCTGCCGGCTCTCTACAATGGCGCGGTAGTCTTTGTCTTCCCCTCGCTGTATGAGGGCTTTGGCCTGCCGCCGTTGGAAGCGATGGCCTGCGGGGCGCCGGTTGCCTGCTCGAACGCCGCCTCGCTGCCGGAAGTCGTGGGGGAGGCCGCCCTGCTTTTCGACCCGCGCGACGTCAACGCCATGGCGACGGCCATCCAACGCCTGTTGCAGGAGGAAAGCCTGCGCGCCGAACTGCGCGAACGCGGCCTGGAGCGCGCCGCGCAGTTTACCTGGGAGCAAACCGCGCGTCAGACGCTGGAAGTTTACCGCAGGGTTTGTGAAGGATGAGTAAGATCGCATTCGTGCTCGTGCTTGTGCTGACATTGCTCACGCTGGCAGTGCTGGCCGTTCCCGCGCCATCTGGCAATTACCTGCTGCCGGCGCGCCTTCTTCTGACGCTGGCGCTGCTCGCCTTTTTGCCGGGTTATGCCCTGCAAGCGGCTCTTTTCCCCCATCCCACCGCCCTGTCGGCGCTCGAACGCGTCGCCATCGCGTTTGGGTTGAGCGTGGCCATCTTCGCGCCGCTGGCCCTGATCCTGGATAGCACCTCGCTGGGCATCCGTCTCTGGCCGTTAACCATCTCCCTGACCGCGCTGACGGTCATCTGCGCTACCATCGCCTTCCTGCAGCGCCGGCGCCTCGTCCGCGAGCCAAGCCGGCCGGCAACGATCCATGAACTGACCGCCTGGTGGCGCGCCCAAAGCCCGGCGCGTCGCCGAGGGGTTATCGGCGCGGCCGTGCTCGTCTTGTTCGTCAGCGGCTATGCGATTCTTTCCCTGACCGCGCCGCGCGCGGACGAACGTTTTACCGAATTTTATCTGCTTGGCGAGGGCAACGTGGCCGAAAACTACCCCCGTCAGGTAGCCGTTAACCAACCCTTGACGCTTCACCTGGGCGTGACCAACCAGGAAGGAACCAGCCAGACCTATGCCATCATCGCCAGACTGGGCGAGCAAATCCTGGGGCAATCTGCTCCCTTCACGCTTGCCGCCGGCCAGTCCCAGACCCTCGACCTGACCCTGCGCCTGCCCGTCATCGGCGAGAATCAGCGGCTGGATTTAATGCTCCTGCGCGCCGATCTGCCACAACCGTACCGTCAACTCACCCTCTGGCTGGATGTTACCCCATGAGCGTCGCGGCCTGGATTTATCTGCTCCTCATCTCCACAGCAGAAATGCTCACCATTCTCAACCCCTGGGCAGGGTTGATTCTGCATTCGTTGATTCTCCTCGCCCTGCTCTTCCACGGCGCCACCACGCGCCAGACCGGCCCGCGCCGTTTTCTCATCACGCTCACCCTGGCGCCGCTCATTCGCATTCTGAGCATCTCCCTGCCCCTGCGCGGCTTCCCCCTGATCTTCTGGTATCTGGCCATCGGCAGCCTTCTCTTCCTGGCCGCGCTGGCAGCGTTGCGCGTCACCGCCCTGAGCGCGCGCCGGATTGGGCTGACCGTCAAATCCTGGCCAGCCGAGGCTGGCATTGCGCTCATCGGCATCGCCCTGGGGTTAATGGAATACTTCATCCTGTACCCCAGGCCGCTGATTGCGCGCTGGACCTGGGGCGACTTCCTCCTTGCCGCTTTGATTCTGCTGGTTTTTACCGGCATACTGGAAGAACTCATTTTTCGCGGCCTGATTCAGGAAACCGCCACGGCCATGCTGGGACGGGCCGGCCTGATTTACACGGCGCTTCTCTTTGCCATGATGCACGTGGGGTATCTTTCCCTGGCCGATGTGCTGTTTGTGTTTGGGGTTGGTTTGCTGTTTGGCCTGCTCGTCGCCCGCACCCGCTCGCTGGTCGGGGTCTCTCTGGCGCACGCTCTGACGAACATCGGGCTGTATCTGATTTATCCCTTCCTGTTCGCCGGTCTGACTACTACTCCCAGCACGCCGGCGGCCCCGCAGGAAATTCTCCTGCCGCCCGTAGAAGTGCCCCATTTCCGCGGGCGCTACGTAACGCCCACACCCACCACGGTTAACCTCATCGCCCCAGCCCCGCTCGCGGGGCAGCCGACAACTTCAGACAAGCACCCAAGAGCAATGCCTCTCGCTACACCAGCCGCCGCGTCCTGCGGCACTGTGGCTCTGGGAGAATCTTGCAGGATGCAACCCGGCAACGTGATCACAGGCCAGAATCGGATACCGAATCTTTCCCCCACGGAGCACTACCAGGCAAACGACTTGTCAGGAAAAGCCATTCCCCAACCCGCACAGGCCCTTTTTCTTCCGGCGCCCTGAAACACACCGCGACACGCCCTGGCCTGTGGTCAAGGCTTCTTTCCCCCTGCAAAACAAACTCAGCGCAGTACCTCGCTCACATGAAAGGCCACTGCCGCCAGGAAAACCACCAGCAGCGGAACGAGGGCAATGTTCAAGGCACGGTTGACGCGCCGCGCCAGTTCACTACGGCCCGCCGAGGTCACGTCTTTGGAAATCAACAAGGTCGCCAAAGCCGCAATGCCCACCAGCGCCAGCGAGCCGCCCAATGTGACCACCGTTACCGTTGACACCGTAGTCGTCGTTACAATCGTCGCAATCATGGCTCACCTCGTATTTTCATCATACCAGCCTCCGCAGGGAATGTCAATATGCAAACGCATAGTAACTACCTACCATGGCTAATGGAGAACCCTCTGCCTCTTGTCATTGCGAGCGTAGCGAAGCAATCTCCCGGCAAGCAAGGGGATTGCTTCGCCGCCTGCGGCGGCTCGCAATGACAAGGGATGGA
>DAOTVX010000036.1:0-16381 GCA_034436275.1 Anaerolineales bacterium | reverse complement strand
GTCATGCGCTTGAATGTCTGCCTGAAACATTGTACAATGATGATATAGCCCCTTATCAGGTTCATCCGATTCACAGGGAGATCACCATGAATGTGATTAAAGTATCTGCCACCTCCCGCACCTCTGCTGTAGCCGGGGCAATCGCAGGAGTCATCCGCGAGCACAAGCACGCTGAAGTTCAGGCCATTGGCGCTGGGGCCGTCAATCAAGCCATTAAGGCGTTGGTGCTGGCAATCGGCTACCTCAAAAACGATGGCATTGACGTCGTCTGCGTGCCGCAATTCGTGGATGTCGAGATTGACGGCAATACTCGCACGGCCATCAAATTAATCATCGAACCGCGCTGAGTTTCGTTTTCTGGGGTACAATCCGAGGACGACAACTTCCTGCGGCAAAGGTAGTTGACCAATGCCATCGCGTAACCGTGCCTTTTTTCAGGGCGGTTGTATCGCCTTCGTCCTGATAGCCTGGCTGGTCAGTACTCTGACCGGCTGGCAGACAAGCCCGCGCGTCCTGGCCGCGCTCCGTCCACAAACGTACGCCCCCTTATCGGTCATCATCAGTGAGGTCGCCTGGGCCGGCACCGCTGCCTCTGCCAACGATGAGTGGATTGAACTGTACAACCCTGGCCCGCTGGATATTGACCTGACGGGCTGGCAACTGGTGGCCGATGACTCTACCCCTGACATCGCTTTGCAGGGCATTCTTCGGGCAGGAGAATTCTATCTGCTGGAACGCACAGACAACGATACTGTTTCAGACATAGAAGCCGACCAGATTTATTCCGGCGCTCTGCGCAACGATGGCGAAAAATTATTCCTGAAAGCGCCCGATGGAAGTGTGATTGACAGCGCCAATGCCAATGGCGGACCCTGGCCAGCCGGCTCGGCGGCGCCTGATTATTTCAGCATGGAGCGACGCGACCTGATTCCAGACAGCGATTCGGCCTGGGTATCGAACAACGGCACCCTCCGCAATGGCCGGGATGCCTATGACAACCCCATCAACGGAACGCCCAGACAGTTCAACTCAGCCTGGCCACCCACCCCCACCCCAACCGACACCACCATCCCAACCGAAACCACCACCCCTACCGAAACCACCACCCCAACCGAAACCGCCACCCCAACCGAAACCGCCACCCCAACCGAAACCGCCACCCCTACGGAGACCCCCACGCCTACCCCTTCCCCCTCTTCCACCCCTACGCCTACCGCCACCTACACCCGTACTCCTACCGTGACCCCGCCGGCGCCGGCGCATCTGGTCATCAGCGAGTTCCGCACGCGCGGCCCGAACGGCGGCAATGACGAGTTCGTGGAGATTTTCAACCCAAGCGGCGGCGCGGTGGACATCAGCGGCTGGACAATCAAGAAATCCAGCGGCTGTGGTTCGAGCATTTCTACCCTGTTGACCATCAACCATGGCGTTATCTTGCGGCCCGGCCAACACTTTCTGGCTGTAACTGCCAGCAACAGCAGCCTGACCGTTGGCGCTGACCAGACCTTCTCGCCCGGCATCGCCGACGACGGGGGGCTGGCACTGGTGAGCGAGGCCGGGACCATCGTGGATCGCGTCGGCATGTGTAACGAAACCCTGTACTATGAAGGTCTCCCGCTCGCACCGATGACAGCCAATGCCAATCAAAGTTATGCCCGCCAACCGGCTGGCAAAGGCTGCTATGATGTCAACAACAACACGCTTGATTTCGCCTTGCTTTCCCCCGCCCAGCCTCAAAACCGCGCCAGTCCCATCGCCATCTGCAGTGGTATCGTAACCTTTACTCCATCGCGCACGCCGACGGCCACGCGTCAGCGCACGCCGACGGCGCCCCCCCCTATGCCAGCCTCCCTGGTCATCAACGAATTTCTGCCTTTCCCACGCGCGGACTGGAACGGCGATGGTCGCATGGACGCGGGGGACGAATACATTGAATTAATCAATATCAGCACCGAGGCCATCAATCTTAAGGGGTGGTATCTGGATGACGAGGAAGGGGGCTCGCCGCCTTACCGCCTGCCAGAACGTCTGATCCTGCCCGGAGAAATTGTCCGTTTCTTTGGCACGGAGACGCAAATCCTGCTGAGCAACGGGGGCGATTCGGTGCGTCTCTTCCATCCCAACGGTCGTATCGTGGATGCTTTCACCTACCCGGTGGTTGAAGCGGCGGAGGTGACCTGGTGCCGCCTGCCCGACGGCAAAGGCAGTTTCGGCTTCGTCTGCCGTCCCACCCCAGGGCGGCCCAATGCTCGTCTCGCAGGCCAGAACCAACCGCCCGGCGGTGGTCGAGCAGAGGAGGCCACTCGCCCCTGTCCTGTGCCATCCTCGGCGCCCTCCTTTGTCGTCCTGGCGGAATGTAAGGATGCCGGCATGAATCTCTGGAACTGGCACCTCGGCCAGGAGGAACCATACTGGCTTGAGGAGCGCTATGGCTGGCCTGTCTTCCTCGAGTGAACGTCTCTCCCGGCAGCGCGCTTTTCCTGTCACGCGCCGGCCGGTACTTCAGGGGGATAACAGAGAGAAAAGGAATGGCTACAATCAAAATGACTCTCATGGGTTGCAAATCCTGTGTCCCTTTCCGGAGGTAATATGAGCAAAAGAACCATTATCCTGTTATTGACCGGTGGCTTGTTTCTTTCGGCCTGCAATCTACCCACCCCTGTTCCCACCATGCCTGCCACCCTCCCGCCGCCCACGACTTCTCCCACCATGATCGCCAGTGATACCCCTGCTCCTTCGCCATCTCCAACGCTTATCCCGTCAGAAACGCCAACCCCCGCTCCCACCGCCACCGCTACCATAACCCTGACCGCCACGCCAGCCGAACCCATGGTAACCCCCGCCACCGTGGACGTCAACTGTCGCTTTGGGCCCTCCGCCGCGTTCCTGGCTATCGGCGCCCTGCGAACAGGTCAGACGGTTCCCATTCTGGGCACCATCGCCGATCGTTCCTGGTGGCAGATTGAGGAACCCGGCGAACCGGGAACAAGATGTTGGGTCTCCGCCAGTGTGACTCTGACCAGCGGCGATATCAGCCGTGTACCGGTCGTCGCGGCACCCGCCGCTCTCGTGACGGGAGTCACCGTCGCTGTCTCCGATACCATCATTCATGGGTACTGTCACATGCCCAATCCTGTTGACTTCACCGGCACCATTACCACCAACGGGCCGGCGACCGTCGTTTATCACTGGGAAGTCTACAATGAAGACGGTTCGCTACGCAACGCCACCGAAAATTCCACCCTGATCTTCTCGTCCTACGGCACGCAAGATGTGCCGGACCCCGGCGTCTACAGAACAGACTGCGGGACTTTCATGGTCAAACTGGTGGTCACCAGCCCGAATTTCAGAAGTGCACAGGCCAGTTGGAAAGTGGTTGAGCCGTAATTGCCGCCGCGCCGCGTTTGATGGCCAGCACGGTTCAAGCCGAACGACCAGAGTCACACGGCGATGTCCTCTCACGGAACCGGCATGGCTCGCGCCAAAAGAACCGCCTCCGCAGAGTCATATTCTGCGGAGGCGTTCGCCAAAGGAGGAGACAGGGGGTTGAGCCAGGAGGAAGATGAGTGACCGTCTCCTTACTTATCATAGTCCAATCATCACCGCCGTAACAGGGTGTTAAATCACCTCTCGGTCGTGACAATCTTCACAAGCAAAACGAGAGGGAAGGTACTCCTGCCCGACCCGATGCGGCCATAGCGCGCCTGCGGGAAAACAACCCGTCAGCGGCCCTGCGACGACCGTCAGCACAAGTCCCCAACCTGTGAACGAGGCTCGTGCCGCCCCGTGCCGGTCCCGCCAAACTTCACAACCTTGCGGCAGGACTGTATAATGTCATTATGTCTCTGCGGTTGCGCCTTACTTTACTTCATGCTCTGCTGACCACCGGCATTCTCGTGGCGCTGGGACTATCCATCTATGGACTGGTATGGCAACAACTGATTCATCAGACCGATCAAATGCTCTGGAATATTGCTCAGGAAATTTTGCACAACGCCTACATCGGGCCAGAAGGGAAGTGGCAACTTGTCCTGATGCCCGACCTGAATCTGAGCAGCCACGTTTATATCCAGTTCTGGGATACCGAAGGCAACCTGATTTCCTTTTCACCCAATATCAGTTCGCTGGACACGCCGCTTGATGCTGCCGGTTTACAGGCCACCCAACCTGCGCGGCGCAGCGTGCACACGCGCGGAGCCCATTTGCGTGTGCTTTCCATTCCGTTAACCGCCGGAGAATATCGCCTGGGCGTGGTACAGATTGGGGCCAGCCTGATCGTCGTGGATCAGGCGCGCCAGGCCCTGAGCCGCATCTTTGCGCTGGCAACGCTGATCGCGGTTTTGCTGACCTCTCTCATCTGGTGGGTGGGCATTGGCAAAGCGCTGGCGCCGCTGCGGAATCTGACCGACATTGCTTTAAACATCAACCGCGCCGATGACCTCTCGCGCCGTATTCCCTATAGCGGCCCAGCAGATGAAATTGGCCGCCTTGTCCTGGCGTTCAATGAGACGCTGGAACGGCTGGAGCGCTTGTTCACCTCGCAGCAGCGCTTCCTGGCAGATGTCAGTCATGAGTTACGCACGCCGCTCACTGTCATCCGGGGCAACGTGGATTTAATGCGCCGTATGAAGCAAATTGATGACGAATCATTGCGCAGCATTGAAGAGGAGGCGGATCGCCTGACACGTCTGGTAGGCGATCTACTGCTGGAAGCGCAGGCCGCATCAGGCCGCTTACCATTGCGGTTTGCCCCCCTCGAACTCGATACCCTGCTTCTGGAAGTGTACCATGAGATGACCATTCTGGCACGCGGCAGGGTCACTTTAAAACTGCGCGAGATTGACCAGGTGCCGATGGTAGGCGACCGCGACCGTCTCAAACAAGTACTGGTCAATATCATTTCCAACGCCATTAACTACACACCGGAAGGAGGCGAGGTGTATCTCTCGCTGAGTAAAGTTGGTGAACAGGCGCGTCTTATCATCCGCGATACCGGCCCCGGCATTCCGGCAGAAGACCTGCCCCACATCTTTGAACGCTTCTATCGCGCCGCCAAAGACCGCCCGCGCGCCCAGGCAGGCGGCTTTGGCCTGGGCCTGTCCATCGCTCACTGGATCGTCGTTCACCATGGCGGTCGCATTGAAGTCCAATCGCAGGAAGGACAGGGAACGACCTTTTGCCTTTGGCTACCGTTGACCCATCTGGAATCTCCGGCGGAGAAAGGATCATGATTACTCTGGCTGGTCTGATTGACCCTCATGTTCACATGCGCGAGCCTGGCGCAACACACAAAGAGGACTGGGAAAGTGGCACAGCGGCGGCTCTGGCGGGGGGAATCACGCTGGTCCTGGCCATGCCCAACACCAACCCGCCGGTGACCAATGCCAGTCGCCTGAACCAGACTCTGGCAGCCGCACGGCGAAAAGCCCTCTGCGACTATGCACAATACCTCGGCGCCGGCCCGACCAACGCCGCCTCTCTTGTGCCCCTGGCGCGGCGCGCGGCCGGCTTGAAAATGTATCTCGATCAGACCTACGGCGATCTGCGCCTTGACGATATGAGTCTGTGGCAGGCGCATTTCCAGTACTGGCCCAGGGACTGGCCTCTGGTTGTGCATGCCGAGGGCCGTAGTCTGGCCGCCGCCATGTTGCTGGCCGCCATCTACGACCGCCCACTGCATCTTGCCCACGTCTCCCGAAAAGAAGAAATCCTGCTCATCAAAGCGGCGAAAGAACGCGGCTTGCGGGTCACCTGCGAAGTCTGCCCCCATCACCTCTTCCTCACAGAGGAAGACCTCCCGGCCATCAGTCAGGGTCATCCTGGCCGCGGTGAAGTGCGCCCCAGGCTGGCCACGCGCCAGGATGTCGAAGCACTGTGGGACAATCTGGCCGTGATTGATTGTTTCGCCACCGATCATGCTCCACATACCCTCGCGGAGAAAGACGGCCCGAATCCGCCGCCCGGTTTCCCCGGTCTGGAGACCATCCTGCCTCTTCTCCTGACCGCTGTACAGGAGAAACGTCTCACCCTGGAAGATATCTTCCAGCGCATGGTTATCAACCCACGCCGTATTTTCCGCCTGCCCGAACAGCGCGAGACCTGGGTTGAGGTGGACGAAAACGCTCACGATGAAATCCGCGCCGCGAATTTATTCACCAGATGCGCCTGGACACCCTTTGAGGGCTGGCGCGTCCGTGGGCGGGTACGCCGCGTGGTCCTGCGCGGTCAGGAAGTCTATCGCGATGGTCAAATATGCGTCAGGGCCGGCTACGGAAGAAACGTCCGCGCCAGGCGCGCGGCCGATTTCGCTTCTCTCTCCCGCGACTAGATGCGTTATAATTGTATCGCCGAACGGCTCCGGCGCTTTTTCGGGAAGAGGGCTTTGTCTGTTCCCTTCCGCCGAGGCCTGACAGAAACCTGTCAGGTTTTTTCTTGCCTGTTTCTGCCGGAGACAAAAGTGATGAGGAGTACGCTCGATGAAAGTGGCCATTGCCTGTGACCATGCTGGCTTCCCCCTCAAGGAAACAGCCATACAGCAGATTCGCGCCCTGGGTCATGAAGTGATTGACCTGGGGATCCACGTCCCCACCCCCAGCGATTATCCCGATCTGGCTGAACAGGTCGGACGGGCGATTCAATCGGGCCGGGCCGAGCGGGGTATCTTCCTGTGTGGTTCGGGAGTAGGTGGCTGTATCGCGGCGAACAAACTGCGCGGGGTGTACGCTTGTGTCTGCCATGATACCTACACTGCTCATCAGGGCGTGGAGCATGACGATATGAATGTGCTTTGCCTGGGGGCAAGGGTCATCGGCCCTGAACTGGCCAGGGAAATTATCACGGCCTTCCTGTCGGCGCGTTTTCTTGGCCACGATCCTGGCCAGGAGCGTCACGCCCGTCGCGTGGCAAAAATTCGCGCCCTGGAAAACAATCCCTGAACATACAAGGTGCTACGCTATGTCGAATCGCGTTGTCCAACTCACAGCCCTGGGACAATCCCTGTGGTACGATAATATTCAGCGCCGCCAGCTAGAGAACGGTGAACTGGCGGCGATGATTGCGCGCGGTGAAATTCGCGGTCTGACCTCCAATCCGACCATTTTTCATCATGCGATTGCCAGAAGTCATGATTACGACGCTGCCCTGACTTCGCTGGCCTGGGCCGGCTGGGAAGCGGAATCCATTTTCTGGCAGCTGGTGATCGAGGACATTCGCGCCGCCTGCGACCTGCTCCGTCCGGTTTATGACGAAACAAACGGCGAAGATGGTTACGTCTCGCTCGAAGTCAACCCGCGCTATGCCCATAACAGCGAGGCCACGCTCGAACAGGCGCGTTTGCTCTGGCAGCGGGTCAACCGTCCTAACCTGATGCTCAAGATTCCAGCCACGCCAGAAGGGCTGGAGGCCATTCGCGCCGCGCTGGCCGCCGGTCTTAACGTCAACGTGACGCTGATCTTCTCCCTCGAACGCTACCAACAGGTTATGGAAGCCTATCTGGCCGGCCTGGAGGATTATCTGGCGCAACGAGAAAAGGATGCGCCCTTGCCGGTCTCTGTGGCCTCCTTTTTCATTTCTCGTATTGACACCAAAGTAGACGCCCTCCTGCCACAAGACTCGCCACTGCGGGGCAAAGCCGCCATTGCCAGCGCCCGTCTCGCCTACGAAGCCTTTTGTCAAACTTTTCGCGGCCCGCGCTGGGAACGTCTGGCCACCGCCGGCGCGCGTTACCAACGACCACTCTGGGCCTCTACCAGCACCAAGAATCCCGCCTATCCCGATACGCTCTACGTAGATAA
This sequence comes from Anaerolineales bacterium, assembly GCA_034436275.1. Lineage (GTDB taxonomy): Bacteria > Chloroflexota > Anaerolineae > Anaerolineales > Villigracilaceae > DAOTVX01. Next base: position 8,588 of record DAOTVX010000036.1, on the reverse strand, counting down.
TCTCATTGGCCCTCATACGGTCAACACGGTACCGCCGCAAACCCTGAATGCTTTTCTCGATCACGGCCTGGTGGCTCTCACCCTGACAGATGGTGTAGAAGAAGCGCGCCATCTGTTCGCCGAGTTAGCCAGGGCTGGCATCTCGCTGGCAGAAGTGACTCGCCAGCTGGAAGCAGAAGGCGTCCAGGCCTTCGTTGACGCGTTTACCGACACGCTGGCCACCATTGAGGCGCGCCGTGCGGCAGCGATTGCCGCTTTAGGGCCGCTGACCGGCGCCGTCCGCGAGCGTATCGCCCGCCTGGCCGCCGGTTCGCTCGCTCTCCGCCTCTGGCAAGGCGATGCCAGCCTGTGGACGACCAGCCCAACCGGTCAGCAGGAAATTCGCCGCAGATTGGGCTGGCTTACCCTGCCAGAAACTTCCCGTCAACACCTGGCCACATGGCAGAGACTGGCAGAGGAAATCCGCGGCGACGGCATTCACAAATTCCTGCTGCTGGGCATGGGGGGCTCCTCGCTGGCCCCGGAAGTCTTCAGTCTGGTTTTCGCTCATCCCGATTGCCAGTTTGCCATTCTGGATTCAACCGACCCGGCCCAGGTGCAGGAAGCCGCACGCGCTTTTCCTCCTGACGAAACGCTCTACCTCGTTTCCAGTAAATCCGGCGGCACCGTCGAAGTCAGCGCCATGCTCGATTATTTCTGGCAACGGAGCGGCAGCCACGGCGCGCGCTTCGTCGCGATTACCGATCCGGGCACGTCGCTGGAACAACTGGGACGCGAACGTGGTTTTCGCCACGTCGTACAGAGCGACCCGGCCGTAGGTGGACGTTTCTCTGCCCTGACGCCGTTCGGTCTGCTGCCTGCCTTGCTGATGGGCATTGACGCGACGCGCCTGCTTGAGCGCGCGGCCTGGATGATGCGTCAGTGCCAGCCCGATTCCGAAGCCGCCCGCAACCCGGCTCTGACCCTCGGCGCGGTACTTGGAGAAGCCGTCCTGCACCGGCGCGACAAACTGACCCTCCTGGCCGATGAACCTTTCTCCGCTTTCGGCGCCTGGCTGGAACAGCTCATCGCCGAATCGAGCGGCAAAGATGGACGTGGCCTCGTGGTCATTGATAACGAGCCTCTGCGTGATCCGGCCCACTATGGCGCAGACCGCATCTTCGTTTACCTGCGCGCCGATGGCCACCTGGATGATTTTGCCCAGGCACTACGTCAGGGCGGTCACCCGCTTCTGGTCTATGACCTGAACAGTCCCTACGACCTGGGCGCCGAATGCTATCGCTGGGAGTTCGCCACCGCTGTCTTGTGCGCCATCCTCGGCGTCAACGCCTTTGACCAGCCCGATGTGCAGGATAGCAAAGACCGCACCAAAGCCAAAATTGCCGCTTACCGGCAAAAAGGGATGATGGAAGAAGAGCGTCCGTTGTGGGAAGAGAACGGTTTCAAAGTTTTCTCGCCACTGCCCCTGCAAGGCGACCGGCTGGATTCCCTCCTGGCCGCTTTCCTGAGACTCGCCCAAGACAATGACTACCTCGCCATCAACGCCTACCTGCCGCGCAATGCCGTCATGCATGCCCTGTTGACCAACCTGCGTCGTCATCTTGGTGAACGCACGCGTTGCGCCACCACCCTGGGCTTTGGGCCGCGTTTCCTGCATTCGACCGGTCAACTGCACAAAGGCGGGCCGTCCTCGGGCCTTTTCCTGCAAATCACCGCCGACCCGGAACAAGACCTGGAAATTCCCGGCCAGGGCCTGACATTCGGCCTGCTCGAACGGGCGCAAGCCCTGGGCGACTACGAGGCGCTGATTGGACGCGGGCGACGGATTCTGCGGCTGCACCTGCCCTCGCCGCAAGCCCTCCAGCACCTGCTGGAAATCATGGACTGAAAGCCGCCCCGGCGCCACGTCGGCGGCCTTTGTGGCTTTGCCTTTTTTGCAGTAAAATCAAGTCGCGTCGCCAAAGAGACCTTCCTCAGGAAGCCGGTTACGAGAATACTGTTCGCGTTGTGAGGTGATCATGACCATAACCACCATCACGAGTGAGAAGGCGCCCCAACCCGCCGGCCCCTATTCGCTGGCTATTCGTGCCGGGAATCAGGTTTTCACGGCCGGGCAGATTGGCCTGGATCCCCAAACCGGCCAGCTGACGCCGGGTGGCATTGAGGCCGAAACGCGGCAAGCCCTGACGAATCTGAAACACATTCTGGAAGCCGCCGGCTGCGGCCTGGAACATGTTGTCAAAACCACCGTTTTCCTGCAGGACATGGCTGATTTTGCCCGCATGAACGCCGTTTACGCGGAATTTTTCCCTCAACGGCCACCGGCGCGCACAACGGTGGCCGTGGCCGCGTTGCCCAAAGGCGCCCGGGTAGAAATTGAGGCCATCGCTGTCCAGTCTTGACGTTCCAACGTCGGCCCACGTCAGGACACGACGCCCATCCTGACGTCGAGACTGCGCGCCCTGCCTGGGCGCATCCCTTCGCTTATGCCGCCCACTGTTTCCATCATCGTACCCTGTTACAACGAACAGGCAACCATCCGTTCTTTGCTGGAAGCCATCTATGCCCAGACCTACCCACGCGCCGCGCTGGAGGTCATCATTGCCGATGGGCTGTCCAGCGATGGTACGCGCGCGGCAATAGCCTCCTTTGCCGCAACGCATCCTGATCTGGCGATTACGGTGGTGGACAACCCCCGCCGCCTCATCCCGGCGGCTCTCAATCGCGCCCTGCAACAGGCGCGCGGTGAAATCCTGTTGCGGTTGGACGCGCACTCGGCACCCTATCCCGACTACGTAGAACGCTGCGTAGCCGATCTGGAGGCCGGGCTGGGGGATAACGTAGGCGGCGTTTGGGAAATCCTGCCCGGCGGCACGGACTGGCAGGCGCGTTCCATTGCGGTCGCGGCGGCTCATCCGCTTGGCGTAGGGGACGCCGCCTACCGCCATGCCAGACGGCCGGCCTGCGTGGATACTGTGCCTTTCGGCGCCTTCCGGCGCGAATTGCTCGCGCGGGTCGGCTTCTTCGATGAGCGTTTGCCAGCCAACGAGGATTATGAATTCAACGCCCGCCTCCGTCAACGAGGTGGACGCGTCTGGTTAAATCCGGCCATCCGTTCGCGGTATATCGCCCGTTCCACTTTGCCCGACCTGGCGCGCCAGTACTGGCGTTACGGATTCTGGAAATGGCAGATGTTGCGTCGTCACCCCCGCACGCTGCGCTGGCGGCAGGCATTGCCGCCTCTGTTCGTTGTCAGCCTCATCGCCGCCGGCGTGCTGGCAACGTTCCTGCCGCTGGCGCGCCTGTTACTGGCCGCTGAAGCGAGCCTGTACACGTTTACCCTGCTTGCCGTCGCCGTGTTCACTGCCTGGCGAAGGAAGGAAGGGTTTTTGATCGCCGGCCTGCCGCTGGCCATGGCCACCATGCACCTGGCCTGGGGCGCAGGTTTCTTGTGGAGTATGGTAAAAACGATCATCCCATCCCGAGGACAGGCATGAGCGGGACCAACGGGACCAGACCGAAAAGCGGACGCTGGCGATTGCGCCCGCGCGAACAGCGCACTCTGCTCCAACTGGGCGATTTGCTGTTCGCCGTCCTGGCGCTGGTCATCAGCCTGTATTTCTGGGGATTGCAGGACCCCTGGCTGGATCTTTCGCGCGACTTTCTCCGCACGCGGGTTGATTTCTGGTTCTACTTGCTTCCTGTCATCTGGCTGCTGCTGCTGGTGGAAATACACGATCCCCATCGCGCCGCCAGTTGGGCCAAAACCTGGCGCGGGATTGTCGCCGCTGCCACCATCGGCCTGATTTTCTTTGCCATTGTGTACCTCTTCTCGCCGAAAGGCTCATTAACGCGTTGGGGTGTTGGCTATTTTCTGGTTTTCGCGTTCTTCTTCACTCTGCTCTGGCGCTATCTCTATATCCGCATTTTCACCTCGCCGGCCTTCATGCGACGTGTCCTGATTGTTGGCGCCGGCCGCGCCGGCCAGACGCTGGTTCACGCCTACCGCCGCCTGCAGCCACCGCCCTTTTACCTGGCCGGCTTCGTGGACGATGACCCGGCCAAACAGGGCCAGCAACTGGAGGGATTCCCGATTTTGGGGGATAGCCGTCGCTTGCTGGAACTGATAGCCGAGGAAGATATCTCCGAAGTTGTTGTAGCCATTAGCGGCGAGATGCGTGGGGATACGTTTCAGACGCTGCTTGACGCCCAGGAGCGCGGGGTTGAAATTGTGCCTATGCCCACCATGTACGAAGAGATGATGAACCGCGTGCCGATTTACCACCTGGAGTCGGAGTGGTTGATTCGATCCTTCGTGAACGAGGCGCGCGTCAGCGGCTTCTATGAATTGGGCAAGCGCTTACTGGATATTGTCGTCAGCCTGATAGGGTTGTTCTTCTGTGCCCTGATTTTCCCCTGGATTTCCTTACTCATCTGGCTCGATAGCGGCTTTCCCATCCTGTATCGCCAGATTCGCGCGGGCAAAGGCGGGCGGCCATTTTACATCTACAAATTCCGCACCATGTATCAGGACGCCGAAAAAGACGGCAAGGCACGCCTGACGCAAGAAAATGATCAGCGCATCACGCCGGTTGGCCGTTTCCTGCGCCGCACGCATATTGACGAACTGCCACAATTCCTGAATGTCTTACGCGGCGAGATGAGCGTCGTCGGGCCGCGTTCCGAGCGTCCAGAATGGATTGCCGAGTTCCAGGCACAGATTCCTTTCTACCGCGCCCGCCTGCTGGTCAAGCCGGGCATCACCGGCTGGGCGCAGGTTAACTACAGTTATTACGCTACGGTCGAGGAAATGGCCATCAAACTCGAATATGACCTGTACTACATCAAACATCGCAACCTGTGGATGGACGTGCTCCTGATTCTGCGCACCATTGGGCAGGTTTTCGGCTTGCGAGGGAGGTAGAATGCGACGCGTTCTGGTCACCGGCGGAGGCGGTTTCATCGGTTCGCACCTGGTCGAGGCGCTGGTGCAACGCGGCGACACGGTGCGCGTGCTGGATAACTTCAGCACCGGGCGAAGGGAAAACCTGGCCCACCTGGGCGAGAAAATCGAAATCCAGGAAGGAGATTTACGGAATCGGGAACAGGTGGAGGCCGCCGTGCAGGGTGTGGAGGTTATCTTTCACGAGGCGGCTTTCATCTCAGTCCCCCAATCGCTGCAGGAACCCCAAACCTGTTTCGCAGTGAATGTGGACGGCACTGCCCGTTTGTTAGAGGCCGCGCGTCGGGCAGGAGTACGCAAAGTCGTGCTGGCCTCCAGCACGGCTGTGTACGGCGATACCGATTCCTTCCCGCTACGCGAAGATACACCACCCAAGCCGCTTTCACCCTATGCTCTCTCCAAGCAGGTGAACGAACTCTACGGCTCGCTATACAGCCGTCTCTTTGACCTGCCGGTTGTCGCCTTACGTTACTTCAACGTCTATGGCCCGCGTCAGCGCCCCGATTCGCCCTACGCGGCCGCTATCCCTGTTTTCCTGAGACGTTTACTGAACGGGGAAGCGCTGACTATTTTCGGCGATGGTCGCCAGACACGTGATTTCATCTTCGTTGACGATGTGGTGCACGCCAACCTGCTCGCCGCCGACTCAGACGCCGCCGGCGAGGTGTTCAACGTCTGCACCGGCCAGGAAACCTGCCTGCTGGATGTCGTCGCGGCGCTGGCGCAGATCAGCGGCCGGCAGCCTGAGGTGCGCCATGAACCGCCGCGTTCGGGTGATATCTACCGCTCCGCCGGCGACCCTCAAAAGGCCGCCCTGGCATTGGGCTTCCGCGCCCGTGTTCCGCTTATGGAAGGATTGAGACGTACCCTGGACTGGATGCGGAAGACGCACTGAAACATGGCCGAAGTTACCCTGACCGAATGGAATGCTTTTCTCAGCCAGCACCCCAACGCCCATTTGCTGCAGACCGGCGAATGGGGCGAATTGAAAGCCGCCTTCGGCTGGCAAGCAGTGCGGCTGGTGACAGGTCAGTGCGGCGCTCAGATTCTCTTCCGCCGCCTCCTCCCAGGCTGTACGATGGCTTACTTACCCAAAGGTCCGGTCGGCGCGCCCGAGGAGGCGTTCTGGAGAGAGGTGGATCATCTCTGCCGCGCGCGCGGCGCGATCTTCCTGAAAGTCGAGCCGGATGCCTGGGAAGAAGCCGGGGCGACCTCGCTCTTCCCTGATTTCCGTCTCAGTCCGCATAGCATTCAGCCGCGCCGCACGATTCTGGTGGATTTGCGCGGCAGCGAGGAGGCAATTCTGGCACGCATGAAACAGAAATGCCGATACAACATCCGCCTGGCGGAGAAGAAGGGAGTACAGGTGCGCGCCTGGAACGACGTGGAGACCTTCTACCGGATGATGCGTCTGACCGGGACGCGCAACGGATTCGGGATTCACAGTCTGGAGTACTACCGCCGGGCGTATCATCTGCTCCATGACGCTGGCCTGGCGGAATTGCTGGTCGCAGAATACGCCGGCCAGCCACTGGCCGCCTTGTTTGTCTGTGCGCGTGGCACCTCGGCCTGGTATCTCTACGGTGCCTCCACTGACGCAGAACGCTGGCGCATGCCGACCTACCTGCTGCAGTGGGAAGCCATGCGCTGGGCGCGAGGGCGTGGCGCCGAGACCTATGATCTGTGGGGCGTGCCCGATGAAGACCCGGACACACTCGAAATGAATTTCGAAAAACGTCAGGACGGCCTGTGGGGCGTGTATCGCTTCAAGCGCGGCTTCGGCGGCGTCATCCAGCGTGCCGCGGCGGCTCAGGATCGCGTCTACCGCCCCTGGCTGTATCAGGCTTATCTTGCTTTCCTGCGAGGTCACGAATGAATTCCCACCGCGATGGTATAATCCTCAAGCCCATGAACAGCCTGCCCGCCATTCTCGGAGGTACTCCCCTTTTCCCCGAACTGGTGCCCATGGTGCGGCCGGTCGTCCCGCCGCTGGCCGAAATGGCCGATGAGCTGGAGACCATGTTGAGTTCGGGGATGTTGACGAAAGGGCGTTATTTGCGTCAGTTTGAGCAAGAAGTCGCCGCTCATCTGGGAGTGAAACACGCCGTCGCCGTTTCCAGTTGCACTTCAGGCATGATGCTGGTTCATCAAGCCCTGGGCCTGAGCGGCGACGTGGTAGTGCCCAGTTTTACCTTCATGGCGACGGTCAGCGCCCTGGTCTGGGCCGGCTTGCGACCAGTCTTCGCCGATGTGGACCGCGCCACGCACAATCTTGACCCCGTCGCTGCGGAGGCGGCAATCACGCCCCAAACTACGGCTATTGTGGCTGTCCACCAGTTTGGCAACCCTGCCGATATTGCCGCCCTGCAGCAGATCGCCTCACGGCATGGCTTGCGACTGATCTTCGACGCCGCGCACGGCTTTGGGGCACGCTATCAGGGTGAAGCCGTAGGCAGGCAGGGCGATGCTCAAATCTTCAGCCTCAGCCCAACCAAGTTGCTCATTGCTGGAGAAGGCGGCATTGTTGCCACCAATGACGACGACCTTGCCGAAAAAGTCCGCATTGGCCGCGAGTACGGTAACGATGGTCATTACGACAGCCTCTTCGCCGGCCTGAACGCGCGCATGCCGGAATTCAACGCCTTGCTCGGACTGCACAGCCTGAAACGGCTGGAGGAAGCCGCGCGGCATCGGAATGAGACGGCGTCCCTGTTCCAGGAAATGCTGGGTGCCATCCCCGGCGTGGGTTTCCAGCAGGTAAGGCCCGGTGACCGTCATTCGTATCGGGAAATCACGATTACGATTGACGCCTCTGCCTTTGGCCTGACGCGCGACGAACTGGCTCTGGCGCTGGCCGGGGAGAACGTGGATACCCGTAAGTATTATCAGCCGCCAGTTCATCGTCAAAAGGCCTATCTTTCCTACGATGATGGCCGGCCATTGCCTAACACAGACTGGTTAGCGGCGAACAGTCTCAGCCTGCCAATCTGGTCTGACATGAGTGCGGAAGTGGCAATGGGTATCTGTCAGGCCATTCGGCGCATCTATGAAAATGCCGCTGCCGTGCGGCAGAAACTGATGACCACATGAAAACATCTGGCAACCCCTTGAAACGGATTTCCCAGGCGCTGCGTCAGAGGCGTCAGCAGGCGCGGCCAAAGCCCGGCCGCCTCTCACAGTCAGGAACAGTTTTGACCTTACAGGGCATCGTACGCATGCTGGCCGATGCTGTGCTGATCAACCTCGCGCTTGCGGTATCTCTGATTGCGCGTCTGCTCTGGATTGTCGCGGTGGGCGACCCCAGGATTGTCGTTGACCAGTACACCATCTGGTATTACGAGCGCGTCTACCTGAACAATTCCTGGGTGCTGACGCTCCTCTGCCTTACTTTGTTTACCGCCAACGGCTTCTACACGTATGGTCGTTTCTATCGTGGACGGTACAAAATCCTCGTTGTCTTTCAGGCCGTCAGTCTGGCCTACCTCATTTTCGGCGCGCTGACCTATCTGGCGCAAAGCGTCTTTCTGGGAACGCTGGGAGCCGTGCTCAATTTTCCGCGTGGCGCTCTGGTGCTCTCGTGGGCCTTGAGTACAACGTTACTGATCGCCGCGCGTGCCTGGGCTTC
>DAOTVX010000035.1:0-18578 GCA_034436275.1 Anaerolineales bacterium | reverse complement strand
ACGATGTGGTAGGGCTGTTCGCGCCGATCGGGATGGTTGGTGATGGCCAGGACGGTTTTGACGACGGCGGTATCGGGGTCGCTGCCTTCGGGCGGCAGGACGATGATGGCTTTGGCCTCGTGCGGGTTGACGATTTCCAGGTCGGTGGTGTCCATTGGCGAACCGGAGCGGCAGATGATCTTCGTCCGCCCCTTTTGTTCCACCCGCGCCCGAATCTCTTCTTCCATCTCCACCTTGTCCTTATCGGCCAGGATGACCAGGGCGGCTTTTTTCTGGTTGGCGTTGGCCTCCATCAGTTCGGACAGGATGGTGAAAATCTGCGGCGACCAGCCCAGGATGAGGGTGTGGCCGCTTTCGAGGACGCGCGAGCGGCCCTTGCGCAACTCCTCCAGTTTGCCCTCCACGCCGGCGGTCAGGACGCCGATGAGGGTACTGACGATGAGGATGCCGCCGAGGGTGACGAGAAACATGATGAGGCGGAAGCCCCAGCCGGTGTCGCCGCCCATGGTGCCGGGGTCGAGGGTGCGCATCAGGCTCTCCCAGGCGGCTTCCACAAAGTTCAGGCCTTCTGAGCCCTCGGGGGCAAGCCAGCGTCCGCCGAGGGAGACGACCAGTGCAGCCACGAGGATAAGCAAGAGCGAAATCAGCCCCAGCCCGCCGATGAGGGCGACGGTGCCTTTCGCTATGAAGTTGTCGAAAAAGTATTGAAACCGCTGTTTGAAGGTGGGTTTGGGTGGCATGGGCTCCTCCAGGCAAATCGCAGTATAGAAAGTAACTACTCAGCCATGTCATTGCGAGCCGTTTTTTGGCGAAGCAATCTCTCTTTATCAGGCTAAATGGACCGCCTGGGGATTGCTTCGTCGCAAAGAACGCTCCTCGCAATGACATCCACAACGGTTTTGAGACAGGGCTACCTAGTTACGTATAGAATTCATTATAGGATCACTTAAGTGTTTTGCCAACCACTTTTCGCGATTTGGGTGTGGCTCAAATTTTCGGGGGAAAACGAATCAACGCATGCAAGACGGCGGACAAGGGACGGCAGACGACCGCAGGACGGGCTTTCCAGCCTGTTGGGGAAGAAGGCCGTCCACGAATGGGAAATGAATGAGCGAATGCGGCGCGGTTATTCGTGTATTCGTTCAGAAATTCATTGATGGTATGCTCGAGGAAAACTGGCCACGAACAGGAAACGAATCAACGAATGCCGGGCGGTTATTCGTGATCCGGCATTCGTTGACGGCTCGCCTCCAGGATAATCACGGCAGGGCATGACGTTTTCTCGAAAAAATGTGCCATACCCTCGCGCTTTTTTCGGCGAAACTGACAACGGCTTGCCGTAAAACTATGTCTCCACGGCACAGGCCGTGGAGCCTCATCGCGGAACCCTGAAATTCCCCGCGGGTAGGGCATTCCGCCCCCCCGTGCCATGCGGTGGCTGTTATTTCTGAAACATACCTGCCTTGACGAAGGCTACCAGTCCACCGGCTTCCAGAATAGCGCGCACGTGTTCAGGGAAGGGGGGAAAGGCAAAATCGCCGGCTGGCAGGCGAATGACTCCCGCGGCCAGATCAATTTCTACGGCATCGCCATTCCGGGCGGCGTCCACTGCCTCCGGGCAGACGATTGCCGCCAGGCCCTGGTTGAGCGCGTTGCGGTAGAAAATGCGGGCAAAGGATCGGGCGACAATGGCGCGCACGCCTTTGTATTTGAGACAGGTGACTGCCTGCTCGCGCGAACTGCCACAGCCAAAGTTCACTCCGCCGACGATCACATCGCCGGCTTGTACGGCGCCGGCAAAGGCCGGGTCAAGGTCTTCCAGCGCATGGGCGGCGATTTCTTCCGGCGTGTTTGCCGTGTAAGTATATTTGCCGGGAAAGATTTGATCGGTGTTGACGTTGTCGCCGTATTTCCAGACCCGACCATGCGGTTGCGGCGTTCCCGCAACCTGGCGGCGGCTCGTCGGCGTCGTGAAATGACGCTCGCTCTGGCGTACCGTGCCCAGGGCGGGTTCTGTCGCGCCTCGGGCTGGCGGAGCTTTCCCCTCCAGTTCCAGCGGGTTGGCGATACGGCCCAGCACGGCGCTGGCCGCGACAACAGCCGGCGAAGCCAGATAAATCTCCGCTTCCGGCTGCCCCATGCGGCCTTTGAAGTTGCGGTTCGCGGTGGAGATGACCACCTCGCCGGCGGCTGGAATGCCAAGATGGTTTCCCATACATGGCCCGCAACCGGGCACGCCAATCATCGCGCCGGCCTCCACCAGAGTCGTCAGGAGGCCCTGTTGCAGGGCGGCCTGCAAGACTTGCTGCGAAGCCGGAATGATGATCAGGCGGGTTTGCGGATGAACATGTCGGCCGCGTAATACGTCAGCGGCCGCGGCCAGGTCTTCGAGACGACCGTTGGTGCAGGTGCCGATGAAAGCCAGGTCCACTTTTTGGCCGGCGAGAGCCGAGAGCGGCTGAACTTTCTCGATACTGTGCGGGCACGCGACCAGCGGCTCCAGACGGTCAAGGAAGAGGTCGTATTCGGCGGCATAGTCGGCGTCTTCATCCGGGTAAAGAGCACGGGCGCGCAATTGTTCTATGGTTTGCCCACTGCGCGCGGCCAGGTACTCAAAGACTGGCACGTCAGGCGGCAGATAGGCATTCTTGGCGCCGATTTCAGCCATGCTGTTGGGAATGACCATGCGGCTTTCCAGCGAGAGGTGGTGCACGCCGGGGCCGGCAAATTCGATGGAGTAGTACAGCCCGCCGTCCGCGCCCAATTCGCGGCTGAGGTACAGACAAAGGTCTTTGGCCGCGACGCCCGGCGGCAACGTCCCGTGCAGGCGAATGCGTATGCTCTCAGGCACGCGCAGCCACAGGCGACCGGTAGCCCACAGCACGGCCATTTCGGTGCGCCCAATGCCTGCGCCGAACGCGCCCAGCCAGCCGTAGTGGGTGGTATGACTGTCGGCGCCGAGAATCAAATCGCCGGGCAGGACCAGGCCCTCCTCCGACAGAACCTGATGACAGATGCCGCGCCCCACCTCGAAGAAGTGACGAATGCCCTGCTGCCGGACGAAGGCGCGCGTCTCGGCGTGATTCTGGGCGTGTTTGGGCGTTGGCGGCGGCGAGGCGTGGTCGAGGACAATGCAGAGCGCTTCCGGGTTGACCACGCGTTCCGCATTCAGTTCCTGATAGAAAATGCGGGCGATGGCAGCTGTGTTATCGTGTGACAGGAGACGGTCGGGAGAGACGGTAACAATTTCGCCGGCGCGTGTTTCTTTCAGGCCAGCGGCGCGCGCCAGAGCCTTTTCGGCAAACGTCTGAGGCCTCATGGTTCGTATCTCCTGTTGCGCGGCAGACGCCGGTTGCGATCCATGCGCTGGATAATCTTTGGAGCATCTTCCGGCGTACGGGTATGCTTTTTCAGGTGAAATTCCTCCTGCGCGATGCGCAGCAAGAGTTCGGTGGCAGAGATGTGGCCGTTCAGTTCGGAAGTGCAATCTTTGAAGCGCGCCGTGACCTGACGGGCTGTTTCCTCGTCCACGTCAAAGTAATTGATTTCGCGCAGGAAATAATGAACTACGTTCCAGCCCGACAGCGGTCCAAGCAGAATATCTTGTTCACTGACGCCGAACAGGTCTAGCGGGTGCGCTTCGTAGGAGGCCGAATCGTGCAGCACTGCTCCCTGGTGAACGCCGGCGGTGTGGGTGCGATTCGTCAGGCTGACCGGCTCTTTGGAGGGTACAAGCGTCTTGAGTTTATCGGCCATCGTGACGTTGATTGGGTAGGAACTGCGCAGGTTGTAGCCTTCCAGATAGTCGTATTGCTGTTCGGCAAAGAGGTTGAAGAGCAGCGCCGTCATGGAGGTGATGCCCGACCGCTCGCCAATGCCCAGCAGGGTCGTGTTGACGTACTGGGCGCCGTTCAGCACCGCTTCCAGGGCGTTGACCAGCGACAGGCCGCGATCATCATGGAAATGGATTTCTAACGGCGTTTTGGGGTAGCGTTCCCGCAGTGCCTGCACGCGCTGCGCCACGATTGGCGGCGTGGCCACGCCGACCGTATCCGGCATGCCCAGCCGATCCACATACTCCACCAGCGGATCGTAGACGCGAAAGAGCAGTTCGAGCGGAGTACGAAAGGCGTCCTCGCCGCTGAAGCGCAGAATCAGGTTGGGGTGGTTGCGGCGCAGGTCTTCCAGCAAAGGCTGGGCGAGGCGGATGATTTCGTCGAGCGTCTTGCCGTGATTAAACGCCTGCGCTTGCGGCGAGGTGCCAATGTACAGGTTCAGGCCGTCGAAGCCGGCCTGTATCGCCTCCTCCACGTCTTTGGGATGACAGCGCACGTGCGCCAGCAGAAAGGTATAGCCTTTTTGTACGATGAGATCGTCACGTACTGCCCGCAGCGCCTGGATGTCTTCGGCCTCACGTTTGCTGACGTTGGGAGCAAACAATTCGATGAATTTCACGCCGTACAGGATGAGGGCGCGGACGATTTCCTCTTTATCCTGGGTGGTAAAGTAGTACTTGTAATGGTCGTGCAGCAGAGATGTCTGCTGACCTTCGCGCAGCGAGGTATCAATGATTTCCAGCGGGCGCGGGTGGTATTTACGGAAATAGTCGTGATCCAGAGCGGCATTCATGACAGGACTTCCTCCAGCGCGGAGACGACGCGCTCCAATTGTTCTTGTGAGATGACCAGCGGCGGCAGGAGACGGATGACAGTCATGCCCGCAGGCAATGCCAGCACGCCCCGCTCGGCCAGTTGTGCCAGATAGGGCGCGACTTTTTCTTTGAGTTCAATGCCGACCATCAATCCCAGCCCCCGCACTTCGCGCACAAGCGGACTGCGAAGCTGCTTCAGCCGTTCCATCAAGAAAGCGCCCAGCGCCGCTGCTTTCTCGGCCAGCCGTTCTTCCTCGATCACCTCCAGCGTGGCCAGGGCGGCGGCGCACATGACCGGATTGCCGCCGAAGGTTGAGCCATGCGCCCCAACCGGCAACGGCCCGACGCGCTCACCAATCAACGTGGCGCCCATCGGCAGTCCGCCGGCCAGCGATTTTGCCAGACAGACCAGATCGGGCTGTATGTTATGGTGTTGATAGGCAAACAGGCGACCGGTACGCCCCAGGCCGGTCTGGATTTCGTCAATGATGAGCAGGGCGCCGCGCTGGCGGCAGAGTTCCTGCGCACGTTGCAGGAATTCGGCGCTGGCGGGGTAAATGCCGCCCTCGCCCTGCACCACTTCGAGAATGACCGCGGCGGTTTGTTCGCTGATGGCCTCGTCCAGTTTCTGCGGATCGTTATACGGCACATGGGAGAAGCCCGGCACCAGCGGCTCGAATCCCTGGCGGTATTTTTTGTTCCAGGTGGCCGAAAGCGCGCCCAGGGTGCGCCCGTGAAAGGCGCGCATGGCGGCCACAATTCCGCTGCGACCGGTGGAGAAACGGGCAAACTTGATGGCAGCCTCGACGGCCTCCGTGCCAGAATTGCACAGGAAGAGGCGCGGCATCCCGCTCAACGTCGCCAGACGCTCAACCAGTTCGGCGCGCCGGTCGTTGTAGAACATCTCCGTGCAGACGGTCAGGCGTGCCGCCTGTTCGTTGATGGCGCGGATAATCGCCGGGTGAGCGTGACCAATGTTTGCCGATCCCTGGCCACCAACGCAATCAATGTACTCGCGACCCTGAGCGTCGTAGAGCAATGCTCCCTGACCGCGTACGATGACAATCTCGCGTTTGCCGTACACTCCCGAATTGTGCCGGCTTTCTATCTCGATAATATTCCTGAATGCTTCATTGTCTGGCATGAGTTTCTCCTTCTCTGGCGGCGTTGGGCAATTTTTTCGCGGCATGGTGTTGTTGCAGGCTGCGATAGCGCAATTCTTTCTGACGCAAGGCCTGAATGGCATTGACGGCGGCCGTGGCGGCAGACAGGGTGGTAAGCAAGGGTACGTTCATGATGGTCGCCGCGGCGCGGATGTCGGCGCCGTCGCTGTGGGCGCGAAAGCCCAGCGGGGTGTTGAGAATCAATTGCACCTTGCCGGCGCGGATCAGATCAACCACGTGCGGTGAACCATCGGAGACTTTGTTGACGGCTGTAACCGGCAGGCCAACCTTACGGAAGAAAGCCGCTGTGCCCGGCGTGGCATACAGTTGAAAGCCCATGCGGTGCAAATCGCGGGCAATTTTGAGCGCGGCGCTCTTGTCATAGTCGTTCACGCTGATCAGCACGGCGCCTTCGAGCGGCAAACCACTGCCGGCAGCCAGTTGCGATTTGGCAAACGCGTGCCCAAAGTGCGCCGCGTGTCCCATCACCTCGCCGGTGGAGCGCATTTCCGGACCAAGCACGGCGTCCGCGCCGGGCAACTTACGGAAGGGCAACACGGCCTCCTTGACAAAGAAGCCATCGACGCGCGGCTCCTCCGTGACTCCCAGTTCATCCAGTGTCTTGCCAGCCATGATCTGGGCGGCCAGATAGGCCAGATTCAAGCCGGTGGCCTTACTGGCATAGGGCACGGTGCGCGAAGCGCGCGGGTTGACTTCCAGCACGCAGACCACTTCATCCTTCAGGGCGAACTGGACGTTCATCAATCCGCGCACGCCCAGCGCCAGCCCTAACCGCTCGGTATACTCGCGCATGATGCTCTGGTGATAGGCGCTGACTTTGTAAGGTGGCAGGACGCAGGCCGCGTC
This sequence comes from Anaerolineales bacterium, assembly GCA_034436275.1. Classification (GTDB taxonomy): domain Bacteria; phylum Chloroflexota; class Anaerolineae; order Anaerolineales; family Villigracilaceae; genus DAOTVX01. The sequence continues at coordinate 11,897 of DAOTVX010000035.1, read as the reverse complement.
ACCAGAATGAACACCAGCCTCCTCAATGTGTTGCATGATGGCTCCTACCACCACGCGCTGACCATCGCCGAGCGCATCCACGTCAATTTCGAAAGCGTCTTCCATGAAGCGGTCTATCAGAATCGGCTGGCCTGGGGCGGCTTCCATGGCTTCGCGAATGAGGCCTGCCAGTTGATCCTCGCTTTCCACCAATGCCATCGCCCGCCCCCCCAGTACATACGAGGGGCGTACCAGCAGCGGATAGCCGATGCGTCGCGCCACCTCACGCGCCTCCTGGAGCGAACGCGCAATGCCATTCTCGGGCTGGGGAATATCCAGTTCGGCCAGCAGTTTTGCAAATTCCTCGCGGTCTTCGGCCAGCTGGATAGCGCGCGGCGAGGTGCCAAGAATGGTCACGCCAGCCGCTTCCAGGCCGGCGGAGAGATTGAGCGGTGTCTGCCCGCCGAACTGGACGATGACGCCGATGGGCTTTTCGCGCTCGATGACATTCAGCACATGTTCCAGTGTCAGCGGTTCGAAGTAGAGGCGATCGGCGGTGTCGTAGTCTGTCGAGACCGTCTCCGGGTTACAGTTATACATGATGGTTTCGTAACCCAGCGCCGAAAGAGCAAAAGCGGCCTGGCAACAGCAGTAATCGAATTCAATACCCTGCCCGATGCGGTTAGGCCCACCGCCCAGAATGAGAATCTTGGGCCGGCTGGTAGGATTGGCCTCGTCCTCCATCTCGTAGGCGGAGTAGAGATACGGAGTCAACGCCTCGAACTCTGCCGCGCAGGTATCTACCCGTTGAAACGTAGGCAGGATGCCTTGTTGCTTGCGCCATTCTCGCAGCGCCAGGCCTGGGAATGAGGAAGGTTGGGCCAGAAGAGACGCATGGGAAAGCAGACGTTCCAGATGAGAATCGGCAAAGCCCATTTGTTTGGCCGCGCGCAGCAGCGTTTTCCATTCATCACTCTGCACTCCGCTCTCATCATTGCTCCATTCAGCGATTCTCTGTTCCAGCCGCGCCATCTCTTGCATTTGCGCCAGGAACCACAAGTCATACCCGCTGGTGGCGGCAATTTCCTTCAGTGGCAAACCGGCGCGCACGGCGCGGTACACTTTGAACAGGCGGTCGGCAGTGGGACGACGCAACTCGTCCAGGGTGGGCGGGTCGTTGGGGATGTTCTTATGGGGGCCAGAGCCGTCGAGCGCGTCCACGCCAATTTCCAGCGATTGGACGGCCTTGTTGAGCGCTTCGGGGAAGGTGCGGCCTATGGCCATCACCTCGCCCACGGATTTCATCTGCGGCCCAAGCGTAGGGTCCACGCCGGGGAATTTCTCGAAGGCCCAGCGCGGAATCTTGACCACCACGTAGTCGAGCGATGGCTCGAAGGAGGCTTTGGTCTGGCGCGTGATGTCATTGACAATCTCATCCAGAGTGTAGCCGACGGCTACCAGCGCGGCGATTTTGGCAATCGGGAAACCGGTGGCCTTGGAGGCCAGCGCTGAGGAGCGGCTGACGCGCGGGTTCATCTCGATCACCAGCGCCTCGCCCGTTTCGGGGTTGACGGCGAACTGGACATTCGAGCCGCCCGTCTCCACGCCGACGGCGCTCATCACCCCGCGCGCCAAATTGCGCAGAATCTGGTATTCGCGGTCGGTCAGCGTTTGCGCCGGGGCAATCGTGATGCTGTCGCCGGTATGAATACCCATCGGGTCGAGGTTCTCGATGGAACAAACGACCACAAAGTTGTCCGCCTTATCGCGCATCACTTCCAGTTCGTATTCTTTCCAGCCCATCACCGATTGTTCCAGCCAGGCCTGATGGATAGGCGATTCGGCTATCGCTTTACGCACGGCCTCGGCCAGTTCTTCGGGCGTGTAAACCCAGGTGGCACCGGTACCGCCCAGGGCAAACGAGGCGCGCACCAGCAGCGGGTAGCCGGTTTCCCGGGCCAGCGCCCGAGCCTCTGCCAGGGAGTGCGCCGGTCCGCCTTTGGGAACGGGCAGGCCGGCCTTTATCATGGTCTCGCGAAAGAGATTCCTGTCTTCAGCGGCCTTGATGGCCGTGAGATTGGCCCCGATCAGCTGCACGCCGTATTTTTCCAGCACGCCGTTCTCGGAAAGCGCCAGCGCCAGATTCAGGCCGGTTTGCCCGCCGACGGTAGGAAGCATGGCGTCGGGGCGTTCCTGAGCAATAATCGCCTCCAGTGCTTCAGGCGTCAGCGGCTCGATGTAGGTGGCGTCAGCCAGTTCGGGGTCGGTCATGATGGTGGCCGGATTGGAATTGACCAGTACCACGCGGTACCCCTGGGCGCGCAGCGCTTTGATGGCCTGCGTGCCGGAGTAGTCGAATTCCGCCGCCTGACCGATGACAATCGGCCCGGAGCCGGGAATGAGGATGGTGTGAATGTCGGAGCGTTTCATAAGGGATGAGGAATGCGTGCAGAGTGATGGGTCAGGGCTTTTCGGCAATCGCCAGGAACATTGGGTAAAGGCGGTTGTGTTTGGGAATGGCGTAACAGGTCTCGAAGCGCACGTTGCCGAAGCCGGCCTCCAGCAACCATTGCCGGAACTCGGCGCGTTCGAAGCCGTTGTAGCCGGCGAAACTGCCCTCGTGAAAAGTACCGTCCTCTTTATCCAGATCTGCAATACACAGAAAGCCGCCGGGAGCCAGCATGGCCTGGAAACCACGCAGAACCGGGGCGAGGTCAGAAATATGGTGCATGGCGAGCATGGTGTAAATCAGTGAGTAGGTGCGCGGCAATGGCGGTTCGATGCTCAAATCAAGGCGCACGGGGAACATATTCTGTGCGCCGGCGGCGGAAATCTTTTCTTGCACAACCTCCAACATCCCGGCCGAGTTGTCCGCCAGCGTAATCGCGCCAAGGTAGGGGCGCAGGGCAAAACTAAGCAGGCCGGTGCCGCAACCATATTCGAGGGCCTCCATATCGCTACGCAACGGAACTTGTCTCCGAATGGCGGCAGCCACGGCTTCTGCCCGTCGCGCGCGGTCGGGATTGTTGTCCCATTCTCTGGCTCGGGAATCGAAATTACTCATGGACACGCACCATCTCAAAAAACTGGCCAAAGATATCATGTGCGTCGTGTGGGCCGGGCGAGGCCTCAGGATGGAATTGCACGCTCATCACCGGTTTGTGCTTCAAGCGCATCCCTTCGAGCGAGTCATCGTTCAGGCTGAGGTGAGTAATTTCCACCTCGTCGGGATCGAGGCTTCGGGCCTCAATGCAGTAATTATGGTTTTGGGCCGTGATGAGCACGCGGCCACTGGGCAGGTGTTGAACCGGATGATTGCCGCCATGATGACCGAACTTAAGGCGCAATTTACGTCCGCCCAGCGCCATGCCAATTAACTGATGTCCCAGGCAGATACCCAGGATAGGGATGTCGGCTTCCAGTAACTGGCGCACCGCCTCTACGGCATAGGGCAGGCCTTCGGGGTCGCCGGGGCCGTTGGAAAGAAAGACGCCATCGGGTTTCAGGGCCAGTACCTCTTGGGCGCTGGCACTCGCCGGCACCACGGTTACCCTGGCGCCGTAACTCGCCAGATGCCGCAGAATATTGCGCTTGATGCCGAAGTCATAAGCCACAATGTGGGGTGGAGAATGATGAGCGAATTCATCGTTTCTCCTTACCCACCGGTCCCCTGCATCGCCCAGCCAGGGATAAGGTTCAGCACAAGTGACCTCTTTGACCATATCGAGGCCGTCCAGTCCGGGCCAGGCGCGTGCCATCTCCAGCAGGGTTGCGGGTGACGTGCCGCGCGTGGAAAGGGCGGCTTTCTGGGTGCCGCCATCGCGCAATTTTCGGGTGAGGTAGCGCGTGTCCACGCCGCTGATGCCGGGAACTCCGTGTTCGGCCAGCCAGTCCGAGAGCGTCCGCTCGGCGCGCCAGTTCGAAACGACCGGGCTGAGCGCGCGGACGACGGCCGCCGAGACCTGTGGAACGGCTGATTCGTAGTCCTCGGCATTGATCCCGACGTTGCCAATATGCGAACAGGTGAACAGAACACCCTGCCCGCGATAGGACGGGTCGGTGAGAATCTCCTGATAACCGGTCATGCTGGTGTTGAAAACCAGTTCGAAGACCGTGTCCGTTGCGGCGCCAAAGGGCTGACCGGTCAGGATGGTGCCATCTTGAAGGACGAGAGTAGCGTTCATAGGGAATGATGAATGATGAATGATGAATGATGAGTGATGAGTGAGAATATTATTGCTTGTAGTTATTCATAGCGCGGCCTCCGGCCGCAACCAAATTGGCGCAAACCGAGAAGCAGCCATTGATAAGAGTCCCTCCAATGCTTCGGCAGGCTCAGCACAAGTACAACAGATAAGCACGCCATTCGTGCATTCGTGAAACATTCGTGGACGGTTGACCATCGTGCAAAATCTTTACGATCGTGATAGATTCTCACGAGCAATACTATAGCGCGGCCTCCAGCCGCAATCAAATTGGCGCATACCGAGAAGCAACCTTTCCTGAGAGTCCGCGAATGCTTCAGCAGGCTCAGCACAAGTGCGACGGACAAGCGCGCCATTCGTGCATTCGTGAAACACTTGCCCTGAGCACAGTCGAAGGGCTCGTGGACGATTGACCATCGGCCAAATCTTTACGATCGGGATATATTCTCAAGAGCATACTGTACTTTTGCCTTCTGCACTCTGCACTCATCACTCTGCCTTCTGCACTCATCATTCTGCCCTCCGCTTGCCTCATTTGCTTCTGTTTTTCTTCGCCGTTTTGACGGAAGCGACGAAAATGGCGGTAAGTTCGTCTGTCTCCTTGTGCAAATTGGTTAACTTCTCGGCGGGGTAGATCTTGCCTTCGGCCAGCAATTCGAGCCAGTAGGTAGTTTCGTCCAATTCTTGCAAACAGCCTTCCATCTTGTTGATGAAATCCGCTTGAGACTTGGCCCGGCAAGCCTCGCGGTATTGCGCACCGACCGACGTCCCGCTGCGCAGAATTTGCTTGCCAATCACCTGGGCCTCACCCTTCTCAGGCAGGCTCTGGTACAGGCGGATGATTTGCAATGCATATTGCTTCGTCCTGGCGCGCAAATCCTGCCTTATTTTTGCCTCCATAATTTCCCTTCTCCCAATTCATCATTCTTCACTCATCGTTCTACACTCATCACTCTGCACTCCGCATTCTACATTCACATCACCCAATCACCGTGCCTCTTCCGGCCAGCGCGCTGGAGATGGGGGCTTCGATGCGACCATCGGCAATGATGACGCGTTTCACGCCGCCTTGCAGGGCTTCTTGAGCGCCCAGGACTTTTTTCTTCATCCGGCCTTCGGCGTAGTTTAGCGCCTCCTCCAGTTTGTTGGGTGGGATATGGGGGATGACGGTGCTCTCGTCCGGGAAAGAGCGCATCAGACCCGGTACGGCGGTGAGCAGAATGAGCGTCTCGGCCTGCAGCGCAGCCGCGACCATGGCCGCCGCCCGGTCGGCGTCCACATTCAACGCCTCCCCTTTTTGACTGACGGCTACCGGCGCCACCACCGGCAGGTAACCGCCATCCAGCAAGGTGCGCAACAAGGCCACGTTGACCTGTTCAATTTTGCCCGTATAGTCATCGCGAATGATGAGGCGTTTGCCGTTCTCGATGCTCTGAATTGCCTCCTTGCGCGTTGCCAGGAGTAAGCGACCGTCCAGGCCGCTCAAACCCAGGGCGTTGACGCCCAGCCGCTGCAACTGCTCTACCAGCAGCGTGTTTACTTTGCCGTTGACTGCCATCACGAAGATTTCCAGTGTCTTGCGGTCGGTGTAGCGCGAGGTGTAGCCCGATGGCGAGGTGATGAACTTCGGGGGCGCGCCAAGCGCCTCGCCCAGCGTATTGGCCTCGGCGGAGCCGCCATGTACCAGGACGAAGCGCTGTCCCTGCTGCAACAAAGCCGCCACATCGGCGCAAATGGCCGAAAAATCCACTCCCTCCGTTCCACCGAGTTTAACCACAATCGTAGCATTCATTGGCACTGTTTTCCTTCCTGTTCCTGACAAAACCGCGAAAACAGAAGACACCACTCCTCATTCTGCATTCCGCGCTCATTGCTCCTAAATCGGGTGCAATCCAGGGAACTCCAGTCCCAGCGTCTCATCGAAACCCAGCATCAGGTTCATGCACTGTACCGCTGTGCCAGAAGCGCCTTTCATCAAGTTGTCAATGGCGCAGATGGAGACCACGTGCCCTGTATGTTCATCCAGATCAAACCCCAGGTCGGCATAGTTTGAACCGGCCAGAATTTTCGGCTCCGGCACGCGGTAGATGCCGCGTTGTTCTTTGGCGATGCGCAGGAAGGGATTTTCATTCACCACTGTCCGGTACGCTTTCCACAAATCTTTCGTGGTGACGCCAGACTTGACCTGCGCGTGAGCCGTCGCCAGCGCGCCGCGCACCAGGTCCACCGAGGTCATCGTCAGCACCACGTTCGGCAGCCCCATTTCCTGGATGACTTCGGCGGTGTGACGGTGACCGAAGGGCGAAAAGGTGCGAATCACGCTGGAGCGTTCCGGGTGGTGGGTGCCGGGATTCCCCTCGGCGCCGCCTTCTGAGGAGCCGACTTTGATTTCGACGATGACCGGTGCGCTGCGATCGATCAGGTCTGCTCTCACCAGCGGCAGGAGCGCCAGATTGCTGGCAGTGGCATTACAGCCCACGCCGCTGACGTAACTGGCCGCGGCGATCTCGGCGCGATGCAGTTCGGGCAGGCCATAGACAAATTTGTTCAACCACTGCGGCGCGGCATGGGGTTCGCCATACCACTTTTCATACGCAGCCGCGTCGCGCAGGCGGAAATCAGCCGAGAGATCCACAATTTTTGGCGCCAGCGAGGCGTATTGCTCAATTTTACGTTGCGCCTGACCGTGTGGCAATGCCAGGAAGAGCACATCCACTGGCTCCACTTGATCCGGATCGCTGAATTTGAGCGTGGTGCGCTTCCGTAGATTGGGATGCACCTGATAAACGTATTCGCCCAGATGTGAGCGCGAGGTGGCCTGTACCACGTCTACTTCCGGATGGTCGAGCAGAATCCGCAGCAATTCACCACCGGTATAGCCAGAGGCGCCAATGATAGCGACACGGGTCATCAAGAACCTCCGTTTTTGCGAGCGACCTGAACGACATACGAGACGATTTCACCGGCAATATCCACGCCGGTCAGGGGCTGGACGGTGTGGAACTCCATGGTATGGTTAACCTCATTGACCAGCAGGCCTTTGTGCGGATGTTCTACGATATCTACGGCCAGCACGCCGCCGCCAACCGCTTGCGCCGCCCGCAGGCAGAGGTCCTCGATCTCCGGCGTCACCGGGCAGACCTCGCCGGCGCCGCCGCGCGCGGTGTTGGTAATCCAGTGCTCGGACTTACGATAAATCGCCGCGACAACACGGTCGCCAATGACCACCCCGCGGATATCGCGTCCGGGCTTCTCGATGAACTCCTGGATGTAGAACACCGAATGTTGCACGGAACCGAGCGTGGCTTTGTGTTCCAGGACTGCTTCTGCGGCGTCGCGATCGTTGATCTTGGCCAACAAGCGCCCCCAGGAGCCAACCACCGGCTTCAGCACCACCGGATAGCCCATGGACTCGATTGCCTCCAGGGCCGCCTCCGGGCTAAAGGCGATGCGATTGTGCGGTTGCGGAATGCCGCTGCGCGCCAGCAAGGCGCTGGTGGTTAACTTATCACCGCAGGCCTCCGCCACCGCGGCCGTATTGACCGTCGGGATACCCCAGGCATTCAACACGCGTAGCGCGTACAGGCCGCTGGTATAACTGATGCTCCGTTCGAGTACGGCGTCGTATTGCTGCCAGGGAGCAGGATTATCGAGATCGAAGTAAATCAGGCGGTCATCCAGACGGTCGTAATCAATGCCGCGCTTCTCCATCGTCCCGAAAATCCACTTCTCCTCCACGCGCACGCGGGAAAAGAGAACACCAATTTTTAATCTTCGTTGCATAGAGCCTCGCTAGGGAATGCAGAATGATGAATGATGAGTGATGAGTGATGAGTGCAGCATGATGCAACACTCTGCACTCTGCACTCTGCACTCTACACTCTGCACTCTACACTCTGCATGTATTACTCTCCCCAGTCTTCCTGCTCCATGGGGGCCAGTTCCAGCGTGGGAGGTTCGAGCGAGATTACCTCAAGGTCTGCGCCGCAATCAGGGCAGACCAGAATTTCGCCGACAACGGTATCGGCGCTCAGAGTGATCTCGGCAGCGCATTCGGGACAAGAGGCAGTAGTAGACATGACTTCTTCTCCTTTCTTATGGGTAAAATGGTCGAAGAACGCTTTCTGCGCGTTCGATTTGCTCCTGTACGGCTGCGGGGGCGGTGCCGCCAAAGGCGCGGCGGCGTTCGACGGATTGCAGGGGATCAAACACGGCGAACACGTCGGCCTCAAAAGGCCCTAATGTTTGCCATTCTTCCAGCGTCAACGCATCCAGTGCAATGCCGCGTTCTGAGGCCAGGCGCACGGCCTTGCCGGCCATTTCATGCGCCTGACGAAAAGGAACCCCTTTCTGGACCAGGTAATCGGCCAGATCGGTGGCCATCATGCCGGCATCCAGCGCGGCGCGCATCCGTTGCGGATGTACGGTCAGCGTGTCCATGGCGCCGGCCAGCACGGGCAGGATGGCGAGCAGAGCGTCTGTAGCCTGAAAGACCGGCGGTTTATCCTCTTGCAAGTCCTTATCGTAGGCCGAAGGCAGGCCTTTGAGGGTAGTCAGCAAACCACTCAGATAGCCGATCAAGGCGCCGGCTTTGGCGCGCGTTAACTCGAAAACGTCGGGATTCTTTTTCTGTGGCATCAGGCTGGAACCCGTCGCATAGGCGTCGCTCAATTCAAAGAAACCGAACTCGGCACTGCTGAACAGGATGACACCTTCGGCGAGGCGGCTGAGATGCACCCCACTCAACGCACAGCAGAAGAGGAATTCGCCAGCGAAATCGCGATCAGCAACGGCGTCCAAACTGTTGGGCGCGGGCGCGTCGAAACCAAGCGCCTGAGCCAGCGTAAAGCGGTCAATGGGGAACGGTGTGCCGGCCAGGGCGCCACTGCCCAACGGTAAGATGGCCAGCCGCTTGCGCAAATCATTCAGCCGCTCCCGGTCGCGTTGCAAAGGCCAGAAATGTGCCAGCAACCAGTGCGCCAGCGTGACAGGCTGCGCGCGCTGCAGGTGAGTGTAACCGGGCATCAGCGTTGTCAGGTGCGCTTTGGCCAACCTCAGGAGTGAGGTTTGCAGGCGAAGAAAAGCCGCGTCCAGCGAGGGCAAAACATCCAGAATCCACAAACGAAAATCTGTGGCCACCTGATCGTTGCGACTGCGCCCGGTGTGAAGTTTGCCGGCCAGCGGCCCGATCAATTCCATTAAACGCCGCTCGACGGCGGTATGGATATCCTCGTCATCTGCCGCAAACGCAAAACGCCCGGCGGCGAATTCTTCCGCGATGGCTTGCAAGCCATGCTCTATCTGACGGTATTCGGTTTCGGTCAACAGGCCGGCCTGATACAGGGCATTTGCCCAGGCCAGGCTGCCACGGACATCCTGTTGTGCCAGGCGTCGGTCAAAGGGCAGCGAAGTATTCAAGGCCCAGGCCTGTGAATCCAGCCGACTGCCGAACCGTCCGCTCCAGAGGGTCATCTCACCTCGTTCCTTCCATGTTCATTGCGCGGTCCTGCTCAGTCTCTCTTAAATTTGGAGTAGTCCGGCTTGGGCATATCCAGGCCCGAAACCGGCAGTCCATTGAGGGCGCGTACCTTGAGCGAGAGGCCAAAAATGCGGATGAAACCTTCGGCGTGCTTCTGGTCGTAAACGTCCTCCTCGCCAAAAGTGGCAAAGTCTTCGCGGTAGAGGCTGAAAGGCGATTTCCGTCCGACCGGGATGACGTTGCCTTTATAGAGCTTGAGGCGCACCGTGCCGCTGACCGGCCCCTGGGTGGCATTGACGAAAGCATCCAACGCCTCGCGCAACGGCGTGAACCACAGCCCGTTATAGACCAGTTCCGCATACTTAATGGCTATCATATCCTTGAAATGCATGGTTTCGCGGTCAAGGGTCAGCGTTTCGAGTTCATGATGGGCGGCCATGAGGATGGTGCCGCCAGGCGTTTCGTACACGCCGTGTGATTTCATGCCCACCAGACGATTCTCGACCAGGTCCACGCGCCCGATGCCGTGCGCTCCGCCGATGGCGTTGAGGTGAGCAATCAGCTGCGCTGGCGACATTTTCTCGCCGTTGACGGCCAGCGGCGTGCCCGACTCGAACTCGATCTCTACGTATGCTGGCTGGTCGGGAGCGTTCTCCGGCGCGGCGGTCAGTTGATACATGCTCTCTTCTGGTTCGTTCCAGGGGTCTTCCAGCAGACCGCCTTCGTGGGAGAGGTGCCACAGGTTGGCGTCACGGCTGTAGATGGACTTTCTGGTGGCCGTTACCGGAATGTTGCGTTCGTTCGCATAGGCGATGGCCTCTTCGCGTGAACGAATATTCCATTCCCGCCAGGGAGCAATGATCTTGAGGCGCGGGTCGAGCGCCATGACGGTCAGTTCAAAGCGCACCTGATCGTTACCTTTGCCAGTCGCCCCATGTGCGACGGCGTCGGCGCCAACCTGATGTGCCACGTCCACCAGGTGTTTGGCAATCAGCGGACGGGCGATGGAGGTGCCCAGCAGATAGCGACGCTCATAGACTGCGCCAGCGCGTAGCAAGGGAAAGAGATAATCGCTGGCAAACTCTTCCTTCAGGTCCCGTAGAATAAATTGACTGGCCCCACTCTTCAGCGCTTTGGCCTCCAGTTTGCTCAAATCCTCCCCCTGGCCAACATCCGCGCAGAAGCAGACTACTTCGCAACCGTAGTTTTCTCGCAGCCAGGGGACGATAATGGAAGTATCCAGACCGCCGGAGTAGGCCAGGACTACTTTCTGGACCGTTGGTTTTGTTTCGGTTGGCATACAGCCTCCTTTCATGAAAGATTACCAGTCCAATGGATACGTTCGCAAAAAAGCCGCCTCTGGGAAGGAGGCGGCCTTGTTCAGCCCGGTTCGTGGTATGGATTGCCCTTCAGATGCCCTGGCCAACCACAAAACCCCATCCCTCCCAACCGGAAGAGGGGTTCAGACGCTTGGCACGGGAACGAGAAAACAGGGTTACCATTGCCCTGTAGTTTACCCGGCTTGTCTAGATTTGTCAATGGTGCGCGTTCTGATGATTGCCCATAGGCGGAGTGTCAGGGGAAGCATTTTCTTCCACTGCGGGGTGGGTTGGGCGGTGCCGATATCCATACCGCGGTAGAAGAGACGCGAATCGGCGGAGATGATTTCGCCGTTCAGGCGCTCCGCCAGAGAGATGGCGAACTCGCTCTTCCCTACGACGGTTGGGCCGAGGATGACGATCAAGGGGGGATGCCTGCGGGCAAATCTGGACGCAAGGAATGGATCGGAAATGGTTTTCAGGAGAGGTCCAGTGGGCTGCGCACGGCCAGGCCGCCGCGTTCCAGGACGTGGGTGTAGATCATGGTGGTGCGGACGTCTTTATGCCCGAGGAGTTCCTGGACGGTGCGGATATCATAGCCGGCCTGGAGCAGATGGGTTGCAAAGGAGTGGCGCAGGGTGTGGCAGGTGACGCGCTTTTGGGAGCCGGCCTTTTGGGCTGCCTGGCGAACGGCGCGCTGCAGGGCCGAGGGGTCTATGTGATGGCGGAGTTTCCTGCCACTGCGTGGGTCTATGGCGAGGTGGGAGGCCGGGAAGAGATATTGCCAGCCCAGCTCTCGCGAGGCATTGGGGAATTTTGTGGCCAGCGCATCGGGCAGATAGACTTCCCCGTAGCCGGCGGCCAGGTCTTCTGCATGGAGCAGGCGGACGCGTTCGATCTGAAGGCGCAGGGCGG
>DAOTVX010000034.1:0-5864 GCA_034436275.1 Anaerolineales bacterium | reverse complement strand
GGCTTCGGTCGGCTTGGGCAGCACGGTAACCTGGATGGCGCGTCCCTGCGCCTGGGCGAGGTCTTTCAGCAGGTCTTCCAGCGCGGGATAATGGCTCTCCTCACGGGCGTCGCCGCGCTGGGCGAGGGCAAAGAGCGAATCGAGGTAGGTTTTGAAGATGGTCTTCATCGGCGATCTCTCCGGCGGGCGTCTCTGACCTTATTGTACTCGTTTTGCTTCCTGTCGTTACAGGTTCTGCGGACTATCCAACCAAACGCTCTTGTTCTATCCCTTCCACCGGCTGACGGCCTTGCACACAGCGCCAGCGAAACTGTCGCGACCCGTTCGCGACGCGGCTGCCGCTATCCTAGATGATTTTACCCGCTTTACGGCATGGAGGGGTCGTCGGTGGCGCGCATGCGCGCCAGGGTTGAAAAGGCCATCTTACGCTGGGGAACGCGGTAATCACATCCTGCCTGCGGCTGACGAATCAACGCTGGCATGGACAACGCCTGGTGGCGCGATCACCTTGACATCTGCCTTGTTCGTGCATAGAATAAAGTCTGCCTGTATCCTACGGCAACAATTGCATAGCGGCCAGGGTGCCTCTACCCCCGGATGGGAAGGCTGAAAGGCGAAGCCGGTGAAAGTCCGGCACTGTCCCGCAACTGTAAGGGTAGTCGAATCGTCAGGCTGGTCGTGCTGCCAGTGGAACGCACGGCGGCTGATGACGCTCCGACAGCCCGAGTCAGGTCGCCCGCCCTGGTCGGTTCTCCCACACTCTCGTGGAAAGGAGGTGGAGAAACGGCCTGTTGGATTGCCTCTCCTGCCTCCCCTGTCACGTCAGACAGGGGTTTTCGTTTTCTCGCCTGGCGAGTCTTTCGCCGTGCTCTGCAAGGAGCAAAAATCTTTCGTTTGGAGATGGAAACCATGATGCGCAAAGCATTGTTTGCCCTGTTGGTACTGGCGGTACTGGTGGGCTGCAGCGGTCAAAACGCGCCTGCGCCGACCTCGACTCCGGTGAGCACGCCGACGGCGACGCTGACCCCGACCGCCGCGCCGTCTTCCATTACGCTGACCGACGGCCTGAAGCGAACGGTGACGTTGCGTGCGCCGGCCCAGCGCGTCGTCTCGCTGGCGCCTTCCAATACAGAGATTTTGTTCGCCGTTGGCGCCGGCGCTCAGGTGGTCGGACGTGACGAGGCTTCCGATTACCCGGCGGAGGCCAGCAATTTGCCGACGGTCGGCGGCTGGAGCGGCTTCAGTCGTGAGGCCATCGTTGCCCTTGAACCCGATCTGGTGCTGGCGGCAGAAATCACGCCGCCCGAACTGGTCGCCGAACTGGAAGGGCTGGGGCTGACGGTCTATCTCTTACCCAACCCGCATACCCTGGAAGAAATGTACGCCAATCTGGAAACGGTAGCCCGCCTGACGGGTCACGAGGCCGAAGCCCAGACGCTCGTCGCCCGCCTGCAGGAGCGCGTCGCGGCGGTGGATGCACAGGTGGCTGGCATAGAGACCAGGCCGCGTGTATACTACGAACTGGACGCCACCGAGCCTGCCAAACCCTGGACCGCCGGCCCCGGTTCGTTCGTGGACCTGCTGATTGCGCGCGCCGGTGGCATCAACGTGGCCGGCGACCTGACGGGCGAATGGGTGCAAATTGGCCTGGAAGAACTGCTCGTGCGCGACCCCGACATCATCCTGCTGGGGGATGCGCTCTATGGCGAAACGCCGGAAAAGGTCGCGGCCCGGCCGGGCTGGGATGCCCTGCGGGCAGTGCGTAACGGTCAGGTCTTCCCGTTCGACGACACCCTCATCAGCCGACCAGGCCCGCGTCTGGTAGATGCATTGGAGGCGCTGTTTCAGATCTTACACTCCCAGGCCACCCCGTAAGGCAGGATAGCGGCAGTAGGGTTGGGAAAGGGTCGCCGGGCAGCGGACTTCTCGCCGGGCGACGCCTTTCCCACCTTCTCCTTTTCCGCCTTCGTTTTCCGTTTCCCGTTTCTCGTGCTTCGCTTCTCGCCTCGTTTCTCCTCGTATCCTGCATTCGCCTATGCGCCGCCTTCCCCCCATCCTGTTGCTGCTGCTCCTGATGCTGACCGCCCTGGGCCTGTCCATGGTGGTTGGCTCGGTATTCATCCCGTTCGCCGATTTGTGGCAGGTTCTGATCTATGGCCTGACGCGCCGTCCCTTCCCCGAAGCGTTACAGACTGCGGCGGTCATCGTCTTTGCCATTCGCGCCCCGCGCACAGCCCTGACGGCCCTGACCGGCGCGGCGTTGGGCGGCAGCGGCGCGGCGTATCAGGGTCTGTTCCGCAATCCGCTGGCCGACCCCTACCTGATCGGCGTGGCTTCGGGAGCCGGCCTGGGGGCAGTGCTGGCGATGAGCATCCACTGGCCCTATACCTTCTGGGGGCTGATGGCTGTGCCGGCGCTGGCTTTCCTGAGCGCGTTGCTGACGGTGACTCTGGTTTGTTTGCTGGCGCGGGTAGGGAAGACGTTTCCAACAACCACTTTGATTCTGGCCGGGGTGGCGGTTTCTTCGTTCGCCTCCGCCCTGACCTCGTTTCTCATGTTGCGCTCGACCGGCGAACTACGCCGCGCCATTGGCTGGTTGATGGGCGGTTCAGCGCAGGCTGGCTGGCAGCCGGTCCTGACCGTTCTTCCTTACCTTGCGGTGGGGTTAACCCTGTTGTTGATCAGCGGCCATGCGTTGAATCTGCTTCAATTTGGGGATGAACAGGCGCAGCAGATGGGGCTGGCGGTCACGCGCGCCAGGCTGGTCATCCTTGGGGCGGCTTCGCTGGCGACCGCCGCGGCGGTGGCCTTTTCCGGCGTCATCGGTTTTGTCGGTCTCATTGTGCCTCATTTGCTGCGTCTCTGGATCGGCGCAGACTATCGTCGTTTGTTGCCACTGGCCGTGATCGGCGGAGCAACGGTCTTGTTGCTGGCCGACGTGCTGGCGCGCTGGCTGATGGCGCCTCAGGAACTTCCCGTTGGGATAGTGACCGCGCTTTTGGGCGCGCCTTTCTTCCTGTGGGTCTTGCGCCGCGCCAGACATCAGGGATACTGGTAGGAGGAAAATCATGTTACGCATCGAGAATCTGAGTGTGCAGTATGGGTCGCGACTGGCGCTGGATAATGTCTCGCTGGAAGTGCAGGCGGGCGAGATGGCGGCGCTCATCGGGCCGAACGGCGCCGGCAAGTCCACCTTAATTCGCGCCGTCAGCGGAGTTGTCCCTGCCCGGAGCGGAAGCGCGCGAACGAATGGGATTGACTTGCTGACCCTGAGTCCGACGGCGCGCGCCCGCTGGCTGGCTGTGGTGCCCCAGGCCGCGTCCTTACCGCCAGCCTTTACCGTTTGGGAAACGGTCCTGTTAGGCCGCACTCCTTACCTGAACTTCCTGGGTCAGATTTCACCGCATGATGAGGAAATTGCCCGGCGGGCACTGGCCAGAGTGGATGCGCTCTCGCTACGAGAGCGGCGCGTCGGCGAACTCTCCGGCGGCGAACAGCAGCGCGTTTTGCTGGCGCGCGCGCTGGCCCAGGCCACCCCTATCCTTCTCCTGGATGAACCGACCTCGCACCTCGACCTGCACTATCAGGTCAGTTTCATGGAGACGGTGCGCGCGCTGGCGAGAGAAGAGCAGCTGGCGATACTGGTGGCGCTGCACGATTTGAATCTAGCCGCGCGCTATGCCGATCGTCTGATTCTGTTGAGGGCAGGGAAAGTGCAGGCCATGGGAAAACCCGCTCAGGTCTTGCGGCCCGATTTGCTGTCAGAGACTTACCGCTGGCCGGTACAGGTTTTTCCTCACCCCCAGGCAGAAACGTTGCTGGTCTGGCCCGGAGCGCGCAGGGGCTGAGCGACTTCAGCCGACTGCTCCAGGGGGTGGGGCAGGAGCCTCTGGCGGGGGAACGGGAGGCGTCTCTTCTGATGGCGCCGGCGGACGCCAGCGTGACCGTTCTCTCAACTGGATGAAATATTCGGTGGCAATCAGGCCGGCGGCCAGGCCCAGAATTACCCCTAACGATACCAGACGCCCCAGTTGGAGCCAGGCCAGGGTTGTTCCATAAACGCCTACCCAGGTAGCCTCCCGAACGATGACCGTGGGACTCAGCGGGGGAGTAGAGGGAAAACGCAAATTGAGGAACCAGGTCACCGGCAAGGCGCTCCCGCTCAGGGCCAGAAAAAGGAAGGCAAAGAACAACCAGCGCGGCCAGACGGTCGGTTCGGTTTGGGTAACCACGATGGCCAGACCGCCCCAGCCCACCAGGCACAGGGTAAGCATGGCGGGCAGGAAGGCGCGCAAGGGCGGGTACGGCGGAGGCGTTGAGTTCGTCATGAATGTATTATACTCCGGCTTGCTGACGCGCTCGCGCCCGACCGCGCGCCCGCATCCAATCCAGAATACCCGGCATAACCTGAGTGTACAGACGGTAAAGCCAGCCTTGAGGGACGAAATCCCAGGCGCCCAGGGTGCGGATCACCTGTCCGCCCAGACCTTCCTTGAAGCGGAACACGCCCCACAGTCGGTCGTCTTCAACAAACTCATCCGGCGCTCCCCACAAATCGTAGGTATGGCAGCCCAACGTCCTGGCCAGGCGGATGGCTTCCCACTGTAAAAGGTAATTGGGCATTTTTTCGCGGTGGGCGTCACTGGACATACCATACAGGTAATAGCCCCTGCCGGCGAACCAGAAAAGGAACAGGCCGGCCACCGCCTGACCTTCCACTTCAGCAATCAAAGGCAGGCAACCGGGGCGGTCGGCGTTGGCCTGCTCCCCTGCGTTGACTGTCTGCAGGAAAGTTCCCCACACTGTGCGGTAATAGTCTGCCTGGCGAATGACAAACCCATCGCGCACGGACGTCTCGGCGTACAGACGATAGAGCAGAGGGAAATCGGCCTGAGTGCCCCAACGCACGCGCACGCCTTTTCGCTCCGCCAGACGAATGTTGTAGCGCGTCTTTTGTTTCATGCGTGCCAGCAGCGCTTCTTCGGAAGGGGAGAGGTCAAGCCAGAGGGTATTGCGGAACTGGATCTGGTCGGGAGAGAAGAGCCAGCCGCGCCGTTCAAGGTCAGCGCGCACATCCTGCCCGAGGGAATCCAGCCTTTCTTCAGAACTGCCGGGCGCTCCCCAGGCCAGGCGAACGTCGGGGTCTATCTTGAGAAAAATGGCTCCCTGCTGACGGGCAAAGCGTTGCAAATCGTCCAGGACGCGTTGCCGCAAGGCGCAGTCGCTCCAATCGAGAATCGGCCCTTTGGGGGCATAGAGCAAACACATCTTGCGGCCAAAGCCGCCTGCAGGAACAGGGCGTTTCAACACCATTGCCGCCGCAACGGGCTGGTTGTTTGCTTCCCAAACCAGAGGAACAGGTTGCCAGCCGTAACGGGCTTTGACCTGCGCCCATTCCCATGTTTGCAACAGGTGCGGATCGGGCAGCGCGCCAATCAGGCGGTTCCAGGAGAATGAGTCGGAAGGGTACAGGATGCGCATGGTTCTATTCTACAATACTTTTTCTCCAGCCCTGGGAGGAGAGTGAGGTAGACTCAAAAAATTGACTGTTCAAAATTTGGCCACGGAGGAATGGTGTGGCAGCCCTCATTTCTCTGCTGTGCGACACCTTGTCCATCACGCCAGGAAACAGACCAGTTGTGCTCCTCCCCGATCCAGATACACCACACCAGGAACCGACTGACAGTCACGGCGGAAGCCTGGCGTTTCTATCCCCACATCGTGCCATGCCGCTCCTGAATCCGCAAGCCAATCGTCCGCTCCACCCTGTGGTTTGTCCATCGATTTGTTCTCCCCGCCGGTCACTTCCTGCCACGCGCTGGCGGCTGCGCCTTATGATACAATGATTGCCCTGCGGGAGATAT
>DAOTVX010000033.1:0-4967 GCA_034436275.1 Anaerolineales bacterium | reverse complement strand
ACCATGGCTGATGGAGAACCCTCTGCCTCTTGTCATTGCGAGCGTAGCGCATGTCCCGCCTGCCACGAGCGGAGCGTGGTGGAGCGCAGCGTGGGGAAAGCAATCTCCCGGCAAGCAAGGGGATTGCTTCGCCGCCTGCGACGGCTCGCAATGACAAGGACGGATAGTGGGTAGGTTGTTACCCTATCACGGGAATTGTGCCCACTCTCTGGCCGAGGTTATGGATCAGCCGGGGGCGTTGGGAAGAAACAAAAAGGCGGCTTCAAGAGCACTTTGAAGCCGCCCGGCATGGAAAACGAACTGCGGGGAGGGCGGGATTCGAACCCGCGGCTGAGGTTTTAGCCCCAGCACTCACTTAGCAGGCGAGCCCAATCGGCCATCTCTGGCACCTCCCCGGAAAATTGCATCTCGATTGTACTTGAAAACAGCCAGTTGTCAACCGGGCGCGCCATATGCCTCCGCGCTAGAATTGCCCTTCCAGATAAGCGCGTGTCCTTTCCTGACGGGGGTTGACGAAGACTTCGGCGGCCGGGCCGGCTTCGATCACCTCACCCATATACATGAAAACAACATAATCGGCCAGACGTTTGGCCTGGCGTAAGATATGCGTCACCAGCACAATCGTATAGTCCTGTTTCAATTCGAGCAAGCGTTTCTCGATGTGCTGCGCCGAGATCGGATCCAGCGCCGACGTCACCTCATCGCCCAGCAAGATTTCCGGTTCAACCGCCAGCCCGCGCGCCAGGCACAGCCGTTGCTGTTGACCAATCGAAAGACGGCTGGCCGGTTGATGGAGACGGTCCTTGACCTCCTCCCACAGGCCAGCCACTTCCAGGTAGTGACGCACCGCGCGCTCCAGTTCACGCCCTTTTTTGAGACGATGAATCCGCAATCCGTAGGCCACGTTCTCATAAATGGACATCGGTAAAGGGAACGGACGTTGCGCCAGCAGACCAACTTTTTTGCGGATTTCCGTCACGTCCACGCCGGGGGCGTAAATGTCCTCACCGTCAATCAGCACCTGACCGCTCAGGCGCGTGCCGTCGCTTAATTCCAGGAAACGATTCAGACTCTTGAGCAAGGTGGTTTTGCCGCAGCCCGATGGGCCAATAATCACCGTAATCTGCCGGCGCGGAATATCCAGCGTTACCTCACGCAGCGCCAGATGACCACCTTCATACCAGACGCTCAGATTACGAACCTGAATATGGGGCTCCATGCTTACTCCTGTTGAGTCTCTTACTTGACAACAAATTGTCCCAGTCTTCCAGCCAGCCAGCGTGACCCCAGGCTGATAATCAAGACCAGAACCGTCAGAATCAACGCCGCGGCGTAGGCTCGCTGCTGCACTTCGGGGTATGGCGTGCCCAACTGGAAAAAAACAGCCAGCGGGAGCGAGGCCGCCGGACGCAGCAGGGAAGTGGGCAGGCGATCGGTGTAGCCAGCCGTGAACAGGACGGAGGCCGCGTCGCCAATCCCGCGCCCGAATGCCAGCAGAACCGCGGTCAGGATGCCGGGCAACATCTGCCGGCTGACCACGCGCAACGCGGTCTCGAAACGCGTCGCGCCCAGGGCCAGCGAAGCCTGCTCCAGTTCCTCGGGCATCATTTGCAATACCTCGTCCATGGCGCGCGTCATGATGGGCATTTCGAGCAGGGCCAGCACCAGCACGCCGCCCAGCAATGAGGCGCGCAGCCCGATTGCCAGCATGACCATAAACCCAAACGCCCCGTACACGATAGACGGAATCCCCCAAAGCACATCCAACCCCAGGCGGACGAAGTGCCCCCAGGAGGAACGGCGCACGTAAGTCTGGAGATAGAGCGAAAGCGGCAGGCTGAAAAGAAAAGCCAGCAAAGTCCCGCCGCCAGCCAGATAGAGCGAGCCGAGAATGGCATTCAAAATGCCGCCCTCTTTTCCCAGATAGTAACCGCCTTTGGGGGTTTGGGTCAGCATGGCCCAGTCAAGGGACGGCAATCCCCTGGCCATAACCGTTCCAAGAATCAGAGCCAGACTGACGGCTACAACGGCAAAGGAAAGTAGCATTAACCCCCTGGCCAGAGTCTCTTCAAGATGACGCCAGTGCCAGTGTTTTTTCATTGCGACCTCGCTTTCATCCGGCGCAGAACCAGCGTCGCGGCCACGTTGAACATCAGAACAATCACCAGCAGGATCAACGCCGCGGTCATCAGCGCCGCATCATAGAGTGGAATGGACATCATCTCGCCGTAATTATTGGCGATCAATGCCGGCAGCGGGTAAGCGGCGTCGAACAACGAACGCGGCACCTGAACCACATTGCCGACGACCATCAACACCGCCATGGTCTCGCCTAAAGCGCGCGAAAGCCCCAGAACGATCCCGGCCAGCACGCCGGCCAGCGTTTTGGGCAACACGACATGGCGGATGGTCTGCCAGCGAGTCGCGCCAACGGCAAGCGAAGCCTGGCGCATCCCTTCCGGGACGGCGCGGAACACCTCATAGGTTACAGCAATGATGAACGGCGCAACCATGACCGCCAGAACAATCGCACCGGCCATGATGCTGAAACCGGTCGGGTTTTCGGAGCGAAAAAGGGGCAGAAAGCCGAAAGCCCGGCGACAGAACGGCGCCAGTGTATGTTGCACCCAGGGGACAATGGCAATTACCCCCCACACGCCATAGACGACCGAGGGAATCGCGGCCAGCAAATCCAACACCGGCTTCATGAAGGCACGCGTCGGCGGACGCGCATATTCGGCCAGATAAATGGCTGTCAGCAAACTGGGAGGCACAGCCAGCACCAAAGCCGCTAACGTCACCCACAGGGTGCCGCTCAAGAACGGCAAGAAGCCAAATTGACCCGCCACAGGTTTCCAGACGCGCCCGCTCATCAACGCCCAAAGCGAGTTTTGCCCCAGAATCGGCCAGGCGCGCCCAAGCAGGACGGCAGCCATGACCACGACCAGGAGCGGGGGAAACACCGTCAGGAAAAACAACCCCCGGCGGGTCAGCCG
Source organism: Anaerolineales bacterium (assembly GCA_034436275.1). GTDB lineage: Bacteria > Chloroflexota > Anaerolineae > Anaerolineales > Villigracilaceae > DAOTVX01. The sequence continues at coordinate 1,971 of DAOTVX010000033.1, read as the reverse complement.
CTCGCGGCGCTGACGAGCCGCGAGAACCGAAGGTGGAGAGGAGAGGTGCGGCATGTTCCCGTCACCGTACCTTACGCAAGGCTTCCGCCAGTTGCTCCGAAGAGAGAGGAATATAGCCGGCCTCCCCGACAAACTGCTGACCGTCGGTCAGAATCCATTCCAGAAAGACCTGGACCAACCCCTGCGGCTTCCCTTTCGTAACCAGATTCAAAGGACGCGCCGGAGGCGAAGGGTACCTGCCACTCGCGACGGCCTCCTGGGCCTCACTTTTGGTCTCCAGAAGTTCGTCCGCTTCGGCCACACCATTGCCATTGCGGTCAATGGGTACCACGACCACTCCCGCCACCGGCCTGCCGCTTTCCGCATCATAGGCATAGTTCAGATTGTTATAGCCCAGGCCGAGAGGGTCTTTCGCCACCGCATCCACCAGGCCCGGATCGCCGGAGACAGCGATGCCTAACAGGTCTTCCTGCTTCTTGCCCCCCAGATATTTCGCCCACACATCGGCCGCGCCGCAGGCGTCAGCGCGCGTAAAGGGATGAATTTCATCCGTGATTTCGGGCCTGCCAACCACCTGGCCCCAGGTCTTGACCTCGCCCGTGATAAAGATTTTGATGAAGGTATCCTGCGAAATCCCTTTGGCCAGCAAATCGTCCAAAACCGGGTTTTTATTCGAGACCGTAGGGAAAACCGCGTCAATGACAACCGGAACCCAGTAGGCGCCCTGGGCTTCCTCCTCATCAGAGACCTCGCGCGAAACCATGCCAATGTCCACGGCGCCAGACAGGGCATCGGTCATGCCCTTGCCGGCCCCTCCTGCCGAAATGTCAAACTCGACGCCAGGGTGAACTTTGTGGAATTCCTCTGCCCAACGTTGCATCATCGGATACAGGGCAAAGGCGCCAGAGATGGAGATGACGCCCTGCAGATCGTCCTCCGGCCGTATCGCAGGAGTAGCCTGTCCACAGGCACTGGCAAGCACAACGACCAACGCGATCAGGGCAAGGCCCACATATTGACTTTTCATGTCGCACTCCTTGAATGTATATATTATCTACTATAATAATATACTTTTCGACAGCAACAAAACGTTTCTCTGTCTGAAACAGAGAAAGATTCACGGGGTATCTGGAGAACTGCTGGCTGCGCGCGCCTGACGGACGCGCGCAGCGACGTCGGCGAGGGTGGTATTGTCGAGAATGTGCGCAATGGCATCGCGCACGTCGCTCATTACCATTCGCAGGCCACAACTGGCTTCGTCCGGGCAAGTGCACGGTTCATAGGCCATCTGACTGACGCAGCGAATAGGTGCCACCGGCCCATCCAGTGTGCGAAAAATCTGGCCGAGGGTAATTCGATCGGCAGGACGGCCCAGATAATAACCGCCGCCAACCCCAACCTTGCTGTGCAGGATGCCGGCATTTTTCAGGGTCAGTAAAATCTGCTCCAAAAACTTGACCGGGATTCGTTCGCCCTGGGCTATATCGCGAATCGACACCATAGCCCCAGGCGACTCCTGCTGCACCAGAGCAATATAGATGGCGGCCCGCAGACCGTATTCACCACGTTTGGAAAGGCGCATGGCGCAAAAATTTGTCTAGTATTATTATAGAGTTTATAAATATTATAATCTCTGTATCCGGCCTCGTCAAGCGAGCGCGTGCTGGTGAGTGCCCACAAGTCAACATTGAAAAAGCTCTGCCCCTGTGGTCATGTTTGTTGTCACATAACTCAAACTCAGGAGGCAGAGCCATGTTGAATATACCGCTTACCGCATCAGTCACAAGTTAAGCATTTCTGACTGATGTCAAGGGGCAATTTTGATGCAATGAAGCCTGCAGATTGTAGTTTATCGGCAATTTCGTGGCTCAAAAATCGCACTTTACTTGAGAATCCGACCAGCCAACCAGCCTCTGCTCATGCAGTTTGGTATTTCTGACCAGCAAATCCGCTTCAAAAATGCCCTTGACA
>DAOTVX010000032.1:0-18969 GCA_034436275.1 Anaerolineales bacterium | reverse complement strand
CGTCCACAGGAGGAAAAGAAAGAGAAATGAGGCCGTGCGGAACAACGTACGACCCCGTAAACAACCGCCAGGACGCGCGCGCATACTGACCTCCTGCTACCAGAACCGCAGCCGGTTGCGCCACTGGCTCCGTGATGCTCCTTGGCGCCCAAAAGGGAGACACCACCTCATCGCCGCTGCATTTAATTTATTTTACCCGAATTTCCTTTTGGGAATCGTGTCCTTTGCATTGGAGTTTTGCAAGCGGCACGCGTGTAGCCCTGGCATTTGTCCTGATCAGACGGGCATGGGAGCGTCACCTATCCCATGTCCACCAGCACCTCATTGACCGAGCCGGCTGGCTGTGGCGGGATTGGGCCTGCCAGCGAGCAGCCGTTCAGCGTGATGGATTTCACTCCCTTTTCTACGCCGCGCGGGTTGCGTACCTCAATGTGATACGTCGCTCCCCGCCACTGGCGAATCACCTCGAATGACTTCCAATCGGGCGGGATGCAAGGGTCAACCGTTAATGCTTCGTAGCCAGGACGGATGCCCAGAATCCAGTGCGTCACGGCGTGGTACATCCAGCCCGCCGAACCCGTCAACCAGGGATGGCGCGCCCGCCCAAAAGCGGTATGATCGCGCCCCATGATGAACTGACAGTACGAATACGGCTCGGCCTGGCGGATTTCGATGATGTCATTCTGGTTATAGGGCAGGAGAGCATCGTAGAACTTCATCGCCCGCGCCCCGCGTCCCAGTCTGCACTCGGCGACGATGGCCCAGGGGTTGGGATGGCTGAAAATCGAGGCATTCTCCTTGATCCCTTTATAGACGCGCGTCACATAGCCGATTTCATCATCCGGTTTCGAGAAGGCCGGCCACAGGAGATGAATGCCATACGCGGAGGCGAGATATTTGTCCACGGCATCCATGCACTGCAAGGCGCGTTCGCGGCTGGCCGCCCCGGAGAGCACCGCCAGCGCATTGCTTTCCAGGAAAATCTTGCCTTCCTCGTTCTCGCGCGAGCCAATCTTGCGCCCGGTTTTGGTAAAGCCGCGCAGGTACCACTCGCCATCCCACAGCTGCTCCTCACACGCCTGGCGGACTCGTTCTGCAATGGCCGTATACTTCTGCACATCCTCCTGACGGCCCAGGAATTGCGCCGCCTCAATAAAGTTCATCAACGCCCAGTAGTGCAGGAAAGAGACCATGGCGCTTTCCCCGCCGCCCAGGTTCAGGCAATCGTTCCAGTCGGCGCGCAGACCTTTGCAAATCCCGCGCGGCCCAATCTGTTCGGCAGAGAAGTCCAGGGCGCGTTTGAGATGCTCGTAAACGCTGGCCTCGCCGCCATCGGCAAAGGGGATGACCTGATCGAAGAAGGCCACGTCACCGGTTTCCTTCACGTACTCACAGGTCGAAGCCACAATCCACAGGTGGTCATCGGAGCAGGTATCCTCCAGACCGTGAATAATATCCGATGGTTTGGGAGTGGGAACAACGGTGGGCAATTTGACCCCCGGCAGGCGTTCTTCCTGCGGTTTAAAGACTTCCGGGTCGAACAGATGCAGGCCGTAGCCCTGACTGACCTGGCCATGGAACAATTCCTCGAGACGCTGGCGCACCTTGGCCGGGTTGGTATGGGGCACGCTCATCACATCCTGGGCGGTATCGCGGTATCCCAGGCCGGTACGTCCGCCGACCTCAATGAACGAGGCGAAGCGCGACCAGACAACGCAGGTTTCCGCCTGATACAGATTCCAGGTGTTGATCATCGTGTTCAGCCCGACATGTGGCGTGCGACACTGGAACTTTTCCAGTTTTCGTTGCCAGTAGTTTTTCAGTTCGCCAAAGGCCGCGTCCACGGCGGTCAGGTCGGTATACTTGCGGCGCATGGCCTGACCGGTCGCGCGCGGGCCCACGCCGAGCATGAAAATCAGGCGTGTCTCCTCGCCCGGCGCCAAGCGCAGGCGTTTGTGCAATGCGCCGCAGTGGTTGCCGCCCAGTTCCGCCGAGTTCGAACAGACGCCGCGCGCCACCGCTTCCGGATCCGTCTCCGTATGGTAATTCCCCAGAAAGGCATCGCGCACGCAATCGTAGGAATCCGGCTCGAAACTGGCGGTCATGTAGTGGAAAGTCCAGGGCTCGTAGAAGAAATCGTATTCGATGACGCCGTCCGCATAACTCGAACCGCTGGCATAGAGCGACATTTGCAGGTTCTGGTTGTCAATCTCGATGTGGTGGAAGGAAAATTCCACATACGAGAAGACGCTCAGCCGGCGTGTGCGGTTCGAGAGATTGCGAATACGCACATCCCACAGTTCCACGTCATCGTTGATGGGGATAAAGATGAGTTGCGAGGCCTGAATATCCTGATAATGACAGGAGAAGCGGGAATACGAGAGACCGTGCCGGCACTCATAGCGCGCCTGGCGCAAATCCTTGCCGGTTGGCTGCCAGGAAATCGTCCAGAATTCGCCGGTCTCATCATCGCGCAGGTAGACGTAGTGACCGGGACGGTCGAGGGGTACGCCGTTTTGACGGAAACGGGTGATGCGATGGTGCTCGGCGGATTTGTAGAAGGCATAACCACCGGCGTTGTGGGAGAGCACCGCGCACAGGTCTTTGACGCCAATATAGTTCGTCCAGGAGACTGGAATATCCGGACGCTCAATGACGTACTCGCGATTTTCGTCGTCGAAATATCCGTAACGCATGGGTCACCTTTGAGATAAGGAAGGATTTAAGGATATAGTTACTGCGCGCAGAACTGCTTTAGCCAGTCAATCAGCTCCTGTGCTTTGGCTGGCGTATCGGCTTCGACCATCAAGCGTAAGACGGGTTCGGTCCCGGAAAAGCGTAACAGCGCCCAGTTGTCGTTTTCGAGCAAAATTTTGATGCCGTCCAGATAGGATACCTGCACGACCGGGTAAGGGCCGATGTGCGTAATGGAAGATTCCCGGAGGCGTTGAGGAATGATCACGCGCATGTCTGGCGTGGCCGGCAGGTTTTCTTCCGCCGTGTAAAGGCGGCCGGTCAGGTTCCACACTTCCTCTTGCATCTGCGAGATGTGCTTGCCGGTGCGCGCCAGCATTTCCACCACCAGAGCGCAGGCGAAGATGCCATCCTTGCCCAGAATGTGACCGCGCACCGTCAGGCCGCCGCTCGATTCGCCGCCCAGGAGCGCATCATGCTCCACCATCGCGGCGGCAATGTGTTTGAAGCCAACCGGGACCTCATAACTCTGTTCGCCAAAACGAGCCGCCAGGCGATCGAGCAGATGGGTGGTTGCCAGATTCCGCACCACGCCGCCACGCTGCCCCTTGACTTCATGCAGATACCAGTAGACCAGGCAGAGTAAATCATTGGTGGAAATGTAACGACCCTGCTCGTCAATGATGGCAATCCGGTCAGCGTCGCCATCCATGGCCAGGCCTAAATCGTACTTTCCTTCGCGCAAGGTGGTGATAAGCATCTGCAAGGCATCCAGATTGGGCGCCGGCGAACGTCCGCCGAAAAGCGGATTGCGGCGTTCGTGAATGAACGTCACGCGGCAGCGCGCTTCAGTCAGGATGATGCCGAGCGTCAACTGCCCGACGCCGTACATCGGGTCCACAATGACGTTGAGGTTAGCCTTGCGGATGGCCTCCAGGTCAATCATACTCTCGATGGCATCCACGTATTCATTGGTGAAATCGCGGCGTTGCACCACGCCGGCCTGAAGCGCCAGATCGAGATCCAGTTTGACAACCTCGCGCGGCGTCAGGCGATTGGTCTCGGCTTCAATTTGGCGGGTCTCGTGGTCCAGCAATAGCGATCCGTCGCCATGAAACACTTTCAAGCCGTTCCACTCCGGCGGGTTATGGCTGGCCGTGAATACCATTCCATAGGCCGAGTTAAGCAGGGCGGTAGCGTAGGTCACCAGGGGAGTGGGCGCGTCTTCGGCGAGGAGGGTGACAGGAATGTTGTTCCCGGCGAAGACTTCCGCCGCCACCTCAGCCGCGCGGTCGGAAAGAAAGCGGCGATCGTAACCGATGAGCACACCGCGCGCTTCGGCGCCGCGCCGGATGACATCATTGGCCAGCGCCTGACAGAGACGGCGCACGTTGTTCATGGTGAATCCCTCGCCAATGACGGCACGCCAGCCACCTGTGCCAAAGGTCACCTGTTCCTCGGCCTCCGGTCGGCGCGGACGGAAGAGGCGTTTTTGCAGGATCAGTTCAGCGTTCGCCAGGTCTTCTTCATTGTTAATGCCCTGGACTTCATCCGGGTCACAGGTCTGGTAACTTTCCACCAGCAAGCCGGAACGCACCAGAGCATGCACGCAATCGGTAAACCGATAATCGCCATGCGGGGCTGCTGGCGAAATCCTTTCCAGCGCCGGGAAGATCACATCGGCGCGCACCACGTAGGCTCCCAGATTGAGTTCGCGAATTTCATGGACGGCGGGCGAGGCGTCAGCGGCCTCGATGATGTCAATGATGCGCCCTTGCGCATCGCGCACAATACGCCCATACGGGTAAGGACGGTCCACCACCGCGCTCAGCAGTGTCAATTGCGCCTGCCGCAAGCGATGACGATTCAACAGACCACGAATCGAATCGGGGCGGAAGAGCGGCGTATCCCCGTAGAGAATGAGCAGGTCGCCGTGAAAATCCTGGAGCAGTGGTTTCAGTTGCAGAACGGCATGGCCGGTGCCGCGTGGCTCTGGTTGCACAATGTAATGGTAGTCAGGTCCGAGGTAGGCGCGCATTTCGGCTTCGTCACTGCCAACCACAAGGAACAGGTCGGCAGGTTGCACCACCTGCAACGCGTTCTGCACCACGTAATCAATGACCTTCCGCCCGCCGAGATTTTTGAGCAGAATTGAGGGGGAATCCGGCGCCGCCTCTCTACTGGCCGCCAGAATCACAGCCTTGATGGCGGGGGAATCAGGAGCAGGAGAATGAACGGTAGCCATAACCTTTTGTAACCAACGACGCAGAATATGCCTTCTCCCCATTATAACCCCCTTGCTCAGGAAGCAATGCGCCTCTCCTATGCGTTTTTTTATCAAGAACTGTACACCCTCCTGTCAACACGTTGACCCCTGTTGCGCCTGCCCCGCCTCCGACATCTCTTCCCTTCCAAAGCCCTCCAGAATGCGCGCCGCGCGGCGCGGCCAGGAATAGTGGGAGGCGGCCTGTCTGGCGCGTTGCCCAAGAGCCTGACGGCGCCGCGGATCGTTTTGCAAACTCTGCAATGCTTGCGCCCAGGCCTCCAGGTCCTCTGGTGGGCAGAGTACGGCGAGCGTCTCGTTGAGCACCTCGCGAAAGACCGGCAAATCGCTGGCAAGGATAGCCCGCCCAGCCGCCAGATACTCAAACATCTTCATCGGGCTGGCTACCTGCGCGGAGTGCCCGCCGCCGCTGGAAATACCAATGTGCCGGCCATAGGGCATGAGCAACACCTCCGCCGCCGCGTGATACAGGGGTAGTTGCAGGTGGGGCACAAAACCGTGAAAAGAAACGTTGGTCAGGGCGCGGCGATTGACCTCCCTTTGCCAGCAGGCGGCCTCCTCCCCCGAACCGCCGACCCAGAGGAATTGCGCTTCGGGGAAACGTTCCGCCAGTCGCAGGAACAAATCGGTGCCACGACCGGCATAGAGACTACCGGCGCACAACACGGTGAAACGCTCCGGCAGCCCGAGCATGCGACGCGCCAGGGGCGGCTCCGGTATGGCGGCAAAACGCTCATAGTCCACGCCGTTGGGGGCAATGACCGTTTCTGGCAGGCGTCCATACCGCTGACGCAACGCCGCCTCGAGCGCGGCAGTAATGACGGCCAGCCGTCGCCGCGTCTGCGCCAGCAGGAACAGACGAAACCAGAGCGGACCAAAACGACCGGATGGCAAATCGTGCATCTCCAGAATCAACGGCAACCTCAGCCAGGCCCCCAGTGCCGCCGCCGGCAAAGGCCAGAGATAGAGCAAATCCGGGCGCAGACGACGCGCCAGACGCACCGCGTGCCAGGCAAAGGCACGGCGGGCGCGCGTCTCCAGCCAGCGAATCTCAAAGGGAACGGTCAACCCATAGAAGGCGGCCAGTTCATTCCAGGACGGCGGGGATTGCCCCTCGGCCAGCGCCGGCCTGCGCGGCACCACCAGAGTCACCTGATGACCGATTTGCGCCAGGGCGTGCACGGCTTTCATCGCCTGGACGCTGTTCGCGGCGCGAAAGGGCACCTGCGAGGCCGAGATAGCCACAATCCTCAGCACGTTGCGCCTCCCCGCGATGGCAACCCTCTTCGGCGCAATTCCCACCAGCCCCGCGCTGCCAGCCAGCCAATCGAGACCACAAAGTACCCCGCCAGGATGCCGGCCACCATCAGGTAGCCATAACGCGGCGCCAGCGTGAAGAGCAGCGTCAATTCAACCAGGCCGCAGAGCAGCGCAATCAACAGCGGGTAAGACGGCTTACCCAACGCCAGAAAGAGGGGACGATTCCATTGAAAAATGCTGGCGAAGCCATAGCCTGCCAGCAAAATCAGCAGGAGAGGATAGGCCGGCGCAGCGGCAGCCCCATAGAGGAAAGGGATCAACCAGCGGCCAGTCAGCGCCAGTCCACCGCCAATCAGCGTCACCAGCGCCGCGGTCATCAGACTGACGCGCCGCAACAGGCGACGCGTGGCGCCCCAGTCTTCTTGCGCGATGGTACGCGTGATTTCCGCATAGGTTGGCCAGAGAAACGGCTCCAGCGGGAGCAGAATCAGGTTAATGAGGCCAAACGCGATTTTGAAATAGCCCACTTCGGTCACACTCAACAGGGCCGCCAGATAGAGAGGAACATTATCGCGCGTGATCAGATTGACCGTGCCATTCAGGTTGGTGCTGAGCAGGAACGCGCCCAACTGCCGTTTCTGGCGCAACAGCCGCAGGGGAGTCGCGCGCCAGACGGGGCCAAACAACAGGCGCAATTGACGCCTCGCCAGCCAGGCCAACCCCACCCCATTGACCGTCTTGCCCAGCACATAGGCCAACAGGATCATCGTCACGTCACCGCGCAGGGCAAACGCCAGCGCGATGATCGTCAGCGTCGCCAGACTGCTCACGGCGTTCAACCGCGCCAGATAATCGAAACGCCGTACTGCCTGTAGCACGCCAGTGGAAGTCTCGGTCAGGGCATTGGTCAACAGGATAAGGCCATACAACAGAAAGAGAGGCGCCAGGGCGGATTGGCCGGCCAGTTCCCGCGCGGCCCAGGGCGTCAGCGCCGCCAGGACGAGAAAGGCCGCCAGCGAAGTGAGCGCTTCAACGAGCAGCAGCGTTTTGACCAGCGCGACGGCCTCCCTGTGCGCCTCACGGGCGAGTGCCTCGCCAGCATATTTGACCACCGCCTCGCTCATACGGAACGAAAGCAGACGGTTGATATTGGAAGCAAAGGTAATAACCGTCGCCACCAACCCCCAACCGGCTACCCCAATCAGCCGCACTGCCAGAATGCCCTGCACAAAGCCCAGGGCCGCGCTCAGCGTGTTACCGGTGAATAGATGCGCGCTGTTCCGGACCACGCGCTGCAAGAGCGGGTCGGAACGCCAGAGAGTCTGAAAACGTTGCCAGAGACTTTCGCCCGGCTCAAAACGATCGTTCAAGAGCACTCCTGAAGCGGGATTTCAACCATCGCCTCGCGCGGCTTCATCCTGACCAGACCCTGGAGATTAACCGGTCGGCGCAGGCCTGTCAACCATCAAGCCGTCTGAATGGCTTTCACCCAGGCGCGTTCAGCCTGATACCAGCGGACGAGTTCGCCGACCCCATGCTCCAGATCATACTGCGGCGACCAGCCGAGGAGAGCACGTGCTTTGGAGACATCGGCCCAGTTGGCGGCCATGTCAGCCGGATTGGGAGGGGCATACTGGACTCTGGCCTTCTTGCCAATCAAACGTTCGAGCAGGGCAATCAGGTCATTGATGGTGATGACCTCGTGCCCCCCCAGGTTGACAATTTCATAGCCCAACGGACGCAGAGCGGCTATCGTCCCGCGTGCAATGTCGTCCACATAGGTAAAGCCGCGCGCTTGACGGCCATCGCCATAGACCTGTAGCGGACGATCTTCGTAAATCCATTGGGTAAAACGGAACATGCTCATATCGGGTCGCCCGGCCGGGCCATAGACGGTGAAGTAGCGCACAACGGTCACATCCAGGTCATAGAGGGCATGATAGGCGTGGGCGAGCGTCTCCGCGGCTTTTTTGCTGGCGGCATAAGGCTGGAGCGGGCGGCTGCTATCGGCTGTTTCCGGCGTGGGCAACGGAGCATTCGCCCCATACACGCTGGACGTGGATGCCAGAACGAACTTGGGGATACGCGCCTGACGACACAATTCAAGCAGGTTAAGCGTACCGATGACGTTTGTTTCATAGAAGAGGTGAGGATGGGTCACGCTGGCGCGCACGCCGGCGCGCGCTGCCAGATGCAGAATGGCATCGAACGGGCGCGACGAGGCCACCTCGAGCAAACGCTCGGTCGTCGCCCGCTCCGCAATGTCCGCGCGCAGAAACTCAAAGTTCGGCAAAGCCTGCAACTTCTGCAGACGGTATTCCTTCATCCGCACATCGTAGGCGTCGTTCATGTTATCCACCCCCACCACGCGATGGCCTTCCGCCAGGAGCAGCTCTGTGAGGCGATGCGCAATAAAGCCGGCCGCGCCGGTAACCAGATAACAGGCCATACCTGTCAACTCTCCGAATAAGGTTCTACGGAAAAAGCGGTGATATCTTGCTCGCGCCCCTTATAGGCAAGCACAATACGCTCCTCCTCAAAGCGGACGAATACATCCACCGTATCTCGATTCAGGGCATTCGCATCCGCCGACAACACCAGATCGGCTACCTCCCGTAACGGCACCAATACCATCCTTCCGCGTGGCATTAGCAAAAAGCCCTCTTTGCGCTTTAACTGAGCCAGCGACTTACTTCCTCGAAACGTAACCTGCCAGCCCTTTTCCTTGAGGCTTCCAGGACGAATGACCACAGGAGCGGCATCAATCACCGCATATTGGGCTCCCCACTTCTGAATAGCATGTCCTCTCCGAAGTAAAATCTTCTTTGCCTCTTCCAGATGAACCTCATCATCGCGCCGCCCAACAAGAAAACGTGAAACTTTCCCCTTATTGGAAAGCAAAATGTTAATCTCCTGCCGAAAGGCATTGACCAGAATCTGCTGCTGAGGAGAAAGGGCAGGGGCACGCGTGGCAGAAGTCACCACATGGTAACGGTTAACTTTGAACAATGAAACAAGATAGTCTTCTAAAGCCAGACGGATATTCTCATCGTTGAGATCAGACTGTGAGGCGCCTCGCCCATCATTAAAAATAAGGCATCGTTGCCAGTTCTTAATCTTCGATTCGGGCGTCTTAATGTGTGTCGCCAAACGCGTTGCTAAACTTTCTGTCTGCCCAACATAGACTTTTTTGCCTCCCTCCTCCATCAACACGTATAATCCCGGCACGAACTCCTGACCAATTTCGTGAATCACCTGTAACAAGGCCGATTCAGATCGCGGAATATCCCAAAGACGCAAGTTCCCCAGCAATGTTCTCGCTCGTACAATACCCAACCCGTTGGCGGGGATGCTCCAAAAGCCAAGAATATCATCCGTGAACATATTACTCCTTTCGCAGCGTCACAATCGTCTCACGCAGACGATAGCTCCGCACCTGTCCTGACCTGCGCTCACGTGCCTTTTCCAGCCGTTCCACACTCAGCCCTAATTCCTCGCCGATCCTTGCCAGAATTAAATCGGTAGGCACGTAAACATCCGCGATCAGACTATCGCCGACGACCAGAATAAACCGTCCACCTGAACGTAAAACCTGAACGACGTTACGCATCACCCGATACATATCGTCGAAATACTTGTGAACGATTTCGGGCATATCCTGGCGACGATAGCTTCCTCGCCGCCGGATATTCGCCGCAATATTCTCTTTTATCCCCTCTATCCAGGGATGCGTGTACCGTTGCATTCGCTCGAAGTCCCGGATCAGTCCTTTGGACACATTGTCACAGACTACCATCTGGTCCTTAATCCGTTTCAGATCGTGATGACTTTGCCCATATCCTAACCACCCCATCTCAATTTTGTAGTTCATGACATAGTCCAGGCCGTTCATGTAAGGCGGCGAGGTGATGATCAGATCACATATTTCTGGAGGACGGGCCTCCATAGAATTCCCCAGGATAACCCGCGACGGCACTTCCAGAAATTCTGTGTATTGACTTTGACAAAGTGCCAGATCCTCCGCCATTTGCTCAATTTTGCGCGCAAAAAGCCGCAGCGGCGTCTCATCATCGACGATTTTGGTAGGGGCATACCCCAGGCACGGGGAACGCTTAAGATTGCTGCTATCAATCAAGATAGAAGCAAAAGCCAGCAGCAAAAGGTTTTTGATGGCTTCTCCTTCCCGGTCTTCTGGCTCAAAGGCATCAATGCCTCCTTTCAATTGACACAGGTAATCAAGCACTTTGGGGCGAAAATGGGTCTCGGATTTTAAGAAAAGGGGGGCATCGGCTGGCATCCCCATCTGAGGAAGACGCGCGGCCACACTCAACAGGCGTTGCGGTGAAACATACCAGGAGTTCACCTTGACGCTGGCAACAAAGTGCAGCAGGGGATTGAGCTCGATGCCCCACGAGGGATAACCATTCATCTTAGCCTGCACCAGCACAGTGCCGCTACCAGCAAACGGGTCGAGGATAACAGGATAACGATAATCTTGCCGATAGCGCTCCAGTGTGCGCTGGACAAAACTGGCGGAGAATCCCTGCACATAGGGCGACCAGCGGTGGACCGCTTCCGATGTATTTGGCTGAAACTGGATCGGTTGAGGCGCCGGGATCAGCTTCCAGCCCATTTCGTCCAGATAGGGACGCGCATCCTCATCAGCGCTACCGTATTGCTTTGGTGAACGCAACGCATTCCTGCGCCGCGCGGTGAGCCGCGTGACTTCCGTCAAATCAAAAAGGGTTTCCTGCATCAAAGGGGACATCGCACAGGAATTATAAACGAAAAACCCATCGCCGTCCGCCGCGCCGGAGATGCCGCGACCGCTGCCAGGCCGCCGTTTACACCTTTCCTACACTTCGTTAACGTATTTCTTGTATTCTTCGAGTATGCTTACGCCAGTCATAAATCCAGAAAACAAAAGGAGAAGTCCTATGGGAAAAATCATTGGGATCGATTTGGGAACCACAAACAGCGTCGTGGCCGTCATGGAAGGTGGCCAGCCGACAGTCATCCCGACTGCCGAGGGCGGACGTCTGTGCCCGTCGGTCGTCGCTTTCACCAAGAATCGAGAACGTCTGGTGGGGCAAACGGCCAAGCGTCAGGCCATCGTCAACTCCGAAAACACAATTTACTCTATCAAGCGCTTCATGGGACGGCGGTACGATGAAGTAGAGACTGAGCGCAAGATGGTGCCGTATGCGGTGGTGCGCGGCCCACAAGACGAGGCGCGCGTGCGCATTCCCGTGATGGATCGCGAATACACGCCGCAGGAAATTTCGGCCATGATTCTGGCAAAACTCAAAGCCGATGCCGAAGCCTACCTCGGTGAACCAGTGACCGAGGCGGTCATCACCGTGCCGGCTTACTTCAACGATAGCCAGCGCCAGGCAACCAAAGACGCGGGCCGCATCGCCGGCCTGGACGTGAAGCGCATCATCAACGAGCCGACGGCCTCGGCCCTGGCCTACGGTCTGGATAAGAAAAAGAACGAGACCATTCTGGTCTTCGATCTGGGTGGTGGAACGTTCGATGTCTCCATTCTGGAGGTAGGCGAGGGCGTGATTGAAGTCAAGGCGACGAATGGCGATACCCATCTGGGCGGCGATGACTGGGATCAGCGCATCGTCAACTGGGCCGCCGATGAATTCAAGAAAGAGCATGGCATTGATCTGCGCCAGGACCGCCAGGCGCTCCAGCGTTTGCGCGAGGCCGCCGAGAAAGCCAAGATTGAACTCTCTACCATGATGGAGACCGAAATCAACCTGCCTTACATCACGGCTGATGCCTCCGGCCCCAAGCATTTGCTGCTCAAGTTGACTCGTGCCAGATTCGAGCAGATGACCGAAGATTTGCTCCGGCGCTGTATCATCCCCTTCGAGAACGCCTTGAAGGACGCCCATCTGACCGCTGCCGATCTGGATGAGGTCGTGCTGGTAGGTGGCGCGACCCGGATGCCTATGGTTCAGGAACTGGTGCGCAGACTGACCAACGGCAAAGAGCCGAATAAGGGCGTCAATCCAGATGAAGTGGTGGCCATTGGCGCAGCTATTCAGGGCGGCGTGCTGGGCGGCGAGGTGAAAGACATCCTCCTGCTCGATGTCACCCCCCTCTCCCTGGGCGTTGAGACCTTAGGCGGCGTGATGACAGTCATGATTCCGCGCAATACCACCATCCCGGTGCGCAAGACCGAAATCTACTCCACGGCTGCCGATGGGCAAACCGCCGTAGATATTCATATTTTGCAAGGAGAACGCCCGATGGCGGCTGACAACATGTCGCTGGGTCGCTTCCGCCTGGATGGCATTCCCCCTGCGCCGCGCGGGGTGCCACAAATCGAGGTCACCTTCGACATTGACGCCAACGGCATCCTGAACGTCACGGCCCGTGACAAAGCCACCGGCAAGGAACAAAAAGTGACCGTGACTGCCTCCACCAACCTCAGCAAGGAGGAAATCGAGCGCAAGGTTGAGGAGGCCCGCCGCTATGAGGCGGAGGACCGTAAGCGACGCGAACTGGTTGAAGCGCGCAACGAAGCCGACAACCTGATTTACCAGACCGAGAAAGCCTTACGCGATCTGGGCGACAAAGTCTCCTCGGCGGAGCGCGGCGACATCGAGAACAAAATCAGCGATTTGAAACAGGCCATGCAAGGCGACGATGCGCAGCGCATCCGCAAAGCCGCCGAGGCCGTACAGCAGGTCTTGTACACGCTGAGCCAGCGGTTATATGCCCAGGGTCAACCGGCCGGTAACAGCGGCAGCGGACCACAAACACCGCCCTCCTCGAACGAAGGCGATGTGATTGACGGTCAGGTGCGCGAGGCGTAACGTTCAGCGGACAAAAATATCAGGGCGCAGAGGACGTCGTTGTCCTTTGCGCCCCTTTTTTTTCGTCAACCAGTCGCCGCACTTCCACCGCAGGTAACCGCCGTTCATTGACAGAGGATAATCACAAGACCGCTGCCGCACCGGAAAATCCGCTACAGCCTCTAAGGCCCTGCGTAGCGATAAATCTTCCAGCCATAGACGAACCAGCGGGCGTTTAGCAGTGGAGAAGGGGTAGCGCAGAAAGCGCGCGTTTTGATGAAAGGACAGAAGAGGCGCGGCAAATCCACCATGGTCAGGCGAACCCGGCGCTCCACCTGCGCCACCTGTTCCCAGGCAGGATGATCCGCCAGATAGGTCTCCAATCTGGCGTTCCAGGACTCTTGGGTCGGCTCAAAGACACCCAAACGGACGGTCAGCAGGGGTTGGTTCTGGATATAGGGGGCGAGAATATAAGCCGCATTCGGTTCTGCCTCGCCTTGCTCCAGCACCTGCGGCAAAACAACCTTGAGATCGGGCCGCTGGTAATACGTTGTAAACAGACGACCAATATCCTCTGGGTATTCCGATTCGCTATCTCGAATGTTCACCACGACGGTGCTATCAGCTGGGGCATTTTGCGCCAGCCAGGCCAGGGCGCGCGCATTGGCAGAATCTACGGCCAGTTGAATGCCCGCATCAGAGCGGCTGTTCAGGCCCGAGGCCAGGAAGAGCGTCCCCGTCAGAGCCAGCGCGGCCAGCCGCCCAACGTTCCCGCCACGAAAATCACGCAGGAGAAGGGTGGTCAACGAGCCTGCAATGACAGCCAGGCCAATCGTCGCCGGCAGCATATAATAGCCGGTCATGAAATACCAGGGCAGGAAGACGGCGATCCATCCCCCTGCCCAAAGCAGAGCGCCCAACAACAGCGTTCCCTGAGGGCATTGGCGAGAACGGATCATGAACACTACCGCGGCAATCCCCAACGGCACCAGATAGGCAAAATCGCGTACCAACCACCCTGACCAGCGAAGGAGAGAAGCTCCAACCTGCGACAGGGTGAAGAGATAACGGGTGGTGTATCCCTGGCGACCGAGTCCGGCGGAAACAAATGTCAGGCGTAAAGCGAGAACGAATATTGTCGAAAGTCCGCCAGCGAGCAGGGAAACGTTCCCAAAGGTGTTCCTGCGCGTCCCGCGGTGGAAGCGGCAGGAGAATCGCTCCATCAGCCACCAGCCGACGGCAACAGGCAAGATGACGAACAACGAGGTCTCTTTGGCCATATGTGCCAGGCTTTGCAAGAGCACAATCAAAAGAACGAGGCCGGCTTTTCTCCACCTGCCGTGCGCGGCCTGGTAGCAAGAGGTGACCCACAAGGCAAGAGCAAGAAACATTGTCTGCCAGGGTTCCCCCTTGGAGAGGGTATAGAAATTTTCGATGACCGGCCCGCTACAAACAAAAGCCAGTCCCGTCAGAAAGGCCTGGAGCCGGCTTTTTCCCAGGTTTTCTATCAGGCGCATCAGACTCCACGTAGTAACGAGCAAGACCAGCGTGTGAACCAGAAAGAACCAGAAAGGGCGCGGGCCAGAGAGAACATAAATCGCAGCAAAAGAAAGCCAGTAGACAGGACGGAAACGACCTTCGTATGTATCGACAGGGAACGACAATTTCCCATTGAGCAGTCCCCGCGAGGTTAACAGAGAATTTCCATCATCGAAGAAGCCAAACTGTGGTGAAAACAGGCGCGGTAGCATCAGGAGAACAGCCAGGAACAGTGGGAAATAGAATCCCCATTTGCCTGGCCGGCGAAACGTCAGCAACGAACGCGAATCACTGCATGTCATGCCATTTCTCCTGAACAACGGGCGAGGTGGTTTTGATGGAGCGAATGAGGTATACCGGACGGCGTTTGGTCTCCTGGAAGATATATCCCACATAGCCCCCAATCAGGCTCAGGCCGAGCATGATCATGCCGCCGGTCAACAAGAGAGCCAGGGTAGATATTTCCCATCCCCGGTTTGCTCCAGACGGAATGCCGGCCAGACTGCCTGCAAGAATGGCAATTGCCTGCAGAACGGCCAAAAGGAAAAGACACAGACTGGATAGAATGTTAAACCATAAAGGCAGCAGGGAAAACGAAAAAATAGCTTCCAGGGCCAGGCGGCTCATCTTTTTCAACGTGTACTTAGGCTTCCCCCCCAGCCGTTTCGCCAACCTGTACGGTATCACGGTTGTGCGAAAGCCAGCCCAGGCGATCATGCCCCGTAGGAAGCGGTGGTACTCGGGCATACGTCGCAGCGCCTGCACAACGCCTGCGCTCATCAAACGGAAATCGGCAACGTCTGGCAAAATCGGGACGTTGCTCAAACGAGAAATAATCCAGTAGAAGATCGAGGCGCTCCACCGCTTGAAAGCAGAGGCTGCTTCGTGACCCGTTCGCTGCATTAGAACCACATCGTAACCCTGCCGATAGGTTTCCAGCATTTGAGGAATCAGCGCGGGTGGGTGCTGACCATCGCCATCCATCGTAATCACCACCTGCCCATCCGCAAGGTCAAGGCCCGCACTCAGGGCCGCCTGATGTCCAAAGTTCCGGCTCAGTTCAACCACGGTAATCCGTGCGTCGGTATCGGCAAGGTGCTCCAGAATCGCTTGTGTTCGATCCGTCGAGCCATCGTTGATATACAGAATATGAAAACGATGCGGCAACGACTCGAGAACCTGCACCAACGAATCATGGAAGGGGCCAATAGCCTCCTCCTCGTTATAAACCGGTACGACAATCGCTACCAGCAACGATGCTTCGGCGTCAGACATCACAACCTATCCCTGGCTATTATACCGAATCGGCTCGACGCTACGCGATGAGTTTGTCGGAGGCGCAGATGTCAGGCCGCGCGGGTAGTAAAACGTCTGACGCAATTCTGGGGTGAGTAAGGCGCTGTCACGGTAACCACGATAGGTGCCCCAAAACTGCATCCAGCGGAACCAAAAAATGGAAAAAAGACTTTTCCAGAAAACCCCTTCACGCGCCGCATGGATTAAATCAAAAGCAATGTTTGCTGTGACCATGCGCCAGAAGTCATACAAACTGAAGTGCGCCTCAGGGTAAATGCGCTTAAAGGCCATGGCTTCCCGCCGGTAACGGTTATATACCCCGCGTGGCGTCTCCTGGTGAACGTGAATGACCTCGGCCTCGGCGACGTACGAAATGGCATATCCCTGTTCTTGAGCCCATTTGGCCCAGGCCACGTCCTCCAGGCCCGTCAATGTCTCATCGTAGGGATGAATCTGCCATAGCGAGCGACGTATGGCTGCGTTGGCATTATTACAGAACGGATGAGGCTGACAGAGCTGCGAAGTTTCAGGATACCACTGATGGAAGATCTGCTTTTCCGAGAATCGTGCCTGGGCTGGTCCGCGTTGCTTCCCATAGGTCAACGCCATGCGCTCGTCGGCAAAAGGCGCCAGGAGACGCTCCAACCAGTCGGGATAAATCGGATAGACGTGTGCGCTGGCAATGACAATCAGGTCGCTGCTGGCTGCGGCAATGCCCAGGTTCAAAGAACGGCCAAAGGTAAACTCTGCCGGAGCAATGTGCACCACGCGCGCCCCGAATGTCCTGGCGATGGCGACAGTCGCATCAGTCGAGCCAGAGTCGACCACGATTACCTCGCCTGGGAGGCGCGTTTGATGGCGAATCCCCTCGAACAGACGCGGAAGGTGCTGAGCCTCGTTATAGGCGCGAATCACGATGGAGCAAGACATGGTCAAAACTGACGATAGGGGTTGGGCGTTTTGCAGGGCAGCTTACCCTCCAGATATTGCCGCACCATGTCATCGTGATAGAGATTATAGATAACTCGCAAATGGTGAGGTTTAAAATCGCTGGCCAGGAAATTTTTGCCGGTCGCCTTTTGCGGACGCGTTGACCATTCTCCCTTATGCTCAAAAATTTCCAACAGGGGAATTGCCTCCTGGGCCGATTTCACGACGACTTTGCAGGCCACATCATGGATACCATCGTCGGGGTGTAACTCCGGAAGCACCTGATGAACAATGTCACCAGCATCTGGCTCGGAGACAATGTAGTGGAATGTGCTCCCGGCATAGGTGGGTTCCAGGAAGTAGAATGGCCAGAACAGCGTCGCCGCGCCGCGATAACGAGGGGAGAGACCCAAATGCAGGTTGATGGTATGGTGGGGTAAAGCCGAAAAAAGCGGCTCGCGCACCATGCCTGAACCGAAAACCAGCACCAAATCGGGAGCAATAGAGCGAACAAAGTCCGCGCTGGCTGGCGTATTCAAAGTCTCATGGCTGACCTGTAAAGTAGGACAATCCGGGAACGGTTGATCACCGAAATATCGCTCTTCGGCCCTGGCGCGATGCCCAAAATGACGTATGAAATTCTGACGATCTACTTCGTCCAGTCCTGCCGGCGGCTGAGGCAGCAAGTTCTCCCGCTTTTCAATGATAGCGCCGGCAAGAGGAAAGCGTTGAGCAATCGTATTGATGTAATATAGATGACGTGGGTGACTGCCGCCGATCCAGAAAAGTTTCATGCTGCCTCCTCGCGTGTGAGTAAACCGTGCTGAACCAGGTTTTCGGCCGTATCATACAATTGCTTCATCGGCACGCCAACCTGCTCGGCGATATCGAGCAGCGAAGTCTGACCATCGCTATAGAATAACACCCAGCGGATGGCATCCAGTTCGCTGCCATAGAGAATATTCTCTTCTGATAACTGATAAGGGCGCATTTCGTGTGGGAGGTGCAGATTCGCCGCCCGTTGTTTGATACTGCCGCCGAGTTTTGGGTAAAGGCCACGTTTACCCAACATCGGCTCCCCATAGGGGACGAGGGAACGGTAAATTCGATTCTGCTCCAGCTTCTCGATGGCAAACAGATAAATCTGCAGCGTTTGAATCAGGGCTTCGGGGCTGATAAATTCCAGGTTGTCTAACGAAGTATGATAGTAAGGGTACTCGTAATACTTATCCTTGCAAATTGTGCCAACCGGGATGCGGAAAGCCGGCGAAGAGAATTGACGCTCATCACTGCCGTTGACATCAAAGGGATACTCAAGGTAATCCAGGCAGAGTTCGCGAAAAGTTTGCCGGACAACGCGATCAATCACGCTATGGCCGCGAAAGGTGCGCTTATAGCCAAACTTGCCGGGGCCGGCCACGGTCGAGATCAGGAAGCCGCCGGTCAGGGTGCGGGCCAGGGATTCGTTGCGCGCCAGCCAGACCAGCGCGCCGATTGTTTCGGGCGCAATAAGGAAATAGTAACTGTGCTTTAACGTTCGCTGGCTGAGTTCGCGTAAAAGCAATGCCCAAAGCACCAGGCCAGAAAGATTGTCGTTCCCGAGCGAGGGATGACAGCAATAGGTGGAAATTAAATACTTCTGGTCAGAGGTGCCGGTCAACACCTTTTCCCCATAGGTCAGGCTGCCGGGAGCAAGCGTAGTATCCACCTTAACGAAGTACCTCTCCTCTCGATCGAGAGCGTCAAATTGCCGCTGGGACAGGCAGAATCCCCAGGTACGATTATAGTAACTCGTACGATAAGGAATAGCGTCGGGTAAATCGGGCAAGGTATGCAGATGAGGGCGCAGCTCCTCGAAGGTCAGGGTACCTTCAAAAGGAATGCTGTAACTGACCAGATGCAGGTTGTTCTGCCGAAAGTCAATAACCCGTCGGCCATGCCTATCGGCCACATAAGCGTCGCGCACATTCCACTCATCAGGAACGATCCAATCGTATGCTGGTGTACCAGAGGGCACCTCGTGAATGGCGAAATCGGCGATTTCGCGCAGGATAGCCAGAGTCTGGCGTACCCCTGCGCCGGTCAGGCTGCGGCAGAGAGGGAACAGACGACGCAACAGGTCACTGGCACAAGCCAGCCAGGAGGCCCAATCAG
>DAOTVX010000031.1:0-8495 GCA_034436275.1 Anaerolineales bacterium | reverse complement strand
GGCTTTTTGTCATCAGAAGATGCTCTTTTCCTGCCAGGACAAGGCACCTGCTGAAGCCTGAAAGGGTGTTGCCCTGCCCCACTCATGCTATAATCGAAATGTAACTACTCAGCCATGTCATTGCGAGCCGTTTTTCGGCGAAGCAATCTCCCATTTATCAGGCTAAATTGACTCGCATGGAGATTGCTTCGTCGCAAAGAACGCTCCTCGCCATGACATACACAACAGCGTTGATGCAGAGCGGAATAGTTACGACGAACCAACGCATGCAGCGCGGATATTCGTTTATTCGTGGTCAGGCATTCGTTGACGGTTCGCCCCCACGATGATCACGCCAGGGAATTGCGTTTTCCCGAAAAAATGTGCCACACCCGCCGTAACGTGGCAAGGGAATTCGCCAGAGAAGAGAGCCCGGCAGCCAGGGTAACTATCGGCCACTCTGGCTTGAGTCGGTTCACAGCAACTTTCAACGGCAGACCACAATCTCCCCTGTGCTCTGAGGCGCGTTCAGCGGCAGGCCAAAGTAGGGCGAAGGGTCAAGCGTGTTGCGGATGTCCAGTTCGTTGCGAAAATGCCCGCGCCCATCGTCGAGAACGATAGAGAAGTGCAAATGGACGCCTACCGGTTGGCGTGGATTGCCGGAGTAATTGCCCTGATAACCGAGGAATGTGCCGGCAGTGACGTAGTGTTCACTCACGCCGGGCGGAAATTCAGGCGCAATGAACGAGTTGCCCTCCGCATCGGCCATGTGGGTATAGTAAAGCCAGATTTGCCGGCCAGGGTGCAGCGGATCATCGGGCACGCGCACAATAAGCGATGATTTCCACCCTGCCAGACGTGTCAGGTAGCCATCATAGGCGGCCAGCACCGGCGTCACGCCGGGCGCCGTTCCGCCGAAAATGTCTATGCCTTGATGACGGTGACCGGGGCGAAACGAATCGTCATACAGGTAACCAATGAAGCCGCTGGTCGGGAAGAGAAACGGCGCCTCAGGACGGCAACGCACTCCTGCCTGACTGGCCCAATCGGGATGGTCGTCAGGATGGCGAAGCCATTCCAGCACGCGCGCCGAACGCGCCGCGCCGGGACGCCAGTGCCCGTAGAGGGCCAGACCGCCTCCCAGCAACGTTCCGGCCAGAATGACGAGAAGCAAAGTTCGTTTGTGCATACAATCAGCCAGGCCTTCCGGCAAAGTCGGAGATGCTCACAGCGCGATTATACGCCTGTTCCGGTCACGAACGAGAGTAT
The DNA here is from genome assembly GCA_034436275.1 of Anaerolineales bacterium. Lineage (GTDB taxonomy): Bacteria > Chloroflexota > Anaerolineae > Anaerolineales > Villigracilaceae > DAOTVX01. The sequence goes on along the minus strand of DAOTVX010000031.1, from coordinate 7,247 downwards.
AATCGCCTCGATGTACGCGCGCGTGACGGTCAACGTACCCGCCTGCAACGGCGAATTTGACTATGCAGTACCGCCAGAACTGGAAACGCGCCTGCAGGCAGGTTGTCTGGTCGCCGTACCGTTTGGCAGGCAAACGGTGCAGGGGGTGGTGCTCGAACTGACGGCGCAGCCTGCCGTCGCCGCGCCGCGTCCCATCCTGGCGCTGCTTGATCCTTTGCCTGTGCTGACTGCCGCGCAGCTTGATCTGGCGCGCTGGCTGGCCAAATCCACCCTACAACCCCTGGCCGCGATGGTGGACCTGATGCTGCCGCCCGGCCTCAGTCAACACGCCGATACGTTATATCAAGTGCGCGAGGCCGCTCTGACGCCTGCGATCCTGTCCGAGATGAAAGGCACGAGCGCCCGTCTGTTGAAACTGCTGCGTGAAAAAGGTGCGCTGCGCGGGCGCCAGATTGACCGTCACTTCCAGAATGTGGACTGGCGCAAGACAGCCCAGTACCTGACGCGTCGCGGCCTGTTGACTGCCCAACCGCTCCTGCCGCCGCCGTCCGTCCGCCCGAAATACGTGCGCACGGCTCAACTGGCCGTCCCGCCCGAGCAGGCCGAAGCCGCTATGCCCACCCTGGGGCGCACCCCCGCCACGCAGCAACGTCGCCAGGCCGCGTTACGCGTCCTGATGCGCGAGGGCGGCGAAGTAAACGTCTCCTGGCTGTACGCCGAAGCCGGTTGCACGCTGGCCGATTTGCAGGAACTGGCCGAACGCGAACTCATCGTCCTGCGCGAGACAGAAATCTGGCGTGATCCGCTCCAAAATCTGGTCAGCGGCGAGGCCGCCAGCTGTGAACCGCCGCCCCTGACCCCCGACCAGCAGCAGGTTTGGGATGTGATTCGCTCCGCCCTGACCGCCCCCTGGAGCGAACGGGATACCCCGCCGCGACCTTTCCTGCTGCAAGGCGTCACCGGGTCCGGAAAGACGGAAATTTACCTGCGCGCCGTGCAGGAGTGCCTGCAACGTGGGCAGCAAGCCATTATTCTCGTCCCTGAAATCGCCATCACCCCGCAGACCATTCGCCGCTTTCTGGCGCGCTTTCCGGGCCGGGTTGGTCTGCTGCACTCGCGCCTTTCGCCTGGCGAACGCTATGACACCTGGAGGCGAGCGCGCCTGGGATTGCTGCAAGTCATCGTTGGGCCGCGTTCAGCACTTTTCACCCCTTTTCCCAACCCCGGCCTGATTGTTGCCGACGAATGCCATGATCCCTCTTACTACCAGTCCGAGCCGCCCTTCTACCATGCGGTGGAAGCGGCCATACAATACGCGCGCCTGTGCCACGCCGTATGCATTTTGGGTTCGGCGACGCCGGCGATTCAACAGCGTTACGAGGCCGAGACCGGCGAGAGCCTCTATCTGGAACTGCGGCAGCGCGTCGGCAATGGTCGCCCGCTCCCGTCCGCTACGCCGGCCGGCCTGCCGCCGGTACAGATTGTGGACATGCGCGCGGAACTGAAAGACGGCAACCGTCACATCTTCAGTCGCGCCTTGCAGCAAGCCCTGGGCGAGGTGCTGCAACGCGGCGAACAGGCTATCCTCTACCTGAACCGCCGCGGCACCGCTACCTATGTGTTCTGCCGTGAATGTGGTTACGTGGCGAAGTGTCCGCGCTGCAATATTCCTCTCACCTATCACCTGGCGGCTGACCCGGCTCCTGAGGCGGGCGCGACGCGCCCGACGTTGCGTTGTCACTACTGCGGTTACAGCCGGCAGATGCTGACGCGCTGCCCGGGTTGCGGCAGCACGCAGATTCGCCAGTACGGATTGGGCAGCGAAAAAGTCGAAGCGGAAGTGAAAGCACTCTTCCCCTCCGCGCGTACCCTGCGTTGGGATTGGGAGACCACGCGCCAGAAAGAGGCGCACGAGATCATCTTGAGCCATTTCGTCGCCCATCGCGCCGATGTTCTCATCGGGACCCAAATGCTGGCCAAAGGTCTCGATTTGCCGCTGGTGACGCTGGTGGGCATCGTGCTGGCGGAAGTGGGGCTGAACCTGCCCGATCCCTTTGCCGCCGAGCGCACCTTTAACCTGCTGACTCAAGTGGCCGGTCGGGCCGGCCGCTCGGCGCGCGGCGGGATGGTCATCCTGCAAACCTTTCAGCCCGAACACTACGTCATCCAGTGCGCGGCGCGCCATGACGTGGCCGGCTTCTACAGGCATGAGTTACAGGCGCGGCAACGCCTGGGCTACCCGCCGTTCGCGCGTCTGGCGCGGCTCGAATACCGCCACACCGACCCAGTCCGCGCAGAGACGGAAGCGCAGCGTCTGGCCGAAAAACTCCGTCGCGAAATAGAGGCGCGGCAACTGACGCTGGACCTGTTGGGGCCTGCCCCCTGTTTCTTCGCCCGTTTGAGTGGTCAATACCGCTGGCAGATTATCCTGCGTGGCCCCGACCCGCTCACTCTGCTACGCGGCAAAAATCTCTCCCCCTGGCGGGTGGAAATCAATCCGATCAGCCTGCTGTAAATCTGGGACGTTGTATCCCCTGGCCTTCATGGGGCTTATCGCCGCCGGCTTCGTGGGCCATTTGTCCCGCTAAACTACCAGAGCAAACTGCCCGGCACGTGATTCGCTCACGGCGCGTTCTGGAAGTACGCTCCAACCAGATCGGAGAAATCGGTGGTGCTGTACTGACGCGCCAGAGCAAAGAAATCAGCGGCGCTGGCACGACGATAGGCCAGTTGAGCGGCATAGGCTCGCAGGAAAGCAAAGAAGGCCGCATCACCCATACGCTGCCGCAGGGCATGGAGGAAACGCGCTCCCTGCAGGTAAACGGCGTTGGTGTAGGGACGGAATTCGCCGCCGTTGTAGATTGTCACATCCACCCAGCCGCCTGGCTGGAAAGCATTGACGCGGGAATCCCACCAGCCGTTGGTCAGGCCAGGGTAATTATCGCTGTAGAAAACGTACTCCGAGTAGGTCGCCAGCGCCTCGTCCAGCCAGGGTTCCAGCGCCTGATCGTTCCCCACCAGACCATACCACCAGTTGTGCGCCGTCTCGTGAACGCCAATGACGATCAGGTCGTTTAGCATACCGCCGTCGTAATCGGTGTAAAAACGACGGCTCAGGAAAAACAGGCCGCAGTGCTCCAGGCCGTCGGGATAATCGGCTTCCACAATGCTCAAACTGGGATAGGGATAGGGAGCAAAGCGCTGGCCATAAGTTGTCAGGGCGCGGGCAATCGGCCCGAGGAGGGCGTCGCCGGCGTAGGCTTCGGATTCGAAGTAGTAACTGGTAATGGTCACGCCAGCGGCTGTGGTGGAGCGGCTCTGGAAATCGGGGCTGACGGAGAAGGCGAAATTGCGCGCCCCGGTCAGACGATAACGTTCGCCCTCGGCTGGCGCGCTGGCGGCAATGACCAGGCCGCTGGTCACCGACCCCGTCAGGTGGATGGTCACCTCAAAATCGGCCACGTCGTAGACCAGATGCTCACCGACCGTTGTCGGCTCATGATTCACCCAACCGCGCCCCGCCACATAGGGCACGACGAAGGGATACCAGTCTACCGCGTTCAGTTGACGGTCGTTATAGCCGAAAATCTGCTGCGGCCCCGCCCAGGGCATGGAAAGCGTATAGAGCAGCTTCAGGGTCACTGTCTCGCCCGGCGCCAGCGACGCGCCAAGCGGCACCTCCAGCCAGCCGCCGCTCAACACGGAATCTGTCACCGCCTGATCGTTTACCGTCAATCCTGTCAGCGCAAAACAACCTGGCCAGCGATTCGGCTCCACGGCCAGCCGCAAGCGATCCAGCGTCTCCCCGCCTGCGTTGGGGTAAACGATGGTCTCGTCCACGGCCAGGCGATGGGCCTCATAATCCAGATTCACGAGGAGAGTATAACGAGGACGCAGGCCAGCCGCTGGCGTTGGCGTAGGCGTAGGCGTAGGCGGCGGCGTGGCTGTGGAGGTAGAGGCAGGCAAAGCCAGCGTGGCCGTCGGCAGTGGTTCACGGACGGGTTGGAACGGGGTCGGCGTGGGTGAGGCGTTGACATCTACTGTCACCAGCACGTAGGCCGAAGGAAACGGAGTTGGGGCCAACGGCGCGGTTGTCCAGCCACACGCGGCGCTCAGGGTTGCCAGAAAGAAAAGCAGGACGGTGATACGGCCGCGCATAGACTCTCAGGAAACTCGCCGCCACCAGATTCGACGCCGGGGGCTGAACAGGAAAACAATCAGGAAGAGCACCGTGGCTACCAACACGATGGCGGCCCCGGAAGCCACGTTGACGTAATACGAAAGGTACAGGCCGGCGATGGCCGAGAAAGAGGCGATCAGCGCGGCGATAGCCATCATGGTCGGCAGACGGCGGGTGAGCAACGAAGCCGTCGCCGCCGGGGTGACCAGCATGGCCACCATCAACGCCACACCTACCGTCTGCATGGTGACGGCGATGGTCATGGCCAGGAGCACGAGCAGGAGATTGTTGAGCCAGCCAACCGGCAGGCGCAGGGTAGTTGCCAGCACCGAGTCGAAGGAAATGACCAGGAACTCCTTGTACAGCGCCACGATGATCACCAGCACCAGCCCGCCAAAAATTCCCATCCACCCCAGCGAGCGCGCCGAAACGCCCAGCACATCGCCGAACAGGAAGTGGCTCAGGTCCACCGCGTAACTGCGCACGGTGGAGATAAGGGCAATGCCCAGCGCAAACATCCCGGCGAAGACAATGCCAATCGCCGTATCCTCCCGCAGGCGACTGTGACGACTGATGGAACCGATTCCCAGAGAGGCCAGGATGGCGCTGCCGAGCGCCCACCAGAAGAGCGGTTCGCGCGCCCCTCCGCTGACCAGGTACCCCACCGCCACGCCGGGCAAAATCGCGTGCGCCAGGGCGTCGCCGAAGAAGGCCATGCCGCGCAGGACAACGTACACGCCCACCACAGCGCACAACACGCCGGCCAGCAAGGCGGCCACCAGGCCGCGTTGCATGAAAGGATAGGTCAGCGGCTTCACCAGCCATTCAACCAGCGCGGTCATCTGTTTCTCCCTCGCAACAGGTATCGGCAATGACAAACGGCTGGCCTTCCACGGTAACATTCATGCGTCCGCCATAAGCCTGCAGGAGCATCTCCGGGCGGAGCGCCTCAGAGGGCGGCGCAAAGGCAATCAGGCGACCGTTAAGCAGCAGGACGCGGTCAAAGTAACGAGCGGCCTGTTCCAGATCGTGCGTCGCGACCATAACCGTTGCGCCGCGTTGCGGCAGCACTTCCAGCGCAGCCAGCACTTCCTCCTGCGCCGGCAGGTCCAGGCCGGTCAAAGGCTCATCCAGCAGAACCAGCGCGGCCTCCTGCGCCAGGGCGCGGGCAATGAACATGCGCTGTTGCTGTCCACCGGAAAGTTCGTCGATAGGGCGCCGCGCCAGTGACGCCAGGCCGACCGTTTCCAGAGCGGCACGCACGATTTCCCGATCGCGCTTTTTCGGCCAGCCCAGCCAGCCCAGCCGGCAAACCCGTCCCATCATCACCACGTCGGCCACACTGACCGGGAAATGCCAGTCCACCTGCTGACGTTGCGGCAGGTAAGCGATACAGCCGTGACTGCCCGGCGGCGTGCCGTACACGCGCACCCGCCCGGCCTGGGGGGTGAGAAGGCCGGCAATGGCCTTGAATAACGTGCTTTTGCCGGCGCCGTTTGGCCCGATCACCGCTACCCGCTCGCCGCGGCGCAGGTGAAAAGTGACCTCCTCCAGCGCAGTACGCCCGTCATAGCGCACTGTCAGGTGATCAACATCCAGAACGGGCTGGTCGGTCTGATGAGGCACGTAAGGAGACATAGTTGTTGAGTAACCGTAAGGCTAAATTTATTTTGCCCATTATGCCCGTAAGGCGAAATTCATTTCGCCAATTTCGCCCATTGCAGGTGCGAGATAAATCTCGCACTACCCATCATTTCAGCGCATCCACAATCGCGGTCACATTATAGCGCATAAAATCCAGGTACGTCGCCGCCGGGCCATCGGCAGGCGTGAGCGAACCGTGATAGACGCGGACGATGCGTGCGCCGGTATCTTGAGCCACCTGTTGCGCCAGATTGGGATTGACCTCTACGCCAACGAGAATGACCTTGACGCCCCAGGCGCGAATTTTCTCTTCCAACGCGGCCAGTTCCTGGGCCGAGGGCGAAGCGGCGCTGCTGAACGAACCGGTAATCGTCCCGACCTGCCTGAAGCCGTATTCCTCCGCGAAGTAGCCCCACGTAGCATGATCGGACACGAACAGGCGCTGCTCGACCGGAATCGGGGCCACCTGCGCGCGAATCCACTCGTCCAGGGCGCGCAGTTGCTCCCGGTAGGCGGCGGCATGGGCGCGGTAGGCGTCGGCATGGGCCGGGTCGGCGGCCGAAAGGGCGGCGGCAATGTTATCGGTCCAGACCATCACGTTATTGGGGTCCATCCAGGTGTGCGGGTCACCTCCTTCATGGTGATGCTCCCCCTCGCCTTCTTCGCCTTCAAACGGCAAAAGGTCGATTCCCTGCGAAACTTCCACCAGTTTGTCCGTTGCCCCGGCGCTTTCGAGCAGGGGCTGAAGGAATTCCTCCAACCCGGCGCCGTTGGCAAAGACCAGGGCCGCGTCGGCGATGGCGGCGGCATCCTGCGGGCGCGGCTGGAAAGTGTGCGGGTCCGTGCCGAGCGGCAGGAGCGTGGTCACCTGGACGTAATCCCCGCCTACCTGGCGGACGACATCCGCGACGATGGAAGTGGTCGCCAACACGGGCAATTTGCCACCGGCGGCGGGGGATTTCGTCCCGCCGCAGGCCGAGAGCAGCAGGGCAGTGATGGCAAGAAGCGAGAGAAGGATGGCGCTCGTTTTCACAGGTCTCTCCATGATGAAACTGATATTCTTTTTCAATAAAAAATGACTTTTTTATCGGGGCCCGCCCCTGCCCCGATTTCCGTCAGCCCAGGTGGGGGAATCGGGTGTGGAAATATGCCGAGCCGAGCATGAGCAGGAAAATTGCTCCCGCCGTCAGCAGCGGGAACGGGCGAATGCGCGGCGCGGCTTTCCCTTTCTTTTCGGCGTCCTTACGCTGTTTGCTATCCAGCGCAACGCCGCTCGCGGCGACGGTGGGAATGGCCGCACAGAACATGCACATAACGTACTTACGCTCCTTTTTGCGATGGAATACGTGACCTTGCAAGACCTGAAACTACGTCATGAACTCGGATCTTACTCGCGCACTTGCGCCCAGCAGAACAGTTCGTG
>DAOTVX010000030.1:0-20149 GCA_034436275.1 Anaerolineales bacterium | reverse complement strand
ACTCTGAGAATAATGTAAACCTATCAAAGTCAAACCAACTATCCCTAGAGCAATGGCCAGCCACCGATGCCGGCGAAGCAGCTCCATAAAAGTACTTACGACGATGAGCGCTAAATAAGGCAAGGACGGTACAATGAAGCGACCGTAAGCAAAATGATCGCCGCCATTTAGCGCTGCCATACCCAAAATGCATATAGCTACAGTGATTAGATATGCCTTTTCCCAGCCAGCAGGCCATCGCTCCCCCCTCAAGAAATAGAAAAGAAGTGTCAATATTCCCATCAGCACCAGAACCCACCAGAAGTAAGCTCCAAACGCGGCTTTAAGTGAAGCCACCACATATATCAAGCCTTCCCTGATCTGGATGATTCCCCCTCCTGTCTTAGCATAGTAAGTGTTGGGAAAGAGGTAGCCAAAATAATTCCACCGCCAGAGAAAGTACGGAACATAAGCAATTGAAAATGACACTACCATTGTTAGCACATTCCTGACCCATCTCTCACGGGCCACTATAAAAAGCCTCACTGAATCACAAATCAATGTCGGCAAAAAAATAAGGATGCCTTCAGGACGCGCCAAGGCCAACAGAGCAAAACAAAGCCCCACCCCCCAGGCAGGAGCATTCCCATACATGTACTTCAAATATACCCAGGTTGATACCAGGAGCAAGAAAGTAAACAAAGGAACATCCATCCCCCGCATAGCCCAATAAACGAAATTAGGCGAGAAGCCGCAAAGAATCAAAACAACCAGGTCAGGCACCGATATACGACTCCGCAAGATGATCTCGGCCACCTTGATCGTAACTACCAGAGTCAGCGCACTCAGGATGATACCCGACCAGCCAAGTACTCGCTCACTGGTGAAGCCAACCATACGTAAACCTGTCAGGAGCATTAAGTACAGGAAGGAAGTATATCCCTCTACCGGAGCATCGCCTCTGTTCCAGACAAACCCATAACCATGCGCAATATTGTCTGCATAGCGCAGGAAAATGTAAGCATCGTCTTCATAGGGCAACCATGCCTGAAACATGGAGGCCGAAACCTCGATCACAAATAGAACGACCAACAACCATTTCCAGACAGGACTGGTGAGAATCCTGGCGGTCATATTATTCATATTGTCTGGTCTCCCTGAAACGAAAAATCGCGAAGGTTTGCAACAATTCTTACAAAGCAGGCTGACACAAATTTGCCCATCCCAACCTTTCAAAGATAACGCAGATATTGCGGCGTGTCGGCACAGGAGGCATAGACGCCGCGATACTCCGGGGGAAGCAGAGAAGCAATCTGCCCCATGATTTCATCGGCGATCTGGCGACGCAACGCGCGCGTGATACGCGGTTCGTGTATTTCCAGACGAAAAGGTCGCCCAACACGAATATGAAACTCGGTGCGCCTGAAGCGACGCAGATTGGCAGGGAATTTTTCCACGCCCCAATGCGCCAGCGGCAGCAGCGGCGCGCCAGAGTGCAGCGCCACCGTCACTACGCCGGGCTGGGCGCGCAACAAACGTCCGTGACGGGAACGCGTCCCCTCCGGCATAATAGCCAGGATATAGCCGGCTCGCAGGGCCTCCAGGCAACGGCGAACAGCCATTACATCGGGCGTTCCTCGCCGCACCGGAATGGCCTGGAACAGATCAAACAACCAGGCAAGGAAAGGATTATCCCAGGTTTCGACTTTGGCCAGGCCAGTCAACGGGCGCGGATGGAGGTGAGCATAGAGTAAAGGCACCTCCAGGGAACCAATATGATTGGTAACCAGAATGAGCGGCCCGCGCGGCGGAACATGTACCAGCGCCTCGCCATCAATCTGGCAAAGCACGCGGGTACTCTGACGCAGTAACCAGCAAACGACGGGGCGCATGGTCAGACCGACACCGGGCGCGTAATGAATTCGAGGTGTTGAGGAAGAATCTCGACGCGCAGCGACTGACCGGCATAACAGACAGTTTCGCCGTCGCAGTGAATGGGCAACGTCCCCTGTAACGCCGTCACCTCCACCCGACGCGCTCGCGCCGTCTTGACCTCCTTTTGGGTGGCCTGCGTGCCTTTGAGAAAGTAAGGGATCAGTTGCAAAATACGCAGGCGACTGGCCGACGAAGCAATGCACAAATCGAAGAGGCCATCGGTTGTCTCAGCATGTGGAGCAAAGAGGAATCCGCCACCCATACGCCGGCCATTCATAATGGAAACCATCAGCGAAGGTTGGACTGTTTCCTGGTCATCGCAGACAATGCGCACCACAGGCGGCCGGTAATAAATAAAGAGCGTCTCCAGAGCCGCCAGCAGGTAAAGCAACAGGCCACGCAGACGCCGTATCTTCGCGGCGATGAAGCCGGTCGCGGCATCGAAACCGATCCCCACCCCATTGCCGAAATAACGTCCCTGAGGGTAATCGCCGCCTTCAAGACGGCCAACATCCATACAGCGGCGATGATTCTCTGCCAGCACCCGGCAACCAGCCTCTACACCGGGGGGAATCCCCATGCCAGAGGCAAAATCGTTCCCCGTGCCAACAGCCAGGATGCCCATGGCCATGCTCCTATAGCCGGCGGCGCGAGCACGCAAGAGGCCATTCAGGACCTCGTTCGCCGTGCCATCACCACCGACGGCAATAACGGAATCATATCCCTGTCGCGCCCCCTGTTCCGCCAGTTCGGCGGCATGCCAGGGACGCCGGGTAAGGGTGACGTGATAGTCCACGCCATAATCCTTGAGCCGACGCTCAATTTCCGGCAAAGACCGCCCCGCCAGCCCTCGCCCGGAAGTCGGATTCACCACAAGTAACATAGAGGCCATAAGCATCTCCCGAATGGAACAGAATAGTGACGCGCCTGTTTTCATTGAAACGAATCAACCTTCGGGGCATTTGCGCGGTTCATCCCGAATAGACGTTATTTTACATGAGAGCAGGCAATTTTGGGAATATCTTGAGGACAATCGTGTCATCACGCACCGCAGCCGTTGCACGGTAAGGCCTGCCTTCGTCCATGATAAAATAACCCTGATGTTACTGATCCCGATGCTGGTTTGCACGTTGACTGGCCTGGCCCTGACTGGGCTACGTCTGAGCCGGCCTCAAAGCCGCGTGTCCTGGTGGCTGGCTATGATCGGCGCGCTGATTGCCTGGGGAAGCGTGTGGAGCTGGCAGGCGCGTCTGCCCATCCGCCTCTCGCAGATGAGCTGGGAGCCCCTGTTTCACGGTAGTCTCCGCTGGCTGGCAGATGGGTATTCCTGGCCTTACGCCCTGGCATTGACCACAGTCATGGCAGGAGTGATTCTGACCTCCGTGCTTTACCTGCCCGCCAACCTGCTTGCCTGGGCAGGTATGTTTCTGTTGACCGCTATCGGCCTGTTCAGCGTGACTGCTGAAAATCTCCTCACGCTCGTTCTAACCTGGGCCGCGCTGGATATCGCCGAGTTGATGACCATGTTGCGTTCCATTCCCGGGGAGCGGGCCGGCGAAGCGGTCACTGCCTTTGCTATTCGTCTGTGCGGCCTCGGCCTGGTCGCCTGGGCCGGCGCCAGGACAGATACGCTGTTAGATTTCACCAATGTTCCAACAGAGGCGGGGTTATATCTGTTCTTCGCCGCCGTGTTGCGGCTGGGAGTATTTCCACTGCACCTTCCCTATTCCCAGGAAACCGTTTTGCGGCGCGATTACGGCAGCGTCCTGCGCCTGGTTTCGGCGGCCTCCAGCCTGGCCGTGTTGTCTCGCCTTCCACTGCACGCGATGACGCCCGTGAGCGTACCTCTGCTCATGCTGACAGCCCTGACCGCCCTGTACGGGGGCTATGCCTGGCTGCGCGTCTCCGACGAAATGACAGGACGACCGTTCTGGGTATTGGGAATGAGCGGCCTGGCCATGACCGCTGTCCTGCGCGGGAGTCCTGTCGGCGTGACAGCCTGGGGAGCCGCGTTGATTCTGTGTGGAGGCATTCTCTTTCTATATTCCGCTCGCCACCGCTTACTGACCGGCCTGCTGCTGCTGGGAGCCTTCGGTTTGTCGGCATTGCCATTCAGCGCAACAGCCTCCGGATGGACGGGGGCAGGTACGCTGGCCTGGCCGTTCTGGATTCTCCTCTTGCTGGCCCAGGCCTGCTTGCTTGGCGGTTACTTGCGGCACGCCAGCCATGCCGGCGAGAGCAGTATTGAGTCATATCCAGCCTGGGCACAGGTCATTTACAGTCTCGGCTTAACGGCATTCCCGATCAGCATACTGGCATTGGGCGTGGGAGGCTGGCCCGGAGCCAGAATGCTGGGAATCTGGTGGGCACCGCCAGCCGTACTGCTGATCGCCATCGCCTTGATCTGGCTGACAGAGCATCGGCGGGACCGCCGTGGAGTGCTCCGTCAATGGAATGCTTTGCCCCCCCTGCCACTGCTCTATCGCCGGCTGCGGAGACTGGCAGGCTTAACGGAAAAAGGGATAGCCCTCATCAACGGTTTACTGGAAGGAGAGGGCGGAATGCTGTGGTCTCTCCTCCTGCTCGCATTACTGGCTTCACTCCTGACGGCGCGATGAACTCTGGCTGGCTGGCTTTCCTCTTGCTCTTCCTAGGCGTATTGCTGCTGGTATTAGCCCTTTCCTGGCGCTGGAAAGCAGGTGGGCTGGCCATCCAATACCTCGGTCTGTTCTGGCTGGTACAGCCTCACTGGCCGCTTGCGGTAGCCGCGGTAGCCCTGATCAGCGGCTGGATGGCAGCCCTCGTGCTGGCCATTACGCTGGCCACGCTTCCCCCTCCCGAATCGGGAAACCTGATCTGGCCAGGAGGGCGATTCTTCCGCCTGTTGACAATCTCGCTGGTTGTCCTGGTGACCTTCGCTCTCGCCTTGCGCCTGGCTGACTGGCTGATGATTGCTTTACCGGTAGCCTGGGGGAGCTTACTATTGAGTGGCACCGGGTTGTTGTTGCTGGGGCTCTCACAACAGGACCTGGACATCAGCCTGGGACTGCTGACTACGCTGGCTGGTTTCGAGGTGTTGTATGCCAGCCTGGAGACGTCCACGCTGGTAGTGGCTTTACTGGCCTTGATACATCTGGGTATGTCTCTGACAGCGGCTTATCTTCTATCGCTCAAGGGAGCAGCCTCATGAATGCTCCTCTGCTGTGGATTGGGGTTCCGCTGGCTTGCGCGGCGTTATTCTGGTTGCGCAGCCGCCGTCGCGGCCTGGCATTTAGCGGAGGCGCGCTGACGTTACTGCTCACGCTGGCAGCATTGTGGCTTCCGCTGGACGTTCCCCTGCAGGCAGGCAGTCTGGCTTTCCGCATCCAGCCCGAATTTCAAATCCTGGGACGACGCTTCATCCTGACTTCAGCCGACCAGTTTCTTCTGGTGCTCCTCTATGGCGCTGTTTCTCTATGGTTCTGGGCCGCAGAAGCCGCTGGCTGGGCCAACCGCCTGATACCGTATGGGCTGGCGTTCAGCGCGTTATGCGTGGCCGCCCTGGCTGTAGAGCCGTTCCTGTACGCAGCGTTGCTGTTCGAGATCGCGGCCCTGTTGAGCGTCCCGCTGCTCGTCGACGAGAATACGCCGCGTCATCGTGGAGTATGGCGTTTCCTGATCCTGCAAACGCTGGCAGTACCTTTTATTCTTCTGGCCGGCTGGTTGCTTTCCGGTCTGGAAGCCGGGCCGGCCGGCCTGCAAACCGCCCGCCAGGCAACCCTGGCGTTGGCCCTGGGTTTTGCCCTGTTGCTGGCCGCTTTCCCCTTTTACCACTGGCTGCCCATGATGGCTGAGGAATCCCATCCCTACGCCGTGTCTTTCCTGTTCTGGATTTTTCCCACTGTCACCACCGTATTTGGTCTGGAGTTCCTCGACCGATATACCTGGCTGCGCGAAGCGGCGCAATTGACCCTTGCCCTGCGCGTCAGCGGCTTGTTGCTCCTGGTCATTGGCGGGACGTTCGCCGCCTTCGAGCGGCATCTGGGACGCGTCCTGGGATTCGCCATGGTAGCCGAAAATGGCCTTTCGCTGCTGACATTAAGTCTGGGGCTGAAAGACGGCGTCGTATTTTTCTTCCTCTTGCTCCCGCCGCGCCTCGTGGCTGTCGCTTTGTGGGGGCTATCGCTGGCTCTGCTCCAGAAAGCGGCTCCTTCCCTGACATTCGAGGCCGTCAAGGGCAAGGCGCGCTCATGGCCACTGGCCGCAAGCGGGTTGGTGATAGCCATGCTGACCCTGAGCGGCATGCCCTTACTGGCCATGTTTCCTCCCCGGCAGGCGATCTGGTCCATGCTGGCGCGCCAGTCAAGCGCGGCGGCGATCGGATTTCTGGCAGGCACCCTGGGGCTTGTGCTGGCCAGTATGCGCTCGCTGGCGACGCTTGTCGCCGCCCCCGCCGATGCCCGTTGGGAGGTGAGCGAGAGTGTTCCTCAACGCTTTTTCCTGGCAGCGGCCTGCCTGATGCTGTTCGCCGGCGGTCTGTTTCCCCGCTGGGTCTCCTGGGTATTGCCGCGCGTTCCGCTTCTGTTCGAACATTTGGGCCGATAGGGCCGTCGTCTCCTCTGGAGGTACTATGGACCTGGAACAACTACATTCTCGCCTGGAGTGGCTGGATGAAGAACGTCGCAAAGATCGAACCATTCTGGTTTCCCTCGAAGAGCGACTTAAGGGAGTGGCAGGCGAATTGACACACCTGCAGGCGCAACTGAAAGCCATGGAAGACTCTCTGGCCGCTCCCTCCAGCCTGGCTGAACGCCTGACGCAGTTTGAGCAAACACTGGCACAACAACGCATCGAGAGCGGTCGCCAGGTGGCCGAACTGGAAAAACAGGTAGAGGCCCTGCGCACTACGGAAGCCACCCACTACGCCGAACTCGACGGGGTGCGCAAGTCTATCGCGCAGCAGTTACGCAAATCACTGGACGCCAGGTCACTGCGTCACGAGCTCCAGGCTCGCGTGGAAGAAGAGGAACGCCTCCAGCGCGAACTGGTTGAACTCAAGCAGAAAGTCGAAGCGATTGCCCAGGCACAAGAAGAGATGGGCAGAACACAACAGGTCATCGAGGAGGGGCAACGTCAGGGCACCGCGCGCCTGACCGATCTGCAGGGCGACATCCTGGCTACCCGTAAGCGGCTGGACTCGGTGCGTGAGACGATCACCCTGAACACAGATGCCATGCGCCGATTGGAAAGCCGTCTGAACGAGTTGCTGGCCAGCGAGGCCGAACGACGGCAGGCGCAAACCGAATTTCTTGAGAATCAGGCGCGCTGGCAGGTCGAACGGGAGCGCATCTGGAAAGAATGGGAACAGCACTTTGAGGCCCTCACCAGGCAAAGCGGGGAACTGGAGGCTCAGTTGCGCGCCTGGGAGGTCGCCCAACGCGCCGTCAAGCGAGCACAGGAGACCTATGAGGAAATCCTTCAGAAATTTGAGCGGCGCATCCACGAAATGGTGGAGATGCAACGACTGGCGGAAGACCGCGCCCGCCAGGAATGGGCCGCCTTCCGCGCCGAAGACCAGAAACGCTGGGCAAATTACACGCTGGCGCAGGAGGAAACGCTTAATGATTTGCGCAGTGAAATTGAACGTCTCGAAACACGCCTGGCGGCGGTGGAAGACCTGGCACAAACGCAACAGGATATTCTGCTCCAGACGAAAGAGGCAAACGAGCAAATGCTGCATGCTCTGCTGGCACAAATCCACGACCTGCTCTCTGCCTATGAGCGCATTCTGGGAGTAATCCAGCCTGGCCATCAAGCGACATGACCGTTCGGCCCAGAGATCGCCCATCGCCGGGGAATGTCATCTCCATTCTCTGCCTGACGGCGCTCTGCCGGCAGCCTTCCACTGGCTAATAGAATTGAAAACCATCCCGACACCGCCAGGCTCTTTTCGTGGCGCGCCGTCCTTATTGTCCAACAGGAAGTCTGATATAATACCACCGTGACCGTACCCTCATCGGTCAGGATGAGGTGGAGTTTGTTGTTCTTGCTTTTTCCATGACCCTCGAGCGTGGTTATCTTCTCCACAAACGTTATCGCATCCTCGAAGTCCTGGGCCAGGGCGGCATGGGGTCCGTCTATCGCGCGCTGGATGAGAATCTGGGAATCGAGGTAGCGGTCAAGGAAAATCTGTTTACAACCGAAGAATACGCTCGCCAGTTTCGTCTGGAGGCCGTGATTCTGGCGAACCTGCGCCACCCGAACCTGCCACGCGTGACCGATCACTTTGTCGTCAGCGGCCAGGGGCAGTATCTGGTCATGGATTTCATCGAGGGGGAAGACCTGCGTCAACGCATGGAACGGCAGGGCACGATTTCCGATCAGGAAGTGATTCTCATTGGCGCGGCTATCTGTGATGCCCTGACTTATCTGCACACCTGCCGCCCGCCCGTTATCCACCGCGATCTCAAACCCGGTAACATTCGCATCACGCCGGATGGTCGCATTTATCTGGTGGACTTTGGGCTGGCGAAAATCGTGCGCGGCACTCAGGCAACAACCACCGGAGCACGCGCCATGACCCCCGGTTACTCGCCGCCCGAACAGTACGGCACAGCGCGCACCGATCCGCGCACCGACATTTACTCACTTGGCGCCACCTTATACGCCGCCTTAACCGGCGTCATCCCCGAAGATGGCCTGGCGCGCGCCATGGACGAAGTGGAACTGACCCCTATTCGCAAACACAACCCTCGCGTCGGGCGCCGATTGGCGGCAGCAATCGAAAAGGCCATGGCGATACGACCCGAAGACCGTTTCCAGACCGCCGAGGATTTTAAGCGCGCCTTGCTGGAGGCCGGCGCCTCCAAAACTCAACGTCTCAATGGGGAAATCGTGGTCGAACCGCCGCCGGCTGCCATCACGAACCATCTGGCAACATCCGAAGAGAAAACTCTGGAAGGCGCATCCCCGGAAAATCCCCTGGCGCTCTTCCCATCCACGCCGATTTCCCCCCCCACCCCGCCACGTCACCGCCGCCTGGGAAGTGGTTGCTGGGTGTCTCTGTCTTTCTTTTTGTTGACTCTGCTGGCAGGACTGGTGGCGCTCTGGTTATTCTGGCCGCCCATTGCAACGGCGCTGGGCCTGGCCACGACTTCACCTGGCGCCGAGCGATCGCCCGTCTCCTTGCTGAAGACAGCGACCCCGCTTACGCCAACCATGCCCATCGTCATCATTCCCTCCTCGACGCCAACGCCGACGATCACGCCTACTCCCACAGAAACCCTGACGCCAACCATTACCCCGCAAGGCGGCGGTTATGGGCAAATTGCGTTTGCTTCTTCGCGCGCCGGCTTGCCGCAAATCTTCTTGATGAACGCCGATGGCACTAACCAGCGCCAGTTAACCGGCATGCCGGATGGCGCCTGTCAGCCGGACTGGTCGCCGGACGGGAAACGCATCGTCTTCATTTCCCCCTGTCCCAACCGACAGGACATGTATCGCGAGGCGCGCCTCTATATCCTCGATCTCGATAGCGGGGATGTTACCGAACTGCCCACCGAGAGCGGCGGCGATTTCGAACCCGACTGGTCGCCCGTTGACCCCACGCGTATCGCCTTTACCTCCCTGCGCGATGGCACAGCCCAGATCTATGTCCTTAATCTCGCCGATAACTCCGTCACGCGCCTGAGCGACGGTTCTCAAAAGAAAGAGTATCGTTATCCAGCCTGGTCGCCTACCGGCCTGCAAATCCTGTTCACGCTACAGCGTCCCTCCTATCCCTGGCAGATTTGGGTGATGAGCAACTACGGTAAAGGGCCTGAGCAGGTAGTACGCAGCGGCACAAAGTTGTGGGATTCGATGCCGGTCTGGTCTCCAGATGGGTTGACAATCCTTTACACCCAAACGCGGTCAAGAACCGCCGGTTTAGGCTGGCTAATGACCATCCCGTACGCGGAACGCGGGAATGAGGGGAAAGGCGTTTCGGGAAGCACCAAAGCGGCTAATGGCACCTATTCCCCCGATGGCCGCTGGATCGCCTTTGAAAGCATTGACCTTCAGGCTACCATCCTGAACTATGACATTTACCTGCTCCCAGCCGAAGGGGGAAAGCGTATTCGCCTGACGACCGACAAAGGGCTGGATTTCGATCCCGCCTGGCGACCGGCGCCTTAAACCGGCAAACCGCCCACCAAAGGCCCCAACTGCTGCTGCTGGAGCAGGCGGGCTTTCTCCAAGGCCAGATTGACCGCCGTCAGCACCAAATCCTGCATCATCTCCACTTCTGCTCCGTTCAGCAACGCCGGATCAATCTCTACCGCCTGACAACGCAAATCGCCGCTCATGGTCACCTTGACCGCGCCTCCCCCTGCGCTGGCCGTGACTGTTTCCTGAGCCAGACGTTCCTGCGCTTCGGCAATTTGCTGCTGCAAACGTTGCAATTGCTGCAGCATCCCCATCGGAGCGCCAGCCGGACGACCAAGACCTTTACTCATACTCACTCCTGAATCTCCACGATTTGACCGCCGGCCTTGAGCGCGGCGGCGACCATACCATCAGCCTGCACCTCAGGCGGCGCGGCCTGACGCGCCCCCGTCACCACACAGCGCACTCCCAGACGAACACCCAATACCTGAGCGATGGCGCGCGCCGTCAGTTCGATTTGCTCCGCTGTATCCGCTTTCGAACGCAAAATGTCGCTGGAAAAACCGAGAACCAATACCCCGTCCTTGATTTCCAGCAATTTACAGGAATTAAGCAACCCATCCAGGGAAGGGCTTTGGGGCTTGATGATGGCGCGAATCTGCTTCCAGGCTTTATGCACCTCGGCCAGCGATGGGAGAGCCTGCCCTTCCCGCGAGGCCATTTCAGACGGTTGGGGAACACTCTCTTCCGGCGCTTTTTTCGTCAATGTTTCTGTCCCCACCGTCACCGGCGGGACCCTGGCCGGCGCCGTTGCCACCGCTGGCTTTGACTGAGACAGACGTGGTCGCGGGGGCGCCGATAGGCCTCCACTGCCTGCCGCAGCCGGCGCCAGCGAAGTGCTGGCAGGAAGCGGGCCTTCCAGCGCCTCGGCCAGCGCCAGTTCCAGCGGCAGCGACGGCTGCCAGCCACCGCGCAGATCAGTGGCGGCCTGGTTGAACAGCCGGATTAGACGCATAACCTCCGTTCGAGAGAACAGCGAGGCGTGTTGCGTCATCTGGGCGCGCAGGTCTGCCGAAGCGTCTACCACCTCACCGTTGCCCATCTGGAAAAGCAAAACGGAGCGTAGATAGTCCACTACCTGACGTGCCAGCGTGCGCGGATCGCTACCACTATCCAGCGCGGCATGGAGCGCCTGCATCCCACCGGCGGCATCCGCGACGCGCATGGCCTCGACCAGTGCCAGCACCGTTTGCGAAGGCGCTGTGCCCAGTACCGACTGCGCCAGTTCAACCGTGATTTCCTGACCGGTAGAGGCCAGTTGATCGAGCAAAGAGATGGCATCACGCATCCCGCCCGCCGATTGACGCGCAATGACCGTCAGGGCTTCGGGACGAGCAGTCAACCCTTCGGCGCCACAGATAGCCTCCAGCCGCTGGACAATCTCGGCTACCGTCAACCGACGAAACTCCAGCCGTTGGCAACGCGAAAGGACAGTCGCCGGCAGTTTGTGAATCTCTGTCGTCGCCAGAATAAAAATGGCATGAGCAGGCGGCTCTTCCAACGTCTTCAACAGGGCATTGAAGGCCGCCATGGAAAGCATATGGACTTCATCAATAATATAGACCTTGTAACGGCCTTGCGTCGGCGCGAAGTTGATTTTGTCGCGCAGGTCACGGACGTCATCCACGCCCGTGTTGGAAGCCGCATCAATTTCAATCAGGTCCATGAAGCGTCCTTCGTTGACCGCGACGCAGTGCGCGCAGTGATTGCAAGGTCGCTCTGCTTCCTCCGCCAGGCAGTTCACTGCCTTTGCCAGCAGGCGAGCAACGGTTGTCTTACCCGTGCCGCGCGGGCCCGAAAAAATGTAGGCGTGAGCCACCCGCCCTCGCCTGACGGCGTTTCGCAACGTTTGCACCACGTGATCCTGGGCTACTACTTCATCCCATGTCTGAGGTCGCCACTTACGATAGAGAACCTGTGCCATAAGCCAACCTTTAAGGGATGGTGTACAGGGCGCGCAATGTGCCCTGCGCATCAAAGAGGGAGACAATCTCACCCGCTTCCCAAACCGCGCTCGAACGATTCCAGTACAGGTCAAGCGGGGTGTTCACGCCACTGGCAGTATGCACCTTCAGCATGCCCTGCGGGTACACCGTGAGCGTCGGGAAGGTGTAGACAGCGCCATCCGCATCTCGCAACGTCCAGCCGCTCAGGTCCACAGCCTGCAAACCGTTATTTTTGATGACCACGACCTCCGTAGCAACCACCCCGGCCCCGCTGACGGTGAGGATATCCACCTGATCCTCCGTCAAGTGATCCGAAGCCGCGCCAGTCGCAGGCGCCGGCAAAGGCTGCGGACAGGCCGAACGATGGTAGCGGTCATAGACGAACAGGATACCGCCAGTCACACAGGCCGAGACGAGAGCATTGAGCAAGAGGTAGAACCACCAGCGCCGCGTTCGCATCGCGCTCAAATGATAGCACAAAAACGCGTCCTCATCAGCTCAACCTGGTAAGTCGCAAAGCGACCCAGTCTTCCTGCTGACGACGTTCCTGCAGCACCAGGCGTTCCGCGCGCGCGGCGGCCAATATTGCATCCTCCTGCCCCGTCAGAATGCCAGAAAGAATGAGCGCGCCACCAGGGACAACCAGACGCGCCAGACCATCGCCAAAGAGGCGCAAAATGACCGGCGCCAGGATATTGACCAGCACAAGTGGAGCATGCCGCAACGGGAAGCGGCCCTGACAAATCTCGTTCACCGAACCCAGACCAAGCAGGTACTGCGCGTCATCAATCCCATTGAGCCGGGCATTCTGGCGCGCGGCCTGCACCGCCTCCTCATCCACGTCCACGCCCAGCGCAAAGGCCGCGCCCAGTTTCAGCGCCGCAATCGAAAGAATACCCGAACCACAACCAACATCCAGCACCGTAAACGGCGAGGGATAACGCGGCCGCGCCTGAGAACCGGCCTCCTCCAGAACTTCTTCCACGAACTCCAGGCATAACTGCGTGGTCGGATGTGTGCCTGTGCCAAAGGCCATGCCAGGATCAATGCGGATCGCCACGCGCTCCTCCGGCGGTGGTTTCAACCAGGCCGGGACAATGATCAGCCGCCTGCCGACCGGGATGGGACGATAGCGTCGTTTCCATACCTCCATCCAGTCCTGTTCCATCACCGGCGTGAAGCATGGAGCAGGCAACGGCTGAATCGTCCCCAGATAGTAAAGCGCCTCCTCCAGCCTTCGACGAACCTGTGGCAGGTTGTCATCCTGAGGCAGGTAAGCGCGCACGGTTACCGGCCCAAATGGCGTTCCCTCATCCTCTGCGTCCGTGTACTCCACCGCCTGTTCGGTCAACACACCGCCCGGCGCAAAACGCGCCAACACTTCCGCCACCGCCTCGGCCAGTTCGCCGCTGACGGTCAGGGAAACTTCCAGCCAGGCGCTTGTCTTCGTCTCACTCATACTTAAGCGCCGTGACCGGGGTTAACGTGGCAGCGCGCAGCGCCGGAAACAGTCCCGAAACCATGCCGACCAGGGTAGAGAAAAGAAGCGCCGAAAGAGGCAACCAGGGGGGAGTATAGACCGCCACGCTGGGCGGCATGCCCCCCTGCGAGGCAGTTTGCTGCGTCAGGTACACCAGAGCCAACACGTTCAAGCCCTGACCAGCCAGCCAGCCGATCAACACACCTCCCAATCCTCCCAGAAAGCCAATGCCAGCCGCCTCGCCCAGAAAAATGGAAAGTACATCCCGATTGGTGGCGCCTACGGCTTTCATCAGACCAATTTCGCGCGTTCGCTCGAGGATGGACATGGTCAGGGTATTGGCAATGCCGATCGCGGCCACCAGCAAGGCGATCGCGCCCACGCCGCCAAAGATGATTTGCAACACAAGGTAGAAATTGTTGATTCCCTGAACGAACGATTGCGGCGTATAGGCCTGAAATCCCATCTGGGTGATCTGGTCAGCCACATCCAGCGCCAGTCTGGCATCAGCAACCTGAACGGTGACCTGCCCATACCCATTTTTGTTGTAATTGATACGCTGCCCCGTAACCCACTCGTTGAGCGCTTTGACCTCGTCCAGCGACAGATACACCGACCAGTCCGATTCGCCGCGCGTTTCGGTCAGGACGCCAGTCACGCGATAAGGCAACATGCGACGAGTCTCGTTGCCGTTCTGATCCCAACGGCTGATGACCAGCGTCACGGATTGATTGTACAGATCAGGCGGTTCGGGCGGATTTTGTCCGGGACGCAGGTGAGGGTCGTAGAAGTTGCGATTCACCAGGGCGCCGACGATCATTGTTCCTTTGCGCAGTTCCAGCGTGCCCTGTGCGGCTTTCAGGTTCAGGTCAGCCAGACTCGCCGTGCCAACGCCAATCACGCTGACAGAGCCTTCCAGGCGACCACACTTAATGACTACGCCTCCGTAAAAGTTATCCCGTGGGATGACCGCGACCACACCGGGAATGGCGCGCAGTTCGTCCAGCACGGCATTGGTCAACAGTTTCGGTCCCCCTACCCCGCCTCCGCCTCCGCCCCCGCCCTGCGGGGCAATTTCCATCGCCACGCCCCTGCCACCTTCGCTGGCTTCACCGGCACCGGGCCAGACCTGAATCTGGGTCAATTCGCCGATGCCGTACAACTGCTCATGGGCGTTTTTCTGCAATCCACTGGCAAGCGAAATCAGAATCACCACTGCCGCCGTGCCGATCACAACGCCAACGGCCGTCAGCGCGACTCGTCCGCGCGTCCGCCCCAGATTGCCAAGTACAAGACGAAGCAAGTCAAGGAAGCGCATGGCCCTGCTCTATCGTTTTCCGCCGGGGAAGGTCACCTCTCCCTGAAGCGGCGCGGGAGTGGCCTCACCAGGAACGGGTGCGCGCTCCGGCCGGCTGCTATCCAGCCCCAGCAGGCCCAGAAGGAAGCGCCACACCTTCTGCCAGAATGTTTCCTCGCCGTCAGGCAAGGTGCCACCATCTGGCGGAAGACCGCCTGTTTCTGGCGGCACTTCCGACGGCGCTTCCGTCACCTCTACGGAGAGAGTTTTCTCGATCAGGCGCGGCTGGTTGAAATCATCTGTATACTCAATCGTAACCCGCAGGGTCAATGGACCAGCGGAGATTGGCGAGACGAGCGCGTCCAGAGTGAAATAACCGCCAGGGTCGAGAGAACCGACCAGCATTTCACCGTTTTCCACGCTCCCGCCCTCGGTTTCCACACGCAATTTGCCCAACACGACAGTCCGTTTCCCCAGATTGACCACCTGCAGGGGCAATAGATTGGGCTGTCCAGCCATCCATGGCGTCAGTGGTTGATAGAAGCCAATATCCACCACCGGCAGCGACGTCACCAGCAACGTAATTACCTGCTCGTCATAGAGCATACTCCCGTTGGGGGCGCGGTAGGCAAAGGCAATCCGCATCGGGTAGGCGCCCGGGTTCGTGGAAACGTTGACAATCAACTGCTGATCAGCCTCCAGCGTGGCTTGAGGGGCAAGATCACCCAGCAATTGAACATTGGAGGAACCGACCGGGGCGAAGTTGGTGAACTCGCCGCTCCCGGCGGAAATACCCTCCGCCTGCGGCGTCCCGCCCCCTCCTGCGGAACCACCACCAACGATCATTGTCACCCCCTGAGCCGGCGCATCGCCAGCATTCTTGACCGTTAACCGCAGGGTAAAGAGAGTGCCCGGCTGCAACGGTTCTACATCGGTTTGATAGCGCAGGATAACCAGACGTGCCTGTCGAAAGACAGTAGGGGTGGCCGTTGCTGCTGGCGCATAACTGCCGCTTACCAGTGCCGGCAAGTAGAGCAGGAATTTCTCACTGAACGGCGTACCGCCAGCGTCATAGTAATTGACCGTCATCTCGACGGCAACACGTGAGGTAAAGAGCGGAATAGCGGCAGTCATTGCCTGTTCAAAGGTGGTGGTACCGCCTCCATCCAGGTTACCTATCGCTTCCACGCCGCCGTTGTACAACATCAACAGATCAGTAGAAGCAAAGAGCGCTTGAATATTGTAGGCTGGCGTCCGACCAGCGTTTTTGAGACGGATGATTACCTTTAAACTCCTCCCCATACCGCACCGCTGAGACGTTAAGGGAATAAGAGTCCAGCGCCATTTGCGGTCGTGTATAGGGAGTGCTGGTCGGAACAGGCGTATCCGTATCCTGGGCCTGCACCAGGAACCCCGACGGGAAAAACAGGCCCAACATCAGTACGCCGAGGCCAAGCCAGAGAATAAGAAAACGGCAACGGTATTTCATACTCAACCTTCTCCTGTTTCAAGGCTGATGGCACGATACCTCTCTTCACTGACCACACGGCCATCAAGCAGGTAAATGCGGTGAGTAGCAAAGCGCGCCATACGCGGGTCGTGAGTCACCACAATGACGGTACGGCCTGCCTGCTGCAAGGTTGCCAGCAGGCGCATCACGCTCATGCCGCTGGCGCTATCCAGATTGCCGGTGGGCTCGTCAGCCAGGATCACCTGTGGATCATTGACCAGCGCGCGCGCAATGGCTACTCGCTGCTGCTCACCGCCGGAAAGTTCGGTTGGGCGGTGGTGGCCGCGCTCGCGCAACCCCACTTGAGCCAGCAGGTCAAGGGCGCGCTGTTTTCGTTGACGGGCTGGCACGCCGGCAAATTGCATCGGGAAACTCACGTTTTCCTCCGCCGTCATATTCTGGATCAGATTGAAAGCCTGAAAGACAAAGCCAACCGCATGACGGCGGAAACGCGCCAGTTGATTCTCATCCATATCGTTCAGACGATGACCGCCGAACACAATCTCACCGGCCGTCGGTCGATCCAGGCCGCCCAACAAGTACAACAGCGTGCTTTTGCCCGACCCCGAAGGCCCCATGATCACCGTAAACGTATGGGGAAATATCTCCAAATCTACCCCATCCAGGGCACGGACCATCGTCTTGCCCAATGAAAAATGCTTCTTTACGTTTTGCAAACGAATCAACGGTTCCACCATGATTAGAATGGGCGAAAGATGACCATCCCGCTCAAACGGGCCCCAATCGCGCCCAGGCCGGCAGTCGCGGCCAACACCAGCAGGGCCGCGAGCGCGACTGCCAGCCAGGCTTTACCACGGCTCAAACCATCCAGACGCTGCAGGCCCAGAGCCAGCAAAGCCAGATACCAGAACAAAAACAGATCGGTCTGCTTGAGCATCTGAGCCAGAAACAGAGCGCCGCTGCTGGACGGCAGGACAAAACCCGAAAGTCCGGGGCTGACAATCGTATGCCTGGCCAGAAGCATGTACCCTGCTTGAAGTAAATCTCGCAGGGCAAACGGCAACAGCGACCAGGCCATCAGCGCCAACGCGGAACGCATGTTGCCCCGTCCACCAAACAAGGTGGAAACCAGATGTAATACGCCGGCCACAATCAGCCAGCGCAGCCACAGGCCTGTCATCCCCAGGATAGACGGTATCACGTAGAGAAATGCCGCCCCCTGAGTCACCTGCAGAGCCTGCATATAGTTGTCTTGCATTTCCGGAGTCCACCACTCCCAATCGGGCGGCAGCGGCGGTTGCCCCATGGCGGCCAGGCGAGCGCGCACCGCGCCCGTGACCACCAGGCGCAGAAGCAACGTCAGGCTAACCACAAGCATCGGCCATCGCCAGATGGCTCCTGCCTCTATGGCCATCAAACGCTCCAAAGCAGAAGCAGGGCGGGCGAGAAAACGAAATACATCCTTGAGCGTCAGGGAAGGCGGAGGTAAGGTTTCTACGGAGGAATCGGTCATAACACACCCCGGGCAGGAATCGGTGAGAACAGGGGAATGCGCTTCGTTCGTTCTCGTCAACTACGGTAACTACTCAGCCATGTCATTGCGAGCCGTTTTTTGGCGAAGCAATCTCCTGTTTATCAGGCTAAATTCACCGCTTGGGGATTGCTTCGTCGCAAAGAACGCTCCTCGCCATGACATCCACAACGGTTTTGAGACAGGGTTAAATAGTTACCAGCTACGAACGGCCTGGAGGCAACAATGGCCTGCTACTTTAATCGCAAGCGCAAGCCTACCACAACCGCGAAGACTCTGTGGCCAGCACTGGCCGGCCAGATAAGCCACTAGCGCAAAATCTGCTTCCGTGCAGGAGCGATTCTAACACACAATCCCGTTCTGGCAGTGTTCGAAGCCGACTCACAAAGCCTCTTCAAACAGGGACGGCAGAACGCGGTAAAAGGTTCCTTGCAGGACAATGCAGATTACTCCGGCGGATGCCCTGGCTTTTCCCCTCCCTGCGAATCAACGCACACCCCTTCACTGCCCTGGGCCACACACACGGGCATAATTCTCCAGCGTTCGCGTCACGTGTGCCATCAGCAGAGCGCGCGGTTGAGGGGAGATGTTCCCCTCGCGCACTTGCTCGTATTCCTGCGGCAGGTACTGGCTGAGCAGCGAGAGCGGCGGCGGGGTCTGCTCCAGGTTGCGCAGCAGACGCTCGAAGGCGGCCTGTACCGACGGTACGTTCCAGTAGTAGCGGATGCGGTCGCTGAAACTGTAGGCGCGGGCGAATTTCTGACGCGGCGGGCTGCCGCCGTAGTGTTTTTGCCAGTGAACAGGGTTGGCGAGCATGGCCTCTTCCAGCGCCTCGCGAATGCGGGAAGCCGGCTCCAGTCCCAGGGCGGCTTCCATCTCCGCCAGGGCAAAGACGGCCTCGCGCAGCGCAAAGGTCAGCGCCGGGCCGACTTTGAGGATGGCGAAATGGTCTTCGACCAGGGTGCGCAGGGCGGCGGGGGTCTGGTAATCGGTGGAGTGGGCTTCATAAACCATGCCCGGCACGTTTTCGATGAAACGGGAGAGGGACGCAGCCGCGGCGCGGTCGTACTCGTGAATGGTCTCGTCGCCGAACTCGACGCCCGGCTGCACGACCAGGGCGCGGACGCGCTCCCAGGCCGCATCCAGGCCGCGGGCGTGGAAGGCGCGGCGCATGGTCTCCAGCGTTTCGGCGGCGGACTCGGGCGCGGTCACGGTGAGATGGGTCTCCCCGGCCTTTGCGCCGCCCGCCGCGGGGACCTCCGATCCGACGATGTAGCGCAACGCCGATTTTGCCCCCATCTGTTCGGCAGTGCTTTCGGCGATCTCGGCCAGGAATGCGGTGCGTTCAGCAATCGTCTCCACGGAGAGATGGCGTTCGCCGCCGAGGGGCATGGAGCAATCCAGATGGATTTTGGTATAGCCAGCCTGGACGAAGGCGCGCACCAGGTCGGCGGCCTTTTGCATGGCGCTTGCGGCAGGTTCGCTGGCCCAGGGCAGCGGGCCGAGATGGTCGCCGCCCAGGAGCAGGCGCGAGCGCGGCAGGCCCAGGCGGTCAGCGGTCTCCTGCACGAAGCGGGCAAAGTCGGCGGGGGTCTGGCCGGTGTAGCCGCCAAACTGGTTGACCTGGTTGCAGGTGGCCTCGATGAGAACCGGCGAACGATGGGTCAATCCATGGCACAGGGCGGCTTCGATGACCAGTGGGTGCGCCGAGCAGACGGAAGTCAGGCCGATGGGTCGGCCAAAGTGGTGGGAGAGGGTGAGGTAGTCGAGGAAGTGCATAACTGTCAAGTGTCAAGCGTCAGGAAGGCACGCGCCTGGTCGAGAGTGGGCTGTGCTGCCGTGCCACCCGCCGCCTGCGTGGAGAGCGCACCGCAAACGGCCGCCAGGCGCAGGGATTTTTCCAGTGGCCAGCCGCTGAGGTAGCCATAGAGGAAGCCAGCGTCGAAGGTATCGCCGGCGCCGACGGTATCCACGACGCTGACGGGAATGCTGGGCACGCGGACTTTCTGACCGCGCGAGATTCCCAACGCCCCCTCCTTCCCCAGTTTGATGGCTGCCGTTTCCACCCGGACCTGGAGCCTGGCCGCCGCTTCGTCGGCATTTTCCGCCGCTGTAAGCGACTTTGCTTCGGCCTCGTTGGGCAGGAAGACGTTGACCAGGGGCAGCAGGTCGAGGACGCCCTCCCAGGTTCCAGTGGGATCCCAGTTCGTATCGAGGGAGGTGGTCAGGCCGAGGGCGCGGGCGCGCTCGAAGAGGCGGGGCAGGCCGGGGCGCAGCCCATCCTGTAAAAAGTAGGAGGCAACGTGCAAATGACGCGCCTGACGCA
>DAOTVX010000029.1:0-23396 GCA_034436275.1 Anaerolineales bacterium | reverse complement strand
ACGTGGAGCCGGTGTTGTATGATTCCTATTCTCAAGCGCGCGCCGATATGGTGGCCGAGGTGATTGATGGCGGCATCTTCCCCATTGGCGATCTGTTGCTGATGGCGAGCAAGACGGATTTGCAGGGTGTGTTTATCAGCGATAACGGGGGGATCGCGGCGGTCGTCGCGGCGGCGGAAATAGGCAACGTCAGGGATTTGCGCGGCAAGCGTATTGGCGTTACCCTCCACACTTCCAGCGAAATGTTTATTTCCTACATGCTGGAAACCGCCGGCCTGACCTCACGGGATGTCACGCTGATTGAAATGAAGCCCCAGGATGTGCCGGCCAGTATTCCTGAAGTCGTGGACGCGGGCTTCGTGGTGGAGCCATACACGAGTCAGGCGATGCGCCAGGGCCTGCGGTTGCTTTATTCCAGTGAACGTTACGGATCGTTATTGCCGAATCTGATTGTCTTTCGTCAGCGCGTTGTGCAGGAACAACCGCAGCGGGTGCGCGCCTTCGTCCGGGCCTGGAACGAGGCCGCCGCCTACCGCATCGCTCACCCTCAGGAGGCCAGCGCCATTCTTGAACAGGTTACCGGTCGCCCGGCGCGTGAACTGGGCCTCTCCGGCACGGTGACGTTCTACACGCTGGAGGACAATCGTCGCTTCTTTGCCGAAAATCCGGGTCTGGACCCCGGTTCGATTTATTATGTTGCCCAGCGTAATCTGTATTTCCTGACCAGTTTGGGCGATATCAGTCAGCCACTCGATTTGAACACGTTGCTTAACCCTTCGTTCCTTCAGGAGTAGTCACGACGGCGAGTCGGAGTCGTTATGAAGAGGATACGCGCACACCTTCAGGCTCTTTCGAGAGATGCACGCCAGGGCATCGTCATCATGACCCTGGGGACGATTGCCTTGCTCTTGCTTGGTTTGCTGATGGGATTTGCTCCGGCAGCGTGGGGCCTGAGAGATCATATCTTTCGCAATGCCTGGCTGGTCAGCGCGGGGGTAGTGTGGCTGGCAAGCGGTCTGTGCTGGTTCAACCGGCCGCGTTTCGCCGGCCATCTGGCCATTTTGGGCATTCTGTTGAGCCTGATCGGGGCCTCGGTGTTCACCGCGTCTTCTCTGCTACTGCCTCTGGCGGCGACGCTGGCGATTGTGTTCGCGGTGCTGATTGCCGTTCAGGTGCTGCCGCAGACCGATTTCGTGGTGGCGACGGTGCTCTCGTTGCTGGCCAGTTCCGCGATTCAGTTGCTGGCAACGACCAAGCCGCTGTTACTGCTGACCAGGGAAACGCAAACGGCCTCCAATCTGGTGCTGGCGTTGACGATCCTCAGCGGGGCAGGTCTGGCGCTGTTCGTGTTCCGCAGTTTGCGTACCAGCCCGTTTCGCGTCAAGATGGTGCTGATTCTGGGCACCCTGACCATTGTCCCGACGGCGCTGCTGGCTTCCATCAACCGGGCCAGTTTTCAGGCGGCGTTGATTGAGCAGGCGAATCAGAATCTGACCTTTTCGGCCCGTCAGATAGCCGCGGCGCTGGATGAATTCGTCCGCACCAACCTGGACGCGGTGCGTATTGAAGCGCAAATGCCCGTCTTTGAGGATTTCCTGGGGCAACCGCGCCCGACTGGCCCAAGCGCGCGCGTGTATCTTTTTGAAGATAATGACCTGCGGCGCGCAATGGAGAACACGCTTATCGCGCTGGCGCGCAAGGACCCGGTGTATATTGTGCGCTACACGGTAATTGACTGGCTGGGTATGGTTCAGGCCAGTACGGATAAGAGTCTGGTTGGCTCGCTGGTGTTGACTCAGGAATATTTCTATACCCCGCGCGACAGTGATTTCCCCTACGTCTCTTCTGTACAGTTCCCGAAAGCGGATTCATCCGGTGAAATTCATTTCTCCACCCTTGTCCGCACGGCAACGGGCGAGAAAATTGGCGTGCTGGATGTGGTGTATTCGGCGGCGGTGCTCCAACACCTGCTGGCGCGCAACAGCGAGGGACTGGGCGAAGGGGTGGGGGCCATGCTGCTGGACGAGGAGCGCATCGTGCTGGCGCACAGCCGCGCCCCAGCCATGCGTTATCGAGTGGTCAATCCGGAAAGCGGTCAGTTGAATGTTCTGGCGGCGGCCCATCGCCTGCCGCGTTTGCCGGCGGATCAGTTGAGTCTCACGTTGCCCGGCCTGACGGAGGGCCTGGCGAACCTGAAGACTTCCCCGGTCTTCTCCGGGGAGTTCGAACCTGAAGAGGCAGAGGAATTCCGTGATGAACAGGCAGGCGCCGCGCTCGTGCCCTCGACGAACTGGTATCTGGTGACCTTTGTGCCGCAGGAAATCTTGTTGAGGCCGGTGCAGCAACAGACGTGGCGTTTGGTTTTCCTCAATGTTCTCATCAGTCTGGCGGCCATTCTGATTGCCATTGCCGTGACCCAGCCGCTGGTGACGCCGATTGTCAGCCTGACGCGCACCTCCGAGCGCATTGCCGGCGGCGAATTGCAGGCCGAAGCAGAAGTACAAACACAGGATGAGGTAGGCACGCTGGCGCTGGGCTTCAACCTCATGACCGCGCGCCTGCGCGAACTGATTGCCACTCTGGAAGCGCGCGTTGCCGAACGTACGCGTGCGCTGGAGCGACGCGCCACCCAGCTGCGCGCGGCCGCCGAAGTCGGACGCGCCGCGGCCTCGTTGCGCGATTTGAACGAACTGCTGACGCAGGTCACCCACTTGATTAGCGAGCGCTTCGGGTTCTACCATGTGGGCATCTTCCTGCTGGACGAGACCGGCGAGTATGCCGTCCTGCGCGCCGCCAACAGCGAGGGTGGGCAGCGTATGCTGGCGCGTCAACACCGCCTGCCAGTCGGCGAGCGCGGCATTGTCGGCTTTGTAACTGCTGAGGGCCGGCCGCGCATTGCCCTGGATGTGGGCGAAGATGCGGTTTTCCTGGCGAATCCCGATTTGCCGGAGACGCGTTCCGAACTGGCGTTGCCGCTTATCGTTGGCGGGCGCATTTTGGGAGCGCTGGACGTGCAGAGCAGGGAACCCAATGCCTTTACCGAGGAAGATGTGGCAACGCTCCAGGTGCTGGCCGATCAGATTGCAATTGCCATCGAAAACGCGCGGCTGTTCGAGGAAAGCCGCGAGGCGCTGGAGGCCACGCGGCGCGCTTACGGCGAAATCAGCCGCGCCGCCTGGCGTTCCATCCGTGAACTCTATCCTGAACTCGGTTACCTGGCGGTGGGCCAGCGCGTCAGTCGCATCGGGCAACGTCCGCCGGAACCACTGGCGCTGGAAGCGATGCAGAGCGGCAAAGCCACCCTGACCCCCGATCAGGACGGGCTGTACCTGCCGGTGGTAGTGCGCGGCGAGGCCATCGGTGTGCTCCGTCTGTTCAAGAAAGAAGGCGTGTGGACGGAGGAGGAAGTGAATATGGCCACCCAACTGGCCGTTCAACTGGGCGGCGCGCTGGATAGCGCCCGGCTGTATTTTGACCTCAGCCGCCGCGCCATGCGCGAGCGTACGGTGAGCGAGATCGCCGCCCGTCTGACAGCCACGACGCAGGTAGAAAGCATCCTGGAAGCGACGGTGCAGGAACTGGGTCGTATCTTTGAAGGTTCAGAGGTGGTCCTGCAACTGGGGAGCGACCACCAGAGCGCAGAGGAGGCCCTATGATGCCGGAAGCCTCGACTGTCGCCGGCTCTTCGCCTTTGGGTGAATCGTTCCTGCGTAAACTGGTACGCAGCCAGAACATTGGGGCAGGAGTGCTGTTCGTCATTCTTGGCAGCGGCGCCCTGCTGGACCGCCGTATGCTGGCCGTGACCGGGCTGGCGGTGGTGGCTTTGCTGGTAGGGCTGGTCGCAATGTTCTTTTTGCGGCGCGGTCGTTTCCAGACGGCGGCCTATGTTTTCTTCCTGGGCACCAGCCTGGCGATTTCGATCAGCGCCTACATTCGTGGCTACCAGGATGTTTCTTCGTTTCTCTATCTGTGGCCGGTGTTGGGCGCGATGAGCGTCCTGGAAATACAGGGGGGCATGATTGTACTGGCTTTTTCTGCTGTTTCCTACCTCTTTCTTGCCGTGACGCAAACCGCCGGCTGGTTGCCTCCGCCGGTGCCTTATAACCCGCAACGGGAAGCCTGGATGAGCATGGGGACTTTTCTGGTCGGCCTGGCGGTGATGGCCTATCTGGCCTGGCTGGCGCGTCAGAATGCGGAGCAGGCGTTGCAACGCGCCGAGGCCGCGACGGCGGAGGCGCTGCATCTCAGCGAAACGCTGGAGACGCGGGTGCAGGAACGCACGGCAGAACTGGAAAAAACCTCGCTCGACCTGCAGCGACGCGCCGAACAGCTGCGCATCGTGACGGAGGTCTCCCGCGCGGTCTCGCAGGCGCAGGACTTAAACGAACTTTTATCCCTGGTGACGCGCCTGATTAGCGAACGCTTTGGG
The DNA here is from genome assembly GCA_034436275.1 of Anaerolineales bacterium. Taxonomy (GTDB): domain Bacteria; phylum Chloroflexota; class Anaerolineae; order Anaerolineales; family Villigracilaceae; genus DAOTVX01. The sequence goes on along the minus strand of DAOTVX010000029.1, from coordinate 18,967 downwards.
TACTATCATGCTGGTATTTTCATGATTGACGACGAACGCCAGTATGCGGTCTTCCGGGCTTCGAATAGCGAAGGTGGTCAACGGATGTTGCAACGGGGGCACAAACTGGCTCTGGGCGCGACCAGTATCGTTGGTTACGTGGCCTCTACCGGCCGTCCACGCGTGGCCAACAAAGTTGGCGAGGACGTGGTCTGGTTCAATAACCCGGATTTGCCGCAAACCGCCTCGGAAATGGCGGTGCCGATCATCTTTGGCGAACGGGTGATCGGAGTGCTGGATATTCAAAGCACGGAGCCTCTGGCATTTCGTCAGGAGGATGTCGAGGTGATGAGTGTTCTGGCCGACCAGATCGCGATTGCGGCGGAGAATGCGCGCCTGTATGCCAGCAGCCGTCGCCTTTTGAGTGAGATGCAGGCAACCTATCGCCAGTATTTGCAGACGGAATGGGAGAGGCTGGCGCGACAGGTGCGGGGTATGCGTTATTCGCCGCGCGGGGTTGAGGTGTTGACTGAGCCGCTGGAGCGGCCGGAAGTGCAGGCCGCCGCGCAGAATGGCAAGCCGGTTGTCGTGGAAGAAGGCGAACCGGCGCTGGCAATTCCCGTCAAGGTGCGCGACGAGGTCGTCGGTGTGTTGCATATTCGTTCTGCCGGCGCGACGCAACGCTGGAGAGAGGACGATCTGGCGTTGGCGCAGGCGATCGCCGAACGCGCCGGCCTGGCGCTGGAAAACGCCCGCCTCTTGCAGGAAGCGCAACGGCGCGCCGTCCGCGAGCGCACGATTAGTGAAATCGCCTCGCGCATCAGCGCCTCGGTCAACCTGCGTAACATCCTGCAGACTGCCGTCGAGGAACTGGCGCGCGTGATGCCGGGTGCCGAGGTGACCGTGCAGATTCATGGGAAAGAGTGAATGCCATGAGTACTTCCGCAATGCCTGCTTCGGAAACAAAGATGAGCGCAACGGCTGACCAGCGCCGCCTGATTACCGTGCTGGCCCTGGGCGCAGCCCTGGCGGCGACGATGACCGTGGCCTCTTTCCTGCTATCCTTCTGGCAGGGGGCCTGGCAGCATCGTCTCGTCGGTTTCCTGATGACAGGCTGGTTCCTGGTCTTCTTGCTGGGGCTGCTCATCGTGGCGCTGCGTCCTGGCCGAGTCTCTCTGGCCACCTGGCTGGTAATCCTTGCTTCGGATGTGGTGTTGCTGGCCGTTACCGCTTTCATTGCTGATCTGGGGGTGATTCTGGCGCTTGCGCTGGTGGCTGGTGTCCTCTTGCTATCCCTGCAGGCTTTTGCGCCGCAGAGCCGCCAGGTCAGGCGCGCCTTGATCTCCGCCTTCATCTTTGGCGGGACGGCGGTCTTGAACGATACCCTGATCGCGCCTGCGCTGCTGAACATGCCGCGCCTGACGACGCAGCCCTGGGTGCAGGCATTGCTCAGCGCGGGGGGTGGCATCGTTATTCTGGTCTGGGGGCTGATGCTGGCCTGGTCTTATCCTTTCTCCTCGTTGCGTCAGCGATTGCTGATCATCTTCTTGCTCTTCTCTATTTTGCCGCCCTGGACAGTGGCCGGCGTTTTCTTCTTTTTGAACCGCTCGCGTCTGGCAACTCCCCAGATTTCGTTGGGAGTGATGCTGCTGCTGATTGCCGCGCTGTTGACCGGTGTGCTGGCGGCGATCCTGGCCCATCTGGTGACCGCGCCGGTGCGTTACCTGCTGGAGGTTGCGCAGCGGGTGCGAGGTGGCGATTACGATGCCCTCTCGCGTCTGGGGCAATCCGATGAACTGGGCGCGATCTCGCAGGCCTACGATCAGGTGACCGAGAAAATGCGCGAGGTCGTTTACGAACTGGAGCAGCGCATTGCCGAACGCAGCCGGCTGCAACAGATGGCCGAGCGCAGCCTGTATCAGGCCGATCAATTGCGCGCCGTGGCCGAGATTGCCCGCGTCGCGGCCAGTGTTCAATCGCTGGAGCGCCTTTTGCCAGAAGTGGCGGTGCGCATCAGCGAAGCGTTCGGTTTCTATCATGTCGGTATCTTTCTTCTCGATGAAACTGGCAAGTTCGCTGTGTTGCGTGCGGCCAGCAGCGAAGGTGGCAAGCGTATGCTGGCGCGCGGTCACCGCCTGGAGGTCGGCCAGGTTGGTATTGTGGGCTACGTGACGGCAACCGGCAGGCCGCGCATCGCGCTGGACGTGGGCGATGACGCCGTATATTTCCAGAACCCGGATCTGCCGCACACGCGTTCGGAACTGGCTTTGCCGTTGAAAATTGGCGATCGCATCGTTGGCGCGCTGGATGTTCAGAGTACCAAACCGGAAGCCTTCCGGCGCGAGGATGTCGAGATTCTCTCCGCCGTGGCCGATCAGATCGCACTGGCCATCGAGAACATCCGCCTGTATGAGTCCACCCGTCGCTCGCTGGCGGAGGTCGAGACCTTTTACCGCCAGTATCTGGAACGCGAGTGGGGACGTCTGCGACGCGAGCAACGTCTGGCCGGTTTTCGCTATGGTTTAACCGGCGCCATGCCTATCGAACAACCCGTCTTGGGCGGGGAGGTTCAGCAAAAGGTTAACGCCGGCGAGGTGTATCGCAAGTCCTCGCCGCAGTTGGACGAGCCGGCGGAACTGGCGATTCCATTGCGGCTGCGCGGCGAGACGATAGGCGCCCTGTATGTGACCATGCCGGGCGGGGTGGTGTGGACGGATGATGAGGTGGAACTGGTCAATGCGGTGGCCGATCGCCTTGCGCTGGCCCTGGAAAATGCGCGTCTGTTCGAGCAGACTGCACGCCGTGCGGACCGTGAGCGAGCCGTGGCGGAAATTACGGCGAAGATCCGCAGCACGAACGATCCACAGCTCATGCTGCAGATTGCCGTGGAAGAACTCAAACAGGTGCTGGGCGCGCAGGAAATTCGGATTCGTTCCTATACGCCCTCTACCGAAGAGAAAGTTTCTCCTTTCTTTGACTTGCCGGGCGACGAGTCACTGCTGCCGCCCGATGGGAATGAACCGCAGCCTTCTCCCTGAGGTCGCGAGGAGAGACAAACTATGACGTATGTCATCTCCATCTCCAACGAAAAAGGCGGCGTCGCCAAGACTACCACGGCGCTTTCTCTTGGCGCGGCTCTGGCGGAAAACGGCAAGAAGATTTTGCTGATAGACCTTGACCCGCAGGCCAATCTGACTCTGGCCACCGGCCTGGAACCGGGCAAACTGGAACGTACCATCAGCAACGTTTTGCTTGAGTCGGAGCCGTTGCTGAACGTCGCCTGTTCCACCAGCATCCCGAATGTGGACATTGTGCCGGCGAATTCCAGCATGGAGCATACCGAGCAGACGCTGCCGGTCCACATCAACTACACTCAACGTTTGCGCAACATGTTGCGCGCGGCCGAGCCGTTGCCCTACCAGTACGTGTTGATTGATTGCCCGCCTTCTCTGGGCGCGGTTACTTTTAACGCTTTGATGGCCTCCCATTTGCTGGTCATCCCGACACAGGCGGAATATTTCTCGGCCTATGCCCTGCGCGACATGATGACGGCCATTCGTCAGGTGCGCGCCCAGGGGAATCCTGCTCTGGCGTATCGCATCCTGATTACGATGCTCGATCAGCGGAATCGCACCCATCGCGATATTCGCGAGCAACTCGAACGCACGTTTGGTGTCGGTTTGTTCAAGACGGTGATTGAGATTGATACGAAGTTGCGTGAAAGTCCTATCCTGGGCTTGCCGATTACGCTTTACCGGCCTGCCAGCCGCGGCGCGCTGCAATATCGCAGCCTGGCAGAGGAGTTGATACAGTATGTCGAGGCAAATAAAGAAGCGGCTTGAGAAGATGTTCACCGACCTCCAGTCGCTGGAGGAGGCGGCCCCCTCGCCTCAGGAAGGTGGGGTGAGTGAAGCCGTGGTGGCGCCTGCGCGCCCGGCGCCTGCGCGTGAGGCCCGGCCGGCCATTGTGGAACCGCCAGCGCAACAGCGTTCCCGGATGCAAACCGGTATGTTGCCGCCGCTGCCGGAAGCCCCGGCGATCGCCGTAGCCATTACGGAGACCGCCATGACAGTCCCCTTCCGCCTGGATACGGAAACCTGGGGCGCTCTGGAAATCATTCCTCCAGCCAGTGACTATGTCTGGACGGAGGACGAGCAACAACTGGTCAAGGATGTGGCCGATCAACTCTCGCTGGCGCTGGAGAACGCCCGTCTCTTCCAGGCGGTGCAGCGTGAGCGACAGCAACTGCGTACCCTGATTGACACCATTCCCGGTCAGGTTTACTTCAAGGATACGGAAGGTCACATGCTGGTCGTCAATCAGGCGCAGGCGCGATTGCTGGGCGCGGCTTCGCCGGAAGAACTTATTGGCAAGACCGATTTCGACTACTTCCCGGAGGAACTGGCTTCCAAGTATTATCAGGACGAACAGGAAATCATCCGCACCGGCCAGCCGATGATCAATGTGGTGGAGCCTACGGTTGATCCTTTCGGAAAGCGCATCTGGCTATCCACCAGCAAAGTGCCGCTGCGTGATGCGCGCGGCCAGGTTGTCGGTATTGTTGGTATCGGCCTGGATGTAACTGCCCAGAAAGAGGCCGAAGCAGAGCGTGAGCGCCTGCTTGCGGAGCTGGAACGCCGCGCGGTGTACCTGCAAGCGGCGGCCGAGATTAGCCGCCTGGTCACCTCTACGCTCGATCTGGCCACGATCTTCCCGCGCGCGGTGGAATTGATTCAGGAACGCTTCGGCTTCTACCATGTGGGCATCTTTACGCTGGATGAAACCGGCACACAGATCGTGCTGCGTCAGGCAACGGGCGAGGCGGGAGCGCAGATGCTCGCCCAGGGTCATGCCTTACAGGTTGGTTCGCACTCGATTGTCGGTCAGGTAGCCGCGGTGGGGCAGGCGTTGATTGTCAACGATGTCTCTCAAAACCCGGTGCACCGGCCCAATCCGTTGCTGCCTGAGACGCGCGCCGAGGCCGCCCTGCCCCTGCGTGTTGGAGAACGTATCATCGGCGTACTGGACTTACAGGCCAATCAGGTGAATGCATTCCTGCCGGAGGAGATTGCTGTCTTGCAGACTCTGGCAGATCAGGTGGCGGTGGCCATTGACAACGCTCGTTCCTACGAACTGGCGCAACAGGCTATTCGCGAGATGCGCGAACTGGACCGCCTGAAGAGCGAGTTCCTGGCGATGATGTCTCACGAGTTGCGCACGCCGCTGAACTCGATCATTGGCTTCTCGCGCGTGATTTTGAAAGGCATTGATGGGCCACTGACCGAATTGCAAGAGCAAGACCTGAACGCCATTTATAACTCTGGTCAGCACCTGCTGCGGTTGATTAACGACGTGCTTGACCTGGCCAAGATCGAAGCCGGCAAGATGGAACTGGCCTATGACGAAGTGAATATTGCCGAGACCATTCAGGGCGTCCTGCCAACCATTAGCGGCGTCTTGAAGGATAAGCCGGTTCAACTGATTACCAACGTTGCCGACGATATCCCAATTGTCCGCGCGGACCCGATCCGCTTGCGCCAGGTGCTGATCAACCTCCTGTCCAACGCGGCCAAGTTTACCGAGGAAGGTAGCATTACCGTAGAAGCCCACGTACAGCCCTCGCCTTCCGGCGGACGAGAAGTCTATATCAGCGTCACCGATACCGGGCCGGGCATTGCTCCAGAAGACCAGGCCAAACTGTTCAAGTCTTTCTCTCAGGTGGATACCTCGCCCACGCGTAAGACGGGTGGCAGCGGCCTGGGGTTGGCGATTTCCCGTCAACTGGTGGAGTTACACGGAGGGCGGATTGGCGTGGAGAGCGAAGTCGGTAAGGGGAGTAAGTTCTACTTTACCCTGCCGCTGCCGGCCGTTACCGGGGCACAAGAAGGCGGCGAGCCAAAGGTTATCCTGGCGATTGATGACGATCCACAAATCATCAGCCTGTATGAGCGTTACCTGCAACCGCAAGGTTATCAGGTCATCGGGTTGACCGACCCCGCGCGCGCCCGAGAGCGGATCCGTGAACTCAAGCCGTATGCCGTGACGCTCGATATCATGATGCCCGGCAAGGATGGCTGGAGCGTGCTCGAGGAGATCAAGGCCGATTCGGAAACGCGCCATACGCCGGTGATTGTCTGTAGCATCTTGAGCGAACAGGAAAAGGGGTTCAGCCTGGGCGCGGCCGATTATCTGGTGAAGCCGATTATGGAGGATGACCTCCTGAATGCCATCAATCGCTTGAACGCCGATGGTTCGATTCGCAACGTGCTGGTGATTGATGATGATCCGGTGGACTTGCGCTTGATCGAGAAAATGCTCTCCAGGAGTGGCCACTATAAGGCAATTCTGGCCGAAGGTGGGCGGCAGGGCTGGGAGATTCTGTCTACCGAACCACCTCAGGCGGTCATTCTCGACCTGTTCATGCCGGAAATGGATGGCTTTACCATCCTGGAGAAACTGCGCACCACGCCGGCATTGAGCGACATCCCCGTGCTGGTGGTCAGCGGCGCCGACTTGACCCCACAGCAACGTCAGCAACTGGCCGACTTTGGCCGACAGGTGCTGGCCAAGAGTACCTTGCGCGAAGAAGAATTGTTATCCATGCTGGATCGGGCGCTGCGCCGCCTTGGCCAGAACCAGTAAACTTCGTTGCCACCAGGTGTTTCCATGTCCTTTGTCATTCGCTGTATTGATTGCGGCCATACGGCTCCTTATTTCCCTACTGCTGTCAATTGTCCCCGTTGTAACAGTCAGTGGCGTGAGGCGGAGTACGATTATGAGACGCTGGCCAAGACGCTGCCGTTGCAGTGGACTCACCGGCCTTTCGATCTATGGCGCTACCGCGAACTGCTGCCGGTGCGCAACCTGATACCGGGGCTTTCGCTGGGTGAAGGGGGGACGCCACTCATTCAAGCCATTAACCTGGGGATGATGCTTGGCTGCCCCAATATTTTCATCAAGGATGAACGACAGGGGCCAACGGCTTCGTTCAAGGATCGGCAGGCGGCGGTCAATATTGCAGCGCTGAAAGAAGCCGGGATCACGGAAGTCGTGGTGGCCTCGACAGGCAACGTGGCCATTTCCTATTCGGCCTACGCCGCGCGCGTGGGGATTAAACTGTGGGCCTTCGTTACCAGCCTGGTGCCGGCGGTGAAGATGCGCGAAATTGCCCTCTACGGCACGCAAATCGTCAAAGTGACTGGCACCTATGATCAGACCAAGCAAGTGGCAGCTGAGTTTGCCCGTCAGCGCGGACTGTATCTGGATTTGGGCGCGCGCTCTGTGCCTACGATGGAGGCGATGAAAACAATCGCCTTTGAAATCGCCGAGCAACTGACTGCCCTTTTAGGGCCTGCCGTCCGACCATCCGGAAGGCGGGTTGCGCGTTACCGCGCTCCCGACTGGTACATCCAGTCTATCAGCGGCGGGATTGGGCCATTGGGGGTTGCCAAAGGTTTCGCCGAATTACAGAAAATGAAAATGATAGACCATCTACCGGCAATTGCCGCCATTCAGGCCGAAGGTTGCGCGCCGATGGTGCAGGCCTGGAAGGAGGGGCGGGAAGTCGCGGTGCCGGTGACTTCCCCGCACACCCATATCGAGACGCTGGCAACCGGCGATCCCGGTCGCACCTATACGCTATTGCGCCACCGGGTGGACGAGACCCATGGTGTCTTCGAAAGCGTCAGCGACGAGGAAGCCTTTCGGGCGATGCATATCCTTGCCAAGATGGAAGGAGTTTCCTCGGAGCCGGCCGCGGCGGTGGCCTTTGCGGGACTGATTAAACTGGTGCGGGCCGGCGTGATCAAGCCGACGGATGTGGTAGTGGTTAACTGTACCGGGCATACCCTGCCCGCCGAACCATTCGTCCTCGGCGATAACTGGGCGCGCAATGTCGTCCTTCCCTCACGCCAGATGGCCGAAGCCCCGCAAGAAGGTCTGCTGGCGGCCCTCGACCGTATCGCGCCCGACCGCTTCCCGAACATTGTTATCATTGACGATAGCCCTGAAGCGCGTCGCCTGATACGTCGCATTTTGCAATCGCAGGGGAATTTTACGATCCACGAGGCCGGAAGCGGCCGGGAAGGGTTGGAACTGATTCAGCGCCAGTTGCCAGAATTGATTATTCTGGATTTGATGATGCCGGAAATGGATGGCTTTGCGGTGCTGGATGCGCTCAAAGCCCAGCCGGCGACGGCGAATATCCCGGTCATCGTTTCAACGGCCAAAGAATTGACGGCTCAGGAAAAGGCTCGTCTGAAGGGCCGGATTCAATCTCTGTTGCAAAAAGGCGACTTTATGAGCGACGATTTGCTGGAAGAGGTTCGCTCTCTGATAAAATAAAATACAAAGTCCACGGCACAGACAACGCGGATCAGGCGAAATTTGTGGACAAAAGGTAACTACCTGCTCATCCCTGTCATTGCGAGCCGCCAAAGGCGGCGAAGCAATCCCCTTACTTGCCAGGAGATTGCTTCCCCCGCGCTATGCTCCACCACGCTCCGTTCGTGGCAGGCGGGACATGCGCTTTGCGCGCAGTGACAAGAGGCAAGGAGGTTCTTCATCGCTTATGGTAGGTAACTCGACAATGTTATATTTTCGCATAGTTGTCATTGCGAGGGCGTTCTTCGCCCGAAGCAATCTCAATGACAGATGGCAGGTAAGTACCTTGTAATCTCCGTGATCTCTCTACGGTCTCTGTAGTGAAAAGAACACCTTTTTGCAGAAGAGTCACAAAGCAACTCAATGGGAGCGCGAGGTATGGGACAGGGCACTGGCATGGTGTGCTGGCGGGATCAGGGGAGGGGGCGCAAAACGGCTGGCGGTAAGTCGAAGACTGTGTGGGGGGCAAAGGGATGACGGCGAGCAAGCGAAAGATTGGCGTGAGCGCGGCGTTGGCTTCGGCGCTCTTTTTGGGTATGACGCCGGTTTTCGGGAAAGCGGCCATCATGCTCGGCTTTTCGCCGTTGCTGGTGGTAGCCGTGCGCACCGTGCTGGCGGCTTTGTTGCTGCTGATTATCGTTCTCCTGTTTAACCGTCAATTCCTCTATATTTATCCGGCTGGTTTGTTGGGCTGTTCGCTGGCGGGAGCGATCAATGGCCTGGGGTCACTGTTGTACTACCTTGCTCTGGGGCGTTTGAGCGCCAGCGTCGGGCAGCTGCTCTATTCGCTCTACCCGGTCTTTCTGGCCATCTGGCTGGTGTTTGACCACCAACCACCCGAAAAGTTGACCCACCTCCGCATTCTGCTGGCCGTTCTTGGTGTATCGCTGGTGACGCGCGCACACCCCCATGGTCTGGATTGGGCTGGCGTGGCGTTGATGCTGGGGGCGGCGGCGCTGTATGCCCTGCATTTACCCATCAATCAGCGCGTGCTCTTCGATATTCCCGCGCCGACCGTGACGCTCTATACACTGCTGGCGATGAGCGCGGTCGTCGTGCCGGCTTATCTCATTTTTGACCATCGCCTGCCGCCAGCGCAGGCTTCCTGGTTGCCTGTCCTGGGGCTGGCGCTGGTAACCTTCTTTTCTCGCCTGACGCTCTTCCTGGGAGTCAAGCACCTGGGCGGTTTGCAAACGGCGCTCCTGGGGCTGAGCGAGTTGCTGGTAACGCTGTTTGTCAGTATGGTGTGGCTGCATGAACGACTGGTTGTCTGGCAATGGGTCGGAGCGGGCCTGCTGGCGCTCAGCATGGTGTTGATCGGCTTTGAGCGCCTCCGGCCAGAGCGCGGCGGACGGGCATTGAGCTGGTTGCGCCCGACGGCGCCGCCGCCGACTATCCCCTGGGGCCCGCGTGATTGATCGTCTCGCCTCCGGCGCCGGCCAGGGGTAGGGCGATTGGCAGGGGAGCAACGGCGGAGGCCCAGGGCCACGAGAAGGCGAGGACCGAGAACATTTTCCCCTGTCAGGAAGCGCTTTGCAGTATAATTGGGCTGGTTTCCTCGGGAACCGATACCTTCTCGTCCAGGAGAGTGTGCGATGATTGTCACCACCAAACAATTGTTTCAAGCGGCCTACGGGAAATATGCGATTGGGGCCTACAACATTAACAACCTTGAGCAGACGATGGGGTTGTTCCGCGGCAACATGGATAGCCAGGCGCCGTTTATCGTGCAAATCAGTAAAGGCGCCCGCTCCTATACCCACAAGAAGATGCTCGAGGCATTAATTCGTGCCGCCGATGAAATTTTCCCCGATGCCATCTTTGCTGTTCATCTCGACCATGGCGATGAGCAGACCTGCTATGATTGTATTGAAAGCGGGTTTTACAGCAGCGTCATGATTGACGCCAGCCATGAGCCGTTCGAGAAGAATGTCGAAATCACGCGTCGGGTCGTGGAAGCCGCTCACGCGCGCGGTATTGTGGTCGAGGCGGAACTGGGCCAGCTGGGAGGCGTGGAAGAGCATGTCAAGGTGGACGAAGGCAACGCCAAATTGACCAATCCCGATCAGGCCAAATTGTTCGTTGAATTGACCGGTTGCGATTCGCTGGCCTGCGCCATCGGCACCAGCCACGGCGCCTTCAAGTTCAGCGGCGATCAAAAACTGCATTTTGATGTGCTGGAGGAAATTCAAAAACGCCTGCCGGGCTTCCCTCTGGTCATGCATGGTTCCAGTTCAGTGCCGCAGGAAGAAGTGGCGCGCATTAACGCCGCCGGCGGGAATTTGAAAGGCGCGCGCGGCGTGGATGAAAATGAATTCAAGCGCGCTGCCCGGTTGGGCGTGACGAAGGTCAACATTGACACCGATGGCCGCCTGGTCTGGACGCGCGTCCACCGCGAATTCTTCCGCGATTACCCGGAGAAGTTCGACCTGCGCGATCCCGGCAAAATCTTCATGGCGGAATACGCCAAGTTCATTGCTCATAAAAACGAGAAACTCGGCTCGGCGGGTAAACTGGAAGAGGTGCGGCAGTTAATCCTGGCGAGCAAGTAATCATGTCAGGGAGCAGGGGAAGGCCTGCTCCCTGATTTTCCCTGCTTCCCCTGGTTATCTTTCTACGGCTGAAAGGCAGGCGCAGCAGGCGCGGAGAAAGCGGCTGGCGCCTGAGCGGGCGGGACGCGAGCGCTGACGTCATTCGCGGGCGATCCCTGGCGGGAGCGCAGGTTATCCTCTTGGAAATGGTTTGTCAAAAGGAACATCGTTCACCCTTGCGAGTGCTATGGAGTTCCTGAACTCACTGAATCCGCAACAGCGACAGGCCGTTACTGTCGGCGATGGCGCGGTGTTGGTGCTGGCCGGCCCGGGGTCCGGCAAAACGCGCGTCCTGACCCAGCGGATTGCTTACCTCATCGCCGAACGCGGCGTCCGTCCCTGGCAAATCCTGGCTATGACGTTCACGAACAAGGCCGCCCGCGAAATGGAACAACGGGTGCGCAACATGCTTGGCGAGCAGGCGGCGGAAGGCCTCTGGCTGGGTACTTTCCATGCCACCTGCGCGCGCATTCTGCGCCGGGAGACTGATAATTTGCCTTTCGACGCGAACTTCGTCATCTATGATGAAGACGATCAGCAGCGCCTGATCAAAGCGGCCATCCGCGACCTGAATCTGGACGAAAAAAGTTATCGTCCACCCTCGGTACACGCGGCTATTTCCAATGCCAAAAATGCCTTACTTTTCCCGCAAGATTACCCCATCCAGAACTACCGCGACGAGGTGGTCCGGCGCATCTATACCCGTTATCAGGAACTTCTGCAGCAAAACAATGCAGTAGATTTCGACGATCTCCTGCTCTGGACCGACTATCTCCTGGCCAGATTCCCACAGGTGCGCGAAAAATATGCCCGGCGATTTCAACATGTGCTGGTGGACGAATTCCAGGATACCAACCTGGCGCAATATGCGTTGCTGAAACATCTGGCCTCGGGGCACGGGAACATTTTCTGTGTAGGTGATGAGGACCAGAGCATTTATCGCTGGCGTGGCGCGGATTACCGAAATATCCAGCGTTTCGAGCAGGATTTTCCGGAAGTGCAGATTGTGCTGCTGGAGCAAAACTATCGTTCGCGGCAGACGATTCTGGACGCGGCGATGGCCGTCATCAACCGCAACCCCCACCGGCATCCAAAACGTCTTTTTACCGAGCGTGGGGCTGGCGAGAAAATCTTTTACTATGAAGCCTTTGATGATTACGGCGAGGCGTCTTTTGTTGTGGAGACCATCGCCAGTCTGATCACGGGCAACGTCGTCATGCCTGGCGATTGCGCCGTGATGTATCGCACGAACGCCCAATCGCGTTTACTGGAAGAGGCATTCCTGCGCGCTCACATTCCCTACCGGCTGGTGGGGGCACAACGCTTCTATGGTCGGCGTGAGGTCAAGGATCTCATTGCGTATCTGCGTCTGATTCACAACCCGGCGGATGAACTGGCGCTGGATCGCGTCATTAACGTTCCGCCGCGCGGCATTGGCGAAAAAACGCTGCTGGCCTTACACCTGACGGCGCGCGCCGCCAACCTGGCGCCGGGGATGGTGTTGATGGACCTGGCGCGCGGCGATGTTTCGCCGTTCTGGTCGCAATTTGCCGGTCGTGCGGCGTTGCCGCTGGCGGATTTTGGGGCTCTGTTGAGCAAATGGCGCGCCGCGGCTGCGCGAGCGACGATCACGGAACTGTTCGACGGTGTGCTGCGGGATACCGGCTACCGCGAGTACATCCACGACGGGAGCGAGGAAGGCGCCGACCGCTGGGAAAACGTCCAGGAATTGCGCCGCCTGACGCTCGAGTTTGAGAACCGCTCGCTGACTGACTTCCTGGAAAGCGTCGCCCTGGTGTCCGATCAGGATACGCTGGCCGCCGGCGTGAACGCGCCAACATTGATGACGCTGCATGCGGCCAAGGGGCTGGAATTCGGCGTGGTCTTCATTGTCGGTCTGGATGACGGGCTGTTGCCTCACAGCCGTTCGTTTGATGACCCGGAGGCGATGGAGGAAGAACGTCGGCTCTTCTACGTTGGCATTACCCGCGCCAAAGACCGCCTGTATCTGGTGCGCGCCCTGCAACGCGGCTCGCGCGGCTATGCCGAGGAGACGCTTCCCTCGCGCTTTCTGGATGACATCCCGGCCGAGTTGCTGGCCGGTCATGGCCGCCGGGGACGGTCGAACGGGCGCGCCGCCTCTCGCACCGGCAATGAAGCTGCTCGTGCCGCGCCGGCCATGCCATCGCTTCGCTTCCGCGCCGGAATGCGCGTCCGTCATCCGGTGTGGGGAGAAGGAATTGTGCTGACCTCACGCTGGCAGGATGGGGATGAAACAGTTGAAATTTTCTTCGAATCGGTTGGTTTCAAGCGCCTGGCCGCATCGCTGGCAAACCTTCAGACGCTCTGAACGACTTTTCCCAGCGTAACACCTGGCCCAGATCGTCACCACAACGTACCTGACAAACAGCCACGCCGCGCTGCCGCAGGGCAAGTGCCAGTTCCTGATTGCTCCTTGTCCCGCCGAAACTCTGGACATCCAGCAGGACAACCAGCGGATACAGACGGCGTTCGAGCAAATCCTCGATGGCAACGAGAAAACTCTGGCGCGCGGTTGGCGTAATCAGAATGAGATGACTGCCGCGCGACAGGAAACGCCCCTGCTGGAAAACCAGACTCTCAAACGGCAATTCGCCGTCGGCCTGAAGGAGGGCCAACGTTTCGAGAATTCGATCTACCTGCCGATCGCCGCGATCTGGCGGCAGGATGACCGGCCTGGCAGTAGAACAGGCCAGGCCCACCGGACAGCGTTGACGCAGGAGACAACGCGCCAGCGAAGCCGCCGCGCTGACGGCATATTCCAGCGTGTCCTCGGCCAGCCGCACCGTGACCTCTTCTGCCCGCCAGCCGCGCCCATCCCAGGTCAGCGGTGAACGCGGTCGTCCAGTCTGGATCGCACGTTGGGCATCCAGAAAGATCCACACCGTGGCCTCGCTCTCCTGCTCGAACTCTTTGGCCATCAGGCGATGGTAGCGCGCTGTGGCGGGCCAGTGAATGCGCTTCAGCGGATCGCCCGGCATGTACTCGCGCAGGCCGGTCGTCTGTGGTGTCAGATCCGCCGTGTTACGGCGCGCCAGTCTGACTCCTGGCAGAGGGCTGGGCACGGTGGAGAAGTGAGGTAAATCGAACAGCATCGGCAACACCAGCAGCCGTTCGGCGGCAGGCACCAGGCGGTGGCGCAGGAAGAGACCGAATAAATCGCCGCTTGTCAGCAACGTTGGTCCCAGGGGATACAGGCCGCGTTCGAGCAGCAAATGGCGCGCGGTGTAGAAACGGCGATGATGGGGGCCCAGATTGGTCACCAGGCGTGAGCCGCCCGCCAGCGGGAGTGACGATTGATTGCGAATTTCCAGCCAGAGACAGGGCCAGCGACCAGCGTTGATTACCTCGAAGCGTTCTTCAATGATTTCTCCCACCGTTGCCCGTAAAAGACGCGCCGTGCGTTGCAGGGAGATGCCTCGCAGCGCCTGTCTTGCCCAGAAAGCGCTGCCGAGCAGCAAGAGCGCCGTCAGATATGCCAGGCGCAGGAAGTACTCCGCGCCACTTACTGCCCAGCCGAAGACGCCGAGCATCAGCAGAACCAGCAGCGCGGCGCGTCCGGCACGGGCCAGCCTCATTTCCGCCGCATCTCCTCGTATTCTCCACCAGGCACGGGCAGAGTCTCCAGGATTTCATTCAGGATACGCTCTGCGCTCAAGTCGCGTAAACGCGCCGCCGGCGAGACCACGATCCGATGCGCCAGTACCGCTGTTGCCAGGGCTTTGATGTCATCGGGCAGCACGTAGTCACGGCCATGCAAAGCGGCGCGCGCCTGCGCCGCGCGGTACAGCCCCAGCGAACCACGCGGGCTGGCCCCCAGGTAGACATCGCTGTTTTCGCGGGTGCGGTGTATCAATTCCACCACATATTTTTTCAGCGATGCTGCCATAAAGACCTGCTTCACGCTTTCCATGGCCGCCAGAAGTTCCTCAACCTGTGCCACCGGCTCCAGCTCTTCGATAGGATGACGGAATTGCTGACGTTCAAGTATCTCGATTTCGTCTGCCTGTGCTGGATACCCCAGCCGGACGCGCATCAGGAAACGGTCCAGTTGTGCCTCCGGCAACGGGAAAGTGCCCTCGTATTCGATAGGATTCTGTGTGGCCAGTACCATGAATGGTTTCGGCAGCGCGCGGGTCACGCCGTCCACGGTGACCTGACGCTCTTCCATGGCTTCGAGCAGGGCGGCCTGAGTCTTGGGCGTGGCACGGTTGATCTCGTCCACCAGCACGATTTGGGCAAAGATCGGGCCGGGACGGAACTCGAAAGTCTTTTTGGCTTGGTTGTAGATGGAAACGCCCGTGACGTCACTGGGGAGCATATCCGGCGTGAACTGAATGCGCTGAAACGAACAGCCCAGGGACCTGGCCAGACTGCGTGCCAGCATGGTCTTGCCCACGCCCGGTACGTCTTCGATCAAAAGATGTCCCTGGCAAAGCAGGCCAATGAGCGTCAGTTCTACAGTCTGTGACTTGCCAACGATAACCTTTTCCAGATTATCTTTCAAACGCGTGCCGAAGGATTGAACGTCAATCATGGGGTTGCTCCTGTACATTGGGCGATTGGGAGGAAGAAGGGATTGAGGAAGTCGGTGGTGAGGAATGAAGGATAGACGCCGGCGCGGTTGGGCGAAACCCGCTTTGCGCGTCGGCGGATTTCGCTGCAGGCCGGCATGGGAAGGTACAGAATCCCGGGCTGCCGGCAATTGTTTTCTGCGTCAGGGGCATGGTTGCAATTCCTCGTGCGCCTGGATTTCATTTTATGCCTTGCCTGAAGAACTGTCAATTGAGAGGCAGCGAACGGCAGACGACCGTAGGACGGGCTTCCCAGCCCGTTGGGGAACCGTCCACGAATGGGAAACGGTAACTATTTAGCCCTGTCTCAAAACCGTTGTGGATGTCATTGCGAGGAGCGTTCTTTGCGACAAAGCAATTCCCAGGCGGTCCGTTTAGCCTGATAAAGGGGAGATTGCTTCGCCAAAAAACGGCTCGCAATGACATGGCTGAGTAGTTAGGGGGAACGAATAAACGAATGCGGCGTGGTTATTCGTGGTCAGGTATCCGTTGACGGTTTGCCATCAATACGATTACGGCAGGTCATTACGTTTTCGCCGAAAAAATGCGCCACACCCGCAGCAGAGGTGGGAAAGGCCTTTCGCGTGGGTAACAGACTGTACGCTCGCGAACATGGATGCTTGCGGGCCGGTTGTTGGATGGTTGGGAAGGCTATCCGGCGGGCAGCGCGGCTTTTTCCTCCTGCGCACGTACAATAAACAGAGCAATTACGGGTATAATGAATGCATCCGCTTTTGTCAGGAGGGCTCGATGGAGATTTTGCTCAATCCGAATACGGCGTATGTGTTGCTCATCGTCGGCGCGGTGCTGATGTTGCTGGCTATTCTGACGCCCGGCACGGGTGCTCTGGAAGTTGGCGCGTTCTTTTTTCTGGCGTTGACAGCCTATGTCATCTATCGCGTTGGATTGAACCCCTGGGCGCTGGTAGTATTGGTGGCGAGTGTCGTCCCATTTATCTACGCTACACGGCAGCCCAGACGGAAAATCTGGCTCGCGACAGGTATCCTCGGCGTTTTGCTTGGTTCGATATACCTGTTCAATGCGGAGGGGGGCTGGCTGCCGGCGGTGAATCCCCTGCTGGCGCTGATCGTTTCTGCGCTGGCTGGTGGGTTTCTCTGGATTGCTGCCAGCAAGACCCTGCAGGCTCAGCAGGCGCCGCCCCGGCATGACTTGCAGGCTCTGGTTGGTCAACTGGGTGAGGCCAAAACGGATATCCGCGAGAGTGGGTCGGTGCAGGTCGCCGGCGAACTGTGGAGCGCGCGGAGCGAGAAGGCCATTCCCGCCGGCGCGACGGTACGGGTGATCGGACGAGAGGGCTTTGTCCTCATCGTCGAAAAAGTCAAACCGTAACTCATCTTTTCCTGGTGAAGGAGGCAAATCATGGATCTTACCTGGCTCTTCTGTCTGGTGGCGTTTGTTGTCGCTGTCCTGATCATCGGTGTGATGAGCGCCATTCGCGTGGTCAATGAGTACCAGCGATTGGTTGTCTTCCGCCTGGGCCGTTGTGTTGGTTCACGCGGACCGGGATTGGTGCTGCTGATCCCGGTCATAGACAAGGCCATCCGCGTTGACCTGCGCGAACAGGTGCGCGAAATTCCACATCAGACCTCGATTACGAAGGATAATGCGCCCATCTCCATTGACTTCCTGTGGTACTACAAGGTGCTCGACCCGGTGCAATCGGTGCTGCAGGTAGGTAACTTCGAGATGGCGGCTCAAGGCATGGCGACCACCACGCTGCGCGCCGTCATCGGCGGCATTTTACTCGATGATGTGCTTTCCCAGCGTGAGCATATCAACAATACCCTGCGCATTAAACTGGACGAGGTGACGGAACGCTGGGGCGTCAAGGTGACCAACGTCGAGATTCGGGAAATCATCCCGCCGCGCGAGGTGCAGGAGGCGATGAATCGTCAGATGTCGGCTGAGCGTGTGCGGCGCGCGGTAGTGACCGAATCGAACGGTACCCGCGAGGCGGCGATCAACGTGGCGGAAGGCGAGAAGCAGGCCGCCATCCTGCGCGCGGAAGGCGCCAAGCAGGCGGCCATCCTCGAGGCCGAAGGTCAACGCGAGGCGCAAATCCTGCGCGCCGAAGGTTTCGCGGTCGCGTTAGAGAAAATCTTTGCCGCAGCGAAGACCGTCGATCAAAAGACCATGACGCTACAGTATTTCGAAACGCTCAAGGCCCTGGGACAGGGCGCTTCGACCAAGTTCATCTTCCCGATGGAATTTACCAGTATGCTCGAGAACTTCGTCCGGAGCAAATAGGCACGTATGAGCCAGACGGTGAGGCCTCTCGTCGCGCCGTGGCGGGAGGCCTCCCTTTTGTCGGCGTATGGCGGAGATAATCATTGTACCCGCCACCTGGCGTGATCTGGCCGAGCTGCGCCAGGTGGAACAGGCATGTTTTGCGGATGACCACTGGCCCCTGCTGGATTTAATCGCCGTGCTGACGTTGCCCAACGTGGTGCGCCTCAAGGCGGTCATCCAGAGCGCCATGGTCGGCTTTGTTGCTGGTGACCCGCGCCCACAGGAAAACACAGCCTGGATTGCCACACTGGGGGTTCTGCCGGCCTACCGGCGGCAGGGCATCGGCCTGGCGCTGCTGACTGCCTGCGAAAACCGCCTGACGCAGCCCCATTTGCGCCTGTGCGTGCGTATGTCGAACTGGGCCGCCATTCGTTTGTATGAGAAAGCCGGTTATTCCCCCCTTGAGGTCTGGCCAAAATACTATCGCGATGGCGAGGACGCTCTGATGATGGAAAAAACGCGTCCCATACCGTCAGCCTGTTGGGGAAGACCGTCCACGAATGGGGGAACGAATCAACGAATGCAGCGCGATGCCCGTAGGACGGGCTTTCGTAGCACGGGCTTTCGTAGGACGGGCTTTCCAGCCCGTCAGGAGCAGACCGTCCACGAATGGGAAAACGAATAAACGAATGCGGCGCGGACGCCCGTAGCGCGGGCTTTCGTAGCACGGGCTTTCGTAGGACGGGCTTTCCAGCCCGTCGGGAGCAGACCGTCCACGAATGGGGAACGAATCAACGAATGTGACGCGGACGCCCGTAGCACGGGCTTTCGTAGGACGGGCTTTCCAGCCCGTTGGGGAGTGGGCCGTCGCCGTCAGCGAACGAGGAGCGAGGAAAAACTTTGTGGCTTTGTGCCGTGGTGGTTTATTCTTTTTTCACCACAAAGACTCGAAGACACAAAGAGAAAGAAACTTTACGTCAGTCCCATGAATGTTCTTGTTGCTTCTGTGGAACTTGAGATTGCTGCGCCAAAAAACGGCTCGCAATGACATGGTGGGCGGGCAGTTACAGCGAATCAACGCATGCGGCGCGGCGATGCGTTTATTCGTGATCCGGCATTCGTTGACGGTTCACCCTCCAATAGATCACGGCA
>DAOTVX010000028.1:0-23461 GCA_034436275.1 Anaerolineales bacterium | reverse complement strand
AAAATGATGAGAAAAAGAGGCAGAACCTGCGGTAAAAATATTAGGAGAAACCCAATCCTATGCGAGGTTCTGCCATGTCAAAGTATAACCCAAAAAGCATACAAATTCTGGCTCAACAGGTTGCAACTCTATTTATAGAGACGCTGGAAAAAGGCCAGCACGTTGGCGAAATCGAGCAGGGAATGCGCGAACTCTTACAGGAAGTGGGCCGACAGAGCTTACAAATGATTCTGGATGCGCAGGGGGAACCCCAAGAGCGGGAAATTCCCTGTGATTGTGGTGGCACATTACATTACGTTGCTCGAAGGCCGGCAACGGTGATAACGGTCTTTGGGCGGGTAACGTATAAGCGGGCATACTACAGTGGTTGTAGGTGCGGGAAGGGCAAAGCTCCGCTGGATGAAGAATTAGGGTTGAAACCTGGCGCAGTCACGATAGGGTTGTCAAACTTGTTGAGCTTGGCCGGGATACAGTTCTCGTTTGAAGAAAGTTGCGCCTGGTTGAAAGAGTTTTTGTTATTTGAAGTGTCAGAGAACACGGTTCGTCAAGAAACGGAGCGGATGGGAGAATTGATGACAACGATGGAAAGGGAATGGATTGCTCAAAGTCAACAAGAAGATTGGCTGCAAATGCATCAACGTCAAAACGAGCCTGTAGCGGACACACTTTACTGCGCTATTGACGCCGCCAAAGCACGTACTGAACCGCGCCCAAAAGCAGGCCAGCCGAAAGAACCCCATGAAGATTGGCGGGATGTCAAATGCCTGGTATGGTTTGAAGCAGAAGAAGTATCCCCTGCCCAACAAAGGGTACGCCAACGCCAAAAGGTGGCTCGTCAGGAAGTACCCCGCCGAGCCATCCGCAAACAGTATGCTTGTGACATCTGCGACAGCGAACGTTTCGGAAAACTTTTATGGGCAACCGGCTGTCAACGCTATGCGGATTGTTGTTCAAGGGTGGTGTTCCTGGGTGACGGTGCTCCCTGGATTTGGAACCTGGTACAGACCTATTTCCCAGATGCGATTCAAATTGTGGATTGGTATCATGCGGAAGAACATCTTGAAGAAGTGGCCCGAGCCGCATTTGACGGCGAAACTGAACAACAAGCCTGGTTAGAAGAAACCAAGCAAGCACTATGGGAAGGCCAAGTGGAAGAAGTCGTCCTGGCTTGCCAGGCACTACAAGACCGCTGTGAAGCAGCAGCCAGAAATGTGCGTTATTTCTCGGAACATTCGGAACGCATGCGCTATCAAAAATTCCGGGAACAAGGTCTCCTCATTGGCAGTGGTGTCATTGAGAGCGGATGCAAACAAATTGTCACCCAACGCCTCAAATTACCTGGCGCTCAGTGGCTGGTGGAAGGCGCTATCCGTACCGCCAAAGCACGGGCTGCCTGGCTAAGCGGTCAGTGGCAAACCCTCTGTCAGCACCGCACCGCCCTACCTCTTTCCGTCTGACAACTTTTGCGTGCACACGTGCCTCCGGGCCAGTGACAGGCCCTGTCATGGCCTGTCCTTCAGGGAGCGCCGCTGCCATAGAGCGCAGGGTCAGTCGGCGTGCGTCCGGAAGGATCATGGACATATACCCAATCGCCTTCCACCGCCCAATCGAACAGCCAGTGCGCATCGCCCGGTGAGAGATTGACGCAGCCATGCGAGGTGGGGTAGCCAAAAAAGGCATGCCAGTATGCCCCATGCAACGCCCGCTCCTCATCAAAATACATCGTCCAGGGAACATCTTCCAGATAGTAAAAGTCGGAGCGGTCTGCAGCGAATGCCCCACGCATGGTCTCGGCTTCCTTCTTCTGGTAAATTCGAAAAAGACCGGGACGTGTCCAGTAAGGCTCGACGCCGGTAGAGACCAGCGTAGCAAAGACAAGCCGACCACCATCATAAACGGTCAAAGTCTGTTCGGCTAAATCTACCTCAATCCAGCGACCCGCGTTCACACCGGCCGGTGGGGTACGCCGCGGCGTGGCAACAGCGATCAGGCGATCTTCCACCCATTCATCTGGACCGATGAGTACCCAACCGGTGCCATTGACCTCTTGCCTGGTATAAACCTGTACCACCTGGAAGCGGTAATACCTGCGGCCCGTCAGGCTGGCATTGAAGGCCGGCGCTGAACGGCTTCTGGCCTCCCCCAGTATCCAGCCGAAAGCGTTACGTGGCGCGGAACTGAAAAGCAGCCCCTGGAAAGGCATGGGCAGCCCCACAGCCGAACCGGCCCCGCCCCGAATCCAGAGACCACTGCGCAGATGATAAAAGACACCAGCGTCTGTGTCCAGTCGTTCCTGATAGGAAAAGTACTTGCGTCCAACGCCCAACGACTGCGCCGAAATCTCCCCTGCCATCGCCTCCTCCAGCGAGGAAAACAGATACACGACCGCATCGTCAGCCGCGCGATAGTAACGATAGGGAACATTATTCAGATCAGGATTGGGAGAGTACGCCGGCAAAGGCCGAAGGGGATAGAGAATGCCCTGCTGCGCCCATGCCGCGAGCGTTTGAGAAGGCCCCAACGGCAAGCAACCATCGGGCGCCACGGGGTAAATATCCGGTGGGCAGAGCACCGAACCGGCTTCCGGCTCAGCAGCATCGCGTGGGGCAAAAGATACGTCGAACGCCGTCAGGCTAACCAGAAAAAGCAAAGACAGGAGAAACCGTTTCACAAACCTGATTATACCTGTAATCGGGCACGCTTCGCCTGTCCCTCAATTTTCCTGCCTCCCCAGACGGACGATAAGACGCGTTGTTTCAGGCCAGGCTATTACCTCCTGACGTGCAAAGACAACTTCGTCACCACCTGCGGTCACGGCGTGCTCCTGCCCATTGACCTCCACGGAGAGGATACGGTAAGCAGGGTAAGACAGGCGCAACGGGTTTTCGTATTGAATCTCCAACGCATGGCCGGCAAAGACCGTGTGCACCGACAACCTGTCGCCGCCAGCGAATTGCTCGGCGACGAAGCGCGGCGCCAACACCAGATCGCCCAGCCGGCCCTTCACGCCACAGGCCTCGGTCAGCAGGGTAAGAAGATACCAGGCCGCTGAGCCGGTCAGGTACGGATACATCCCCCGACCACGCGCGTTGAAGTACTCCGGCAGACCGGGGTACATGCGACTGCGCGCAAAGTCCTGACTCTGACGATAGATTCCTTCCAGAACCCGCCAGCCCTCGGCTACCAGACCGCGCCGGTAGAGCGCATTGGCGTACATGACCGCCATGTGGCTGAACATGGCGCCGTTCTCTTTATGGCCGAAGGCGAAACCGAATGCCCGCCCCAGATTGGTTTTCAATTCACGAAAATCCGTATTGAGACGGTAGCCGCCGACACGCTCATCGTATAGATAACGATCCGCGGCGCGGACGATCTGGCGCGCCTGCTCCTCATCCGCCACACCGCTCATCAGCGCGAACACCTGAGCGGTCAACGTCATCCGCGTACCGCCTGGGAAGTCGCCCTCCACCCGCTGACCGTCATCATCGTAGTAACCGTTAAACCAGCCAAACCCCTCCCCATTGGTCAGCCACTCCTGACGGCGCAGATGCGCCGTCAACCAATCAGCCTGAGCGCGCAGACGGTCGGCCAGCGCGGTCAAGGGCAGGGAGACTTTCCTGCCAGTGACAGTATGGGCAACGCGATCGAAATACTCCTGGAGGCGACGACGTTTGGCTTCCACCGAGGTATCGTCGAGCGGTGCCAGCAAAAGGGTCACTTCCTCGGCCAGGGGCACAGTGGTCACGCCCTGACTGGCCAGTGCCAGGCACAACTCGCTCAAGGTGCGCAGGTTAGCGGCGTAGAGGGCACTAAAGGCCACGCTCTCGCCTCGCCGGGGGGCCATATCGAGCGCGTCATTCCAATCGGCGCCTTCGAGCAAAATGACATTGTGCTCGCCCACATTGTGGAAAGCCGTCAGGTGCTGAATGAGCAAATGTTCCAGCAGCGTACCCTGCGCCAGATGGCCAGATTCGGTTTTCAGGCACAGGCCCTGTTCTGGCGACCAGCGCGTATCCACCTGACGGCAACGATGGGTGAGATGGTCTTTGAAGTACGTTTGTTCTTTGAGCAGGAAAGAGAGGTCGCCGCTCCAGTCCAGATACAGACGGACCGTGAGCAATGGCCAGGCGCCGTGGTCCATCCAGACGCGCGGAATGTTGTTGCGGTCGGCCTTAAATTCGCCGGGGCGATGGCCGATGATGGTAGCATTACTGCCATCCATGCGGACGCCAGCAAAGTTCTGCCAGAGCATTTCGGCCACGCCCTCACCTTCGGTCAGCAGGAGCGCCAGGGCATCCTGCCAGAGGTCGCGCCAGCCGCGCCCGCCACGCCCGTAATCGTGGTACGGGAGGAACGAATTCCCCATCCAGCGTCGCAGAATCGGTTGCAGGGTGACCCATTTCAGCCAGCCGTCGTAACGCTCGTCGCCGGTCTTGAAACGCAAGGGACTCAATTTTTGTTGCCAGAAGGCCTGAGTCTGGTGCAGCCAGTCCTCAAAGCGCTCTGCCGAAGCATAGCGGGCGAGCAAGTCGCTCACTTCCTGCTCCGGCGAAAGAACCGCCAGGAGCAGGATATAGGTGGCCGATTCGCCTGGCGCGAGCACGCGGTCGGCGAAACGCAAGGCGCCGATGGATTCAAAGCCATCGGGGGCGGGGCCTGCGCCTTGCGTGGGGGGGAGATTGGCGACAACCGCGCGCGGCCAGTCGAACGTCCCGCCCTCGCCGATGAAATCTTCCACCAGCGGGAAAAACCCCAGCGGCGGACGGCCATCCCCCTCCGCACCCAGCACGGCGTAACGCAGGCGGTTGAGCGTGTGCCCGCGTTCATCGAACGAAAGCGTGGGGCAGACGACGACGCCATGCTGGTGACAAGTTGTGCGATGGAGCAGGGAAGTGACGTGGCGGTGGTCGCGCAGGTTATCTGCCGAACGTCCAAAGATGGGGATGGCCGCGGTCGGAGTCAACGTCAAGGGACGGTTGCCATCGTTCGTCAACACGATGCGCATCAACTCAACCCGGTCCTCGCTTGCCGGCACAAAGGCGGTCACTGCGGCGCGCAGACCTTGTCGCACATGACGGCGTGTGACCGTCTGCCAGAGCAGGCCGGCGCGCAGGACAACCGGTTCCTCAACCCCGGAGAAGCGCTGCCCGACTTGCGCCGCGCTGTTGCCGGTGACCGACCAGGGTTCACCGTCCACGAGCACCCAGAAATTACGCGCCGCCCGGTTGCTGTGCAGGTCTTCCACGGAAACCGGCAACAGGAGAAATGCGTTCTGGTCAATCTTGGCGTCGCCGTGGAAGGTTGGGGTAACGCAGGACATCATGCCCGCCTGATTGACCAGAGGAAAGTACAGATAACTGGTTTCATGAGGCGAAACCAGTTCAAATGTGCCTGCCTCATCCAGAAAACGCCAGCCAAACGGAACCTGATTCACAGGAACACCTCCAGCGCGGGTATCTTGCCCTCTCTCACCTGCGCGGCATAGGGGGCGGGGATATACTCGCCCTCGATCGTCACTGTGTCGCCACCGGCCAGATGGAGGAGAAAGCGGGAGGGCGTTTTGCGGAAGGTATCGGCGCGCGTGGGATTGTGACAGGTGACGCGACAGTGATTCAGGAAGCGGAACGTAAACTGGCCACTGGCATCGAATAACCAGCCGGGCAGAAGCGGGCGCAAGGCCAGGATGAGCGCGCCATCGTGCAGACGGAACGGCTGCGGGCCGGCGGTCATGTGGACCCACATGCTCAGAAACTCGGCGGTCGAGCCACTCAGCCGGGCAACAAAGCCGGCGCCGTGCAGCGTGGGATCGGGGTGAGCACTGCTGACGATGAAGGAAGAATTCTCCAGCGGGCTGCGGCCATAGATGGCAGGATCAAGGAAAGGCGGCAGAGTGGCCTGCAGGTCGCTGAAGAACTCCTCATACAGGCCAGCGCGCAACAGTTCCAGCAGATACTTGAAGGTCATATGCAGCCAGATGGATTCGTTTTCGAGCCAGCCGGGAGGGAAGGCGCGCGCTCTCCCAATCTCGTGCGGCCAGTCTTGCAAACTGGCGTTGAGACGGTACATGCCGAGTTTGCGGTCGAACAAGTCGCTGGCACGCAGGCGCAGGTACAGTGTACGCGCCTGCTCTTGTTCGAGCGTCTTCAGGCGGCGCACCGCTCCCTCCAGGAAGAGCGGCAGCGGCGTCACCTCAAAGGCAGTCACGCGAATCAGGGGGCGTCCCTGATCATCCCTCTGCCCGGTTTCTTCCCAGGCGCGCGCGGTATGAACAAAGTACGTGGGAGGCAGGCCACCCATGCTGGCCTCGGCGCGCGCAATCCCGTCTTGCAGGCGTTCTTTCATGCCGGCGAGGATGTCGGTCAACGTCTCGCGCCGGGTGGCGCCGTCGAAGCCCAGCCGGGTCGCGGCGCGATAGGCCTCCAGCGCCTCGGAAAGGCGCTCCCAGGCGGCAAAGGGAGGGAGATTCTGCCGCAGTACAGTGCGTATGGCCCGCAGCAGTCCAGCGGCCTCACGCGGCAGCACGACTGTGCGCGGGAAATCGGTCAGGGCGCGCGTCAAAAACTCCACCAGCCGCAGCAGTTCATACGTTTCTGCCATGGACGAGCCAAAGAGCGCCGGCAGGCCGTTGAGAGCATCGCACCAGCCGGGCCGGCCGGCTTCCATTTGAATGCCCATGCCCGCCGGGTCCAGCGTGGCAAACTTGATGAGGGCCAGCAGAGCCAATTTTGAGAACAACGGCAGGCGGAAAACCTCGCCGCGTCCCTGGCGACAGCGCGCCCAGTGCGCGTCCTGCGTGCGCGCGGCGATGCGCGCCGCCTTCTCCTCATCGTACACCAGCGGATTTAACTGACGCGGGCGGCCTGCGTCCAGCACAAAGCGCTCGGCGCGCGGCCGGAGACGCACGGCATTGTCGTAGAAAGGCAACGGTGGCGCGTCGAACAACAGCCACTCTCGTTTTTCCGGGAAGACAGCCAGAAACGCCTCTATCAGGTCGAGGTTGTACGTCCAGTGGTCAATCCAATACCCTTCGCCGTGCGCGGCGTGGAAATGCGGCTGCGCCTGGGCAAAGACCTGTTCCAGAAAATCCTGGAGCGGCAGGGTCAGCTGCGCCCGCTGCGCGACAGCGAGCAACTGGCCTGGCGTGAAGTGGCCGCGCAAAGTCGGTTCCAGCACTTGCGGAGCCGCCGCCAGCCGCGCCAGTGAAGCGATTGCCTGCGGCGGTAGGGTAAAGGTGCTGCCCTGGACCACCAGCGGGTTGTAGCCATCAGCCTGAATCAGACTCATGAAGAGACGAATGTTGTACTCGCCGGCCTGCGGAACAAAGAAGACATCGTTGCGGCGATTCTGATTCACATCGCGGTAGTTGCCATCGCCCTGCGAATAGAACTCGGTCGGCAGGACGAAATGGTTGTAATCGCGCTCGAGGTCGCCGTGGCGGCGCGAGTAGAGATAACAGACATGCTTTCCGCCCAGGATAACGGGATAGCCGCCGCGCAGGACGTTGTCGAGGAAGGTCTGACGGCAATAGGCGTCGAAGAGAGGGGAAGCGGAACGCGTGCTGACGGCCTCGGTCAGGTCGAGGGCCAGGCGGCGCGCCTCGTCCAGTTTGGTATTCAGCATGTCAGAAGCCAGCAGGCGCGGCGTCTGTTCGG
The DNA here is from genome assembly GCA_034436275.1 of Anaerolineales bacterium. Classification (GTDB taxonomy): domain Bacteria; phylum Chloroflexota; class Anaerolineae; order Anaerolineales; family Villigracilaceae; genus DAOTVX01. The sequence continues at coordinate 15,809 of DAOTVX010000028.1, read as the reverse complement.
TCAGCATGGTCCAGGAAGGCATGTGACCGTAGAGCGAGACAATTTCGCGTTGCTCGCCGGCAGGGATTTCCAGCGAGGCGGCAAAGAAGGCGCAAGGCGTGCGTCCCTGGGTTACCTGCTCAGCCTGCAAGATGGTGGTCAGGGGCGAGGTAGCCAGAGCCTGAGGAAAGATCAGGCTCGTATCTGCACCGAAGAGCGCTGCGGGATCAACGAGCGCCGGCAACAGTTCGCCATGCAGGGCCGCCAGGGCAAAGTGACCGGCCTCGAAGGTGTGAACATGGAGGCTATCGCCGGGGCTGGCTTTGAGACGATAGAACGGCAGGCGTTCGGCATGATGCACGACTTCCATCCAGGCTTCCAGAGTGCGCCCCATGTGCTTGAGGGCGGCATCGTCCACGCCAAAGGGAAGCAGCGCCGGCAGGCCATCCACGACCTCTAATGTCAGCGGCGAGGCGGCGGTGTTGCGGAAGGTCACACGGCGCACCAGCGCGGCGAATGGCTCACCCGGCAGGGTAAAGTAAAGTACGTTGACCTGCAATCCCAGCCTCGCGTGCCGTTCCTCGATTTCCAGTTCATTCAGACCAATGAACATATCGCGTTGTGCGCCTTCCGCTCGCCAGGGTGAAAACGGCTCGTGGAGCCACGTTTGCCCCTCCCGCTGGACACGCAGGAAGGTACGGAAACCCAACAAGGGCGTCGTCTGATAGGCGCGCTGCGCCGGCTGATATTCCATCAAGGGATGATCCTTGCTTTGCACCCCAAAGGCGGCAATCCCCTGCCCCCGATTGACGTAGAAAGCCCACAAGGGGATTCCCAGCGGGCCGGCAATCCCCGGCAGGAAACTGGCAAAGGGGCGTCGGGCAGGGTAATCGGGAAGGCAAAAACGATTCAGAGCATCGAGGCTGGAAGGCATACGTTCCCTTTCCATCACGTCTGGAGTGAGGCATTAATTCGCTGCGCCAGGGCGCGTATTTGCGATTCGAGGAGGGGACGAAATTCCGCTTCCGACATGGTCAACGCCTGTTCCCACAGGAATTGAAGAGCCTCGTACAGGCGATTTTCGAGCATGCCCCAGAGCCAGGCGGCCGGGAAGGAATGGCCGGCGCGCAATGCTCGCGCCATCACGCCGTAGACCGGGTGGGTGGCGAAACGACCCTGGGATAACGTTTCGAGACGTGCCGGCAGGGAGAAGGAAGGGAAAAGTTCTTGCGGGGGATGATGGCCGGCCAGATAATCAATCAATTCCAGCGCGGCCTCCTGCTGGCGGGTATATTTCCAGATAATCAGATGGAATCCCCCCACGAACGGGACGCCCGGCGGGGCGGCTACCGCAACCTGTTCTTTTTGCTCCGCGCTCATCTGAGGATGGTCGAACAGCCAGGGGCCGCTGAAAGCCAGGGCGGCGCGTCCCTGCCAGAAGAGGGCATCCGATTGCACATCATTCAGGCGGCGCGCCTCGGGGGCCAGAAAGCGCGCCAGACGGAAGAATTTCGACATTCCCTCCAGCGCGGCTGGCGAATCGAAGATGGCCGTCTTCCCATCGGGGGTAAGGAAATCAGCGCCCTCCGCCCAGATCCAGGTGGCCAGGAAGTGCAGGTTGATGCGCGAGGAGCGGGTCGCCAGGGTCAGGGGAATCGCCACCCCGCTCTCCTGCAGCGCCTGCAGACAGGTTTCCAGTTCGGCGTGGCTGGCAAAGGATTCGCGTTCCGGTTGAGCCGCGCGGGCGAGGATATCTTTGCGGTAGTAGAGGAGGCGCGTGTCGGCCAGCCAGGGTATTGCCCAGGCCACGGCGTTGCCATTGCCCGGCGCGGCACGCACGCTGTGCCAGGAAGCCGGGAGGTAACTTTCCTTACCGCCCAATCGCGCCACCTCGCCTTCGGTGAAGGGTCGCAAAGCGTTCATCATCACCATATCGCTGACCCAGGTGCTGCCAATTTCGGAAACCGATGGCCCATCGTTGTAAAGAGCCATCTGCAGCAGGCGCGTCCAGGCCTCAGCCCAGGGAATGACCTCCAGATTCACACGAATATGGCGTTCGCGCTCCAGACGGGCCAGCAGGGCACGCATCACGCCTACGGCCTCCGCACCATGATCAAAGATAGAAAACTCAATCGTTTCCATCAGGCTCTTGCCTTTTCTCACCAACAGGGAACGGTCAGGACAATCTGATTCTATGGCAACGTCAATTCCAGCGCAAACGTCCCGAAGTTGAATTTCGGGACGTTGCAACAGCCTGTCCCGAACTCAGGTTACTGTACCTCAATGCGTGACACGGCCACAACTGCGAGCATCGGCAGATGGGTCATAAGAGTAACGACTGTGCGCCACAGCGGATACGCAGAAGGTTTCTTCGCCCGGACGGGAGATGGCCCAGGAAACCAGACGGGCGACGCCGCTGGCATCGGTCCAGGCTTCGCGCTCACCGCGCAGAATGGCGCCCGCCCATCCTCCCGTAACTTTGGCGCCTTCCACCGGTTGTCCCTGCTCGTCCACGATGGTCACCGACGCGACGGCCTGCCAGGTGCCATCCGGGTTATCCTGAGCCGACACCTCGATACTGGCCACGTGTACCGTGCGTGTGCTCTGCGAGGCCATGTCGGGGCGCTGATAAACCCGCACGTAATCTACCTGCAAGGACTGAGGAAAGGAGGTCGTCTCATCCGGCGCGCCAGGCCAGTTACCGCCCACAGCCAGATTCAGGATGAGGAAGAAAGGATGATCGTACACCCATTTGCCGGGCAACATGGCGGGGGTAACGGCAAAGTACTGGGTCTCGTCCACATACCAGCGAATTTCCTGCGGCTCCCATTCGATAGCATAGACGTGAAAATCATCCGAGGGCAGGCCGGCGGGGAAAATGTAAGCGCTGCCGACGCCGGCTCCACCGGAGTAACCCGGTCCGTGAACAGTCCCAAACACGCGGTCGGGCTGACGGCCAATATACTCCATGATGTCAATTTCGCCACAGGCAGGCCAGCCAGAGCGATTGATGTCTTCGCCCAGCAACCAGAAAGCAGGCCAGATTCCCTGTCCATGCGGCAGGCGCATGCGCGCCTCGAAACGGCCATACGTCCAGGTATGCAGGCCCTGGGTTTTCAGCCGCGCGGAGGTGTAATTCCGATAGAGATACTTCTCGGCGCGCGCTTCAAGGATCAGGAAACCGTTTTCCAGACGCGCGTTTTCGGGACGATTGGTGTAGTACTCCAGTTCGTTGTTACCCCAACCGCCCCCTCCCAGATCGTAGGTCCACTGCGCCGGGTCGAGAACGTCGCCGTCGAATTCATCCTGCCAGACCAGAACCCAGCCCGCGCGTTCCCAGACCGGCGTTGGCGTAGTGGTTGGGGTAGGGGTTGGGGTGACAACAGGCTCACAGGCGGCAAAGGTTAAAAGAAGGCCTCCCCATACCCAGAGCAGTTTTGGCAGGAGCCTGGAAAAAGCGGGCACAGGGAGACCTCCAAGAGGAGAAGAAAGTATTACTTTTCGACGCCGGTAATGACAACCCCCTGCATAAAGGCGCGTTGAGCAAAGAAGAAGACCAGCACTGGAATCACCGCCGAGATGAAGGTGCCGGCCTGAATCAAATTGGCAAAACGCGAGTACAACGTATTGAAGGTACTCAGGCCAACTGTAATCGGGAATTTTTCGGGATGCCCGGCGAGGTAGATCAAGGGGCCGAAGAAGTCATTCCAGGCCCAGAAAAAGTGGAACAAAGCCACTGCCGTAATGGCCGAGGTGGATTGCGGCAAAATCACCGACAGGAAAATGCGGAACGGCCCGGCACCATCAATCATCGCGGCCTCGTCCAGATCGCGAGGAATGGTCATAAAGAACTGGCGCAGCAGGAAAACGTTGGTACCCCAGGAGAAGTAAGCCGGTATGATAAGCGGCCACCAGGTGCCAACCAGACCCAGCCGCAGCCAGATATAGTACGTCGGAATCAAGGTCACCGCACCGGGCAAGATCACCACCGAAAGCATGAGCATAAAGAGGATATCTTTCCTGGGGATGCGGAAGCGCGCAAAGCCATAGGCCACCAGCGCGGCTGAGGAAACCGCACCGATCATGGTCACGATGGCGTACATCAGCGTATTGAGCAACAACTTTGGGAACTCGATGCGCGTCCAGGCATCCACAATGTTGTTCCATTGCGGATCAAACTTCCAGGAACGATCGAGTCCCCGCCATGACCCCTGCCATTCGATAAGACCGGCTTCTGGATGCTCAGGATCGACAAAATAACTGACGTTGCGGCCTTTTTTCACCAGGGCCAGATCACGAACTTCATCCCCAATTGGCACCCGATAGACCTCATATTCCTTGCCCTCATACGTATAGGTAGCCGCCGTTCCTGGCCACCAGGGAGCGCCTAACTGAGCAATCTGGGCGTCGTTTTTCAGCGCTGTAGCGATGCCATAGAACATGGGCAGCAGGAAGATGAATAACACAAGCGTCGCCAGCGCCGTGACGGCCATCGCGCCGAAGACGCGACGTGCACGGCGTGAGAACCGTCGGCCTCGGAAAAGGATATGCGCCGTCATGACCACCTCTCCTCTCCGGCATAATAGACCCAATAACGGGAGGTGCCAAACAGAATAACAGTCAGGATCAGGGCCACGATGAGCATCAACCACGCCAGCGTTGCCCCATACCCCATGTTAAAGAACGTGAATGATTGCTTGTAGAAGTAAATCATGTAGAAGCGGGTTTTGCCTTCCGGGAAGCCGGTGCCGTTGTTCAGGACGAAAGGCGCCAGGAAGGTCTGCAGCGCTCCAATCACGCCCAGGACGAGCTGGTAAAAGATGACAGGGGTGATCATCGGTATCGTAATACGCACCAGGCGTTGGAACCAGTTGGCCCCATCAATCTCAGCCGCTTCATACAGTTCGGTCGGCACGCCTTGCAACCCGGCCAGGAAGATAACCATTGCCGGTCCAACCCCCCATAAGCCAAACATAGTATAGGCATAATAGACCAGTTTTGGATCGGCCAGCCAGCGCAAACCTTCCGTCCCGGTGGCCTTGAAACCGGTCAAACGCTCAATCAACACATTAATCCAGCCGGTATGCTCGTTCAAAACGCCGTTCCAGATAATCACGGTCGCCACGGTCGGGATCATAGCCGGCATATAGAACAGGGTGCGAAACAGCCGTACCCCCAGCAAGTGCTTGGAATTCAACAGGATGGCCAGGAACAACGCCAAAGCCAGCGTGGTCGGGAGCGAAATGGCGGCAAAATGCAACGTACGCAGAAACGAGAGACGCACCTCCTGATCTTCAAACAAAGCCCGATGCCAGTTGGCGAAACCAATGAAACGAGCCTGATCGGGGACCGCCGGGTTGAAATCCATCAACGAGAAAACAAAAGAAGCCAGCATGGGCAGGAGATAAAGGCCAATAAAGCCAATCATCCACGGGCTCAGGAACAGCAAACCCCAGAGCGCCTCACGTTTCTGGAGAGGCGACATTTTCCTGCCATTCTTTGCTCGCTTCAATCTGGTCAGACGCAAATCGGCAACGTAAGCCATCCTGTACTCCTTATCAAGGGCCTCGGCCCGGCCCAGACGAGCCGGGCCGAGGAGAATCTACACCACGAGGAGGGGATTACTTGTTCAGCGCGGCGTCGAAGATCTTCTGCAGGTCAGCCCGCAGCGCCTCAATCTCGGCATCCATGTCCAGGCCAGGAGTGTTGGACCACTTGTTGAAGTACTCGTTGTATTTATCGGTGGTCTCCTGGAAGCTGGGCATCCAGCTCTCATGGTTCGGGTTATCCGGATACTTGAGGCCGGCAACAGCCACATCCCAGTTGATATCGGTCTTGTTGGGGAAGTTCTTCTCGGTGTACAGCGGGAAATAACCGGGCTGCAACGACTTGCGAGCCGGCATACCGCCGTAGATGGTAAGCAGTTTGTTGGCCGTCTCCGGGCTGAGCAGGTAAGTCAACACCTGGAAGGCCTCGTCGGGGGTTGGGCAACCCTTCAAGATACCGAACGTATCGGCATGCAACTTGGAAGTAACCACGCCATTATAGGACGGAGTGGCAGCCAGATTCCAGTCGAAGTTCACGTTGCCCAGCGCCCAGGGCGCAACATACCAGGTGTGAATGTGGATCATCGCCAGATTGCCAGACGAGAACGGCCCACCCGGACCCTGCAGGAACTCGGCGGATTGATAGGGGCCATTCGGGATGAACCAGTCTTCCCACATGCCCTTATAGACCCACTTCCAGGCCGCCTTCCAGGGTTCCGGAATCTGAGCGGTCTTGCCGTCATCGGCCAGGAGCGAGCCGGCGCCGAAGAAGGTGCCCACCCCGCGCGGGTCGGTGTACTGGTTGAGGAAGCCGAACTGGACGATTTTCGTATTGTCAAAGTTCGGGCTGGTGGCATCATTGCCATTTTCGTCCACGGTCAGTTTCATCGCCACCTGGCGCAGGGTATCCATGTTCCATTCGGCGGTGGTGCCATCGGGCCAGACATACGGATCGCCGTACTTGGCAGGCGGGTAGTTCAGACCGGCCTCGTCGAACAGATCCTTGTTGTACAGGATGAACGACGGGAAGACGCCGAAGGGAATGCCCAACTGACCTTCTTCCTTCACATACAGGAACTTCACCAGTTCCGGATCGAAGTCGCTCAAATCATAATTATACTTGTCAATGAGCGGTTGCAGGTCAAGCCAGGCACCCTTGAAGCTATCGCGTCCGCGAATGCCTACCGGCCCAACAATGCAGGGCGCGTTGCCGGCCGCAATCTGGGTGGCCAGGGTATCGTAGGCGACGTTGTTCTGGACGATCTCCAACACCAGTTCAATCTTATCCTGCGAGGCGTTGTATTCGTCCACCACAGCTTTCTGCGGCTCGAACGTGCCCTCATCTGAACCGGCGCCCAGACCAACGAACCAGCGCACTTTGACCCGGCCCGTCTCGGCAGGGGGTTGCGTGGCGGCTTCCGTTGGCGCCTCCGTTGGAGCCTCCGTGGCGGCTGGCGTAGGGGTCGCCTTTGGCCCGCAGGCGGCCAGCGCCATGCTGAGGACTACCAGCACAGAAAGGGCATAGAACAATTTGTTACGCATAGGGTTTCTTCTCCTGAACGAAAGGTATTAAGGGGTTAAAACGGAACAGTCAGCAGTGGGCGAAAGTTCATTAATTCTGGCCTTCTCACCTCCTTTACTGAGGGCAACGTGTGGGTAAAGAACATTTCGCGAGCCTGTTGGGAAACAGGCCTGCCATAGATGTGCTCACATTGTCATTCTATAGACGCAACGCCGGTAAAGCATGCAAATTTGTGCCCAAAACTAGTACGTTTGTAACGTACCTGCTTCCTGAGGGAACAGGTAAGTGCTGATGGAACGTGCCAGGCTTTCGGTGCGGGCAAACAGAGAACCGTAACGGAGCGCAAAGGGCAACGGCCGTTCGGTGCGGTTCAAGACGATGACCGCAATCTGTCCATCCGGGTTGAGAAAAGCGGTGGTTTCTAACTCATCCAGCGCCGAGGCGCTGACAATGCGCTGCGCCCCAGGCCGCACAAAACGCGCAATGTGTCCAATGTAGTAATAGGAACTCTGGTAAGAAATGATTCCCTTATGGGTATCGGCCATAATTGGAGCGCTGCAATAATTCCCCTTATGATTCGGACCGCCGCGCTGGTCCAGCAGCATGTTCCAGTCAATCCAGCCAACCGTCCAGTGATTCAAATCCTGAATCATGGAGCGGGCATAGCGCTCTCCCGTTTCCCAACTGCCATTGTGTGGCCCCCCTTCGACACTGCCTTCGGAAAATAAGAGGTGTTTTTCGGGATAGGCATCATGGGTCAACTGGACGTTCTCGAAATGGTCGCCCATGTACCAGTGGAATGCCGCGCCCCAGACGTAACGCGCCGCGGCCGGATCATCGTAAACGACGCTGGCGCGCGGATAAAGCAAATCGCGGTTGTGATCCCAAATCAAAAGCCGGACTCGCCCCAGCAGGCCAGCCCGTTCCAATGCCGGGCCGAGATAATCGCGCACGAAATCCCGTTCTTCCTCGGCAGTATAAATACAGGACTCCCAAACCTGCACCGCCAGCGGTTCATTCTGCACCGTCAGCCCCCAGATAGGGATGCCCTCCCGTTCATATTCCTGCACATAACGGACGTAGTAGCGCGCCCAGGCCTCGCGATACTCTGGCTTAAGTTTGCCGCCGTTATTCATCTGACCGTTTGTCTTCATCCACGCCGGCGGACTCCAGGGACTGGCTAATATCTTGAGCGGCTGACCGGCCAGACGCATGGCCTCCTTGATCATGGGAATCAACTGACGGCGGTCGTGGTCAATGGAAAAATGGTTCAATTCGACATCGCCCGGCACTTCCGTATAGGCATAACTGCCCAGCGAGAAATCGCAACTGTTGATATGCGTACGACAGAGGGTATAGCCATGTCCCTCGTCGGGGTCGAAGTACGCCTTGAGGATTTCTTCCCGTCGTTCTGGACTCAACTTGTAAAATGTATCCGCTGCCGCTTCCGTGAACGCGCCGCCAAACCCCTCGATGGTCTGGAAGCGGTGCCGGGCATCAACATGCACCAGAGGAAGAGGCACTTCCTCCTTTTGAAAGGGCAGCAATGGCTGTTCTGTCAGACGTTCGTCAGTATATTTGCAGGTGCGAAAGAGACGCGCATAAGCAGGCATAAGCCCATCCTGAAAGCAAAAGTAAATCAATTCTCCATGCAGAGTATAGAGAAACCTCGCTTTCTCTGCATGGAGAATTGTGCTCACCATTAGCACGGCTGTGACAGCCTTGCTCTGGCACTGGACGGTGGGGATAAATGGAGCAGGGGAAAAGACGCGCCGGGGGAGAGGCCGCCTAGTGTTTACGCCGATAAGTCAAGGGCGACATCCCTACTTCGCGGCGGAAAACGCGACTGAAGTAGTTACTATCGGAGAAACCAACTTCAAGCGCGATTTCCGTCACGGTCATATGGCTGCCGGTCAACAGTTGTCGAGCGCGCTGAATACGATAACGATTCAGATATTGAATCAACGACAGGCCGGTTTCCTGCGTGAAACAGCGTGAAAGATAGCCTTCGCTGACGCCAATGTGCCGGGCAATCTCTTCGCGCCCGACAGGTTCGCTGTAGTGTTCGTGAATATAGGCCATTGCCTGACGGGTGAGGCGCTGCGCCTCGCTACGCAATCGGTGACGGCGCGTTAACGCCTCACGAATATGCCCCAGTGTCTCCGCCGAAGAGAACATGCCTTTGTGCAAAACGGCCGCGACGCTGTGGTTCAATCGCGCCATTTCCTCCTCGGTCAGAGCCTTGGCGCTGATGACAACGACCGGCACGGCGCGCGCCATCTCCAGTTTGTGCATGGCTTCCAGCACAGCGAAGCCATCCACTTCAGGCATCATCAAATCCAGCAGCACCAGATCGGGACAGACCGTCTGAAGTATCTGCAGCGCTTCTTTGCCTCCACCCGCCAGCAAAACGCGGTAATCGGGGAACTGCGTGCGTACCAGGCTGGCATGCGCTTCCAACACGCCGGGGTCATCGTCCACAATCAAAATCGTTTTGCCGCTCTTGCCTGTCTCTGCTTCGCCCCAACCCAGCCTCTGCAGGGTTCTCGCCAGTTCTAACGCGCCAACAGGCTTGGTCAGGTAATCCAGTTCCAGCAAAGCGCCGCGATCCTGCTCGGCCTGTAAGGCGTAAAACAACACGGTCACCTCGCTGGTAGCCGGGTGGGCTTTCAAGATGCGCACTGCCTCCAGGCAACGTTGATGGGTTTGCTGAACATCCAGCACCACGGCCATCGGCGGCGTTTGCCGCGCACGCTCCAGCCACTCGTCCTGTTCCCCCCACTCGACAACCGTCACCTCAAACCCCTGTTCTTCCAGATATTGCTGTAACGCTGGCGCGGAGTTGGGCTGCGGGGTAACGATCCAGACCGTAGCGGTCGGTTCTGCGCGCATGGAAACAGCCTGCAAGGTAGGGAGGGTGAAGAAAAAGGTAGCCCCTTCCCCTTCCACGCCAGAAGAGCGCACGCCGATCGTGCCGCCATGCATTTCCACCAACCGTTTGCAGATGGCCAGCCCTAACCCCAAACCGCCATACCCGCGCGTCGAGGTGCGTTCGGATTGACGGAACTCCTCGAAGATAATGCTCTGCTCTTCCGGCGGTATCCCTACCCCAGTGTCGCTGACCGAGACGGTGAGAAAGTCCTCTCCTGGCGTGACGCTCAGGCAAATTTTTCCTTTCTCCGTAAATTTGACGGCGTTGTTGATGAGGTTCAAGACCACCTGCCGCAAACGGGTGGGATCGCCCCAAACCAGCGGTAAAGCCGCCGGGAGGTTGGCCTCCCACTCCAGGCCACGTTCGCGCGCCAGTTTTTCCCCCACCACGATCACCGCCTCCAGCGCGCGCGCCAGGTCTAATGGTTCACAAACCAGACGGAGCTCGCCGCGCTCATCGCGCGCCAGATCGAGTACATCGTGAATCAAGCCCTCCAGATGTTGGGCTGTTGAATGGACGAGTTTCAAGTTTTCATAATCAAGAGGCTTTTGCTCGGAAGCCTCCTTCAGAATCACTTCGCTCAGGCTGGTAATCAGGCTGAGAGGGGTGCGCAATTCGTGACTGACCATCGAGAGAAAACGGCTTTTGAGACGACTGGCCTCTTCCGCCAACCGCTGGCTGGCCGCTGCCTGACGATACAAATAGGTGGTTTTCGTCAGCAGATGATCGCGCTCATCGAACAGCAAGGCGCCCTTGACCGAACTTCCCAACTGGCTGCGCAAGGCTTCATAAATAGCGCCATCATGAGGACCAATTTCAAACACCACGAAACCGATTTCCTCGCCCTGGAATTCTAACGCCTCCACTACCAGAATCTGCCGTTGCTGCCTCCACAACTCCGCCGGCAGGATATGGGCGGTAGGGTAGCGTTTCCTGCCTTCCGGTTGAGGTTGTCCGTGCGCGCTGACCGGAATCCACTGCACCCACTCCGCCGGTCGGTTAACCCCTTCGTAAAGAGCCAGATAACAATTGGCAATCCCAAGACGTGGCAAGTCGCGCCCCAGAATGGCCAGGAGGTTATCCAGATGAAAGGTGACCGCCATGGCCTGGCTGATCGCCCGCAGGACAGCCATTTGTTCGTTGATCTGCGCCCGTTTCTGAACCTGTTGTTGCAGAATCAATTCATTCAGGAACACCCGCGCCCGATGCCAGAGATTCTCGGCGCGCGCCAGCAAGGCCGGATACCGGCCAAGCACGTGATAGGCTTCGCGTCGCATCGCCGAGAGCACATTTTGCAGGTCTGCCACAGGTAGCTGCGCTTCCATTAACCGCCGCCCGGTCAGGTCAATGGCTGTCAGAAAAGTCCGGCCATCGTCGTCCTCGTTCAGGCTGTGACAGAACGCCTCCAGCCATTCTTCAGCGGTATGCGCAAAGGTCGGTTCGCTGCGCGGCGACATGGCACGTTGCATCTCGCCCAACAAGATCGCCCGCCGCGTTTCCAGCAACGGATCGACGCGGGCCGGGAGCGAACGCGCCTGCTCTCCTGAGGCGGGTTCCGGCAAGGACATTCCTTCGTCCACGCGCGCAACGGCCTCAAACAAACAGCCACAGGAACGGCGTGTGATCAAGCGCGTCGGCAGAATCAGACGGGGCGGCACACTTCTCCCCTGATAATGAGCCAGCAAGGCCTCCAGCGCCAGATGACCCATCTTGCGTAAAGGCTGCCGGACGGTGGTCAGGGGAGGCATGCTGGTAGGCATTTCCACCGTATCATCAAAACCGACTACCCTGACCTGATAGGGTACCCGCAGCCCGCGTTCCCCTAACGCGGCCATGGCGGCCAGCGCCATGTTGTCATTCGCCGCAACCAGCGCATCAAAAGCAACACGGCGCTCATCCAGCAGTACCCGCACCCCATCCCGCCCGCCGGCCGGCGACCAGTCAAAAGGCTGGTAGATTAAATCCGCATCGGCGTTCAAACCGTGCGCGCGCATCTCATCCAGATAAGCCTGGAAACGTTCCTCGGCATCGGGGTTGCCGGGCGGCCCCTGGAGGAAAGCCAGTCGCTGGCACGCATGGATTTCAATCATGTGCCGCACCAGCGCCCGCATGCCATCATAATTGTCCACCAAAAGCGATGTGATAGCGTCTTCGAGAGACAGGCCAATATTCACCAGCGGTAAAGCGCCGAACAGTTCCTGCGGCAGATTGGAAATGGTAGGATTGACGACAATGATTCCATCCAGCGCCGGCGGCCGGATTTGCTGCTGCAGCGAACGGTTGCGCGAGAGATCATAAATGTCCACATCGCCGAAACCCACCAGATTTACATCCAATGTTTCTGCCGCCTCCACCGCCCCCCACCAGATTGGGCCGCTATAGGGATTGCTCAACCCCCAGGTCACGATAAAACCGAACGTGGGCCGCGTGCGCCTCATCCCCCCTCCTGACGGGCGTTCCTCAGAGCGACTCGGGATAATTGGCATAGCCAGTAATCCGCTATCCGGCGAACGTACCCTCACACATCCAGATTGCGTACCGCTTTCGCGTGGGTCTGAATAAACTTGCGCCGCGGATCGACCGCGTCGCCCATCAGCATATCAAACGTGCGGTCGGCCTCGGCGGCATCCTCAATGGTCACCTGCAGTAGCGTCCGATTGGCCGGATTCATGGTGGTATCCCACAGTTGTTGTGGGTTCATCTCACCCAACCCTTTGTAGCGCTGAATACTGACCTTATCGGCGCTGACGCCCAGCGACTGGAGGACTTTCTCCTTTTCAGCCTCGCTGTAGGCGTAATGCACCTGATTTTTGTACGCAATGCGGTAAAGCGGCGGTTGGGCGATATAGAGATGACCCTGTTCAATGAGTTGGGGCATGTAGCGGAAGAAGAAGGTCAGCAGCAGGGTGCGGATGTGCGCCCCATCCACGTCGGCATCGCTCATAATGATCACCCGTCCGTAGCGCAGACCGGAGAGGTCGAAATTATCCCCCACGCCGGTGCCCAGCGCCGAGATGATAGCCTTGATTTCATTGCTGGAGAGAATTTTATCCAGACGGGCGCGTTCCGTATTCATGATTTTGCCGCGCAGGGGCAGAATGGCCTGAAAGTGTCGGTCGCGGCCCTGTTTGGCGCTGCCACCTGCCGAATCGCCTTCCACAATGTAGAGTTCGGTGTGGGCGACATCGCGCTCCGAACAATCGGCCAGCTTGCCGGGCAGGGTCAGCGATTCCAGCGCCGACTTGCGGATCACCAGATCGCGCGCCTTACGCGCCGCATCGCGCGCCCGCGCCGAAGTCAGGCATTTTTCCACAATGGCCTTCGCCTCGCGCGGATTTTCCTCCAGAAACGTGCCAAAGACCTCCCCCACCACCTGAGTCACGTAAGTTTGCACCTCAGGGTTCATCAACTTGACCTTGGTCTGACTCTCAAACTGGGGGTCAGGATGCTTGACCGAGATGATCGCCGTCAGCCCCTCGCGGGTATCGTCGCCGGAGAAGTTCGCTTCCGCTTCCTTGAGCAGGCCGTTCTTGCGGGCGTAGTCGTTGATGACGCGCGTCAGGGCAGTGCGCAGTCCGGTCAGGTGCGTGCCGCCGTCCACCGTGTTGATCGTATTCGCAAAGGCATAGACCGACTCGGCGTAGGAATCGGTGTACTGAATGGCAACCTCAATGCCGATTCCTTCAATCTCCTTTTCGGCGGAAACGACCGGATGCAGCGTCGCGCGATTGCGGTTTAGATAACGCACAAACGAGGCAATGCCGCCCTCAAAATAAAAGGTCATCTGGCGATCCGAGCGCTCGTCAACCAGGCGGATGGTGACCCCGCGCGTGACGAAAGCCATCTCGCGAAAGCGCTGCACCAGCGTCTCGAAACGATAATCAATTTCATTGGTGAAGATCAGCGGATCGAACTTAAAGGTGGTCTTGGTGCCGGTATCGTCCGGACGGGTCTTGCCAATTACCTTCACGGCCTCTTGCGGCACGCCGCGCTCGTAGCGCTGGAAGTAAATTTTCCCTGCGCGACGGACTTCCACTTCGCACCATTCCGAGAGCGCGTTGACGGCGCTCACGCCAACGCCGTGCAGGCCGCCGGAAACCTTGTAGCCGCCGCCGCCGAACTTACCGCCGGCGTGCAATTTGGTCATCACCACTTCCAGAGCCGAGCGCTTCTCGGTAGGATGAATATCCACTGGAATACCGCGCCCGTTGTCCGTCACAGAGACGCTGGAATCGGGATGAATCACGACCTCAATGCGCGTACAGGCGCCGGCCAGCGCCTCGTCAATCGAGTTGTCCACCACCTCATATACCAGATGGTGCAACGCCTTGACGTCAGTGCCGCCGACGTACATGCCGGGGCGGCGGCGCACCGCCTCCAGCCCCTCCAAAACCTGAATGCTGGTGGCATCATAGTTGCCGATTACTGCCATATCGTCTTCCACTCCGTCCACGGTTCAGGCATTGGCCGAGCGCGCCGAGGCGCGCAAACGTTCCAACACAGCCTGCAACCAGAGATTGGTATCCCGATAGTACACAAAACTGGCCGCCAGCAGCGAGGTGGTGATGAACGCATGGCCGACAATCCCCACCAGCATCCACCACGAATTTTCGGCAGGCACGCGCCAGAGGTAGGCCGTCCCCTCACTGATGATAAACGCCAGAGCCAGGAACAAACCGCTGCTGGGCAACGTGTAGCGCACCATGTGCCAGCCCTTGAGCAGGGAAAGGAAGGTATTGTGTTGTTCAGCATAGATGCCGTGCGGCGAGAAGAACACCGGCAGAGCCAGCCAGACGGCAAACAGGCTGATCAGAAAGAGCATCCCCTGCCCCAGCCAGGGATTGAGGGCAGTAAAGAGACTCAACACCATCAAGGCCGGCAACCCCACCGTCAGCAGCAGGGCTGACCAGAAGAGCGAGAGCAATATCGTCCAGCCTATGCTTTTCCAGATCGAACGCCCTTTGAGATTCAGGGTCGCGCCCGAAATCCAGTGAAAGTACAGGCTGCCCAAACACCAGCCCGTGAGAACCAGCAAGGGGATATACCCCAACAGGGCAAACACCGAGGGACTTTCTACCAGTGGAGCCGCCCCAAAAGGCGTCTCCAGCGGCTGCCGGCTGAACATCAGGCTGGTCACGCCAAGCGGGAAAGTACGCAGCAAGGAGAATAGATTGAAACGCGCCAGCGCCTCCAGAATCGCCTGACGCGCCGCCGCTACCTCGGCCAGACTCGGCCCGGCAGGCAGCTGGAAGAGCGGCGTGCGCTCCACCACCGGCGCCAGCAAACGATACAGACGCAAATGCGGCCCCAGCCACAACCACATATCCAGCAACAACGGCGGCAAAATCAGCCCAATGCGGTTGGCGACAATGTCAAAACCGCTGGCCAGGGTCGCTATCAGGCGCGGCGGTGGCGGGAGTTGAGGAGATTGTGTTTCCATACCATGATGATTTTACCACACCCTCGAAAAATAGTGCATTTGTTCTATGTTTTATCACCCTGTCAGCAGAGCCGTACCATGGCCCCGCAGGCCAGGCCTCTTCTCCCCTGCGAATCGCCTTCCACGATGACCAGGCAGGCAATCATGAAGCGCAGGATAACACTCCTCGTTCCAGGCATTCCCTTCATCATGCTTTTCAGCAATTCCTGCGGGTCACGATTTAGCCCCGTCTCAAAACCGTTGTGGAGTAACAACCTACCCACTATCCATCCTTGTCATTGCGAGCCGCCGCAGGCGGCGAAGCAATCCCCTTGCTTGCCGGGAGATTGCTTTCCCCACGCTGCGCTCGGGACATGCGCTACGCTCGCAATGACAAGAGGCAGAGGGTTC
>DAOTVX010000027.1:0-21921 GCA_034436275.1 Anaerolineales bacterium | reverse complement strand
TGTGAAGCAAACCTGCAAACCTACCTTCCCGGCCAGACCGCTGAACAGTTACCTTTCTCTTTGTGTCTTCGAGGCTTTGTGGTGAAAAAAGAATAAACCACCACGGCACAAAGCCACAAAGTTCTTTTTCCAACAGGCTGGAAAGCCCGTGCTACGAAAGCCCGTCCTACGAAAACCTGTGCTACG
The DNA here is from genome assembly GCA_034436275.1 of Anaerolineales bacterium. Lineage (GTDB taxonomy): Bacteria > Chloroflexota > Anaerolineae > Anaerolineales > Villigracilaceae > DAOTVX01. The sequence continues at coordinate 21,735 of DAOTVX010000027.1, read as the reverse complement.
CGCTCCGCCGTCTGCAGTCCATTATCCCCATTGGCGGATGCGCCGCAAAACTGTGGAGAGAAAGCCCGATCGCAACCGATGGCCGCCCAACTCCCTCCGAAAATTCGAGTCACACCCCCAGCGCCAGGGGATTGCCCGTTGGAGCGCCGGGTTTTATGGTAGACTCTATTTGCCAGCCATGATTTCCGGCGCGGCGCTCGCGCTGCCTCAGGGCTGATTCCCGCGGCAGGATAGCCGTTCACAGATTCCAGGGATTTCCACTATGACGAACAATTACCTCCCCATCTGGGAAACCACGCGTGGACGAAGCGTCGAATCGGTGCATTTTGGCGCCATCGCCATCGTGGCGGCCAACGGTAAATTACTGGCCTCCTATGGCGACCCTCATCTGGTCACCTTCCTGCGTTCCAGCGCAAAACCGTTGCAGGCCCTGCCGTTCATTGAATTGGGCGGCGACCAGACCTACCACCTGACCTCCAAAGAAATCGCCATTCTGTGCGCTTCCCACGTTGGCACCGAGGACCATGTGGCCGTGGTGCGTGGAATTCAGGAAAAGGTCGGGATTCGAGAAAGCGACTTACTGTGCGGGATTCAGCCGCCTCTAGACACGGCGACGGCCGAACGATTGAAGGCGCGCGGCGAAGCGTTCACCCCCAACCATCACAATTGCTCTGGAAAGCACAGCGGCATGCTGGCGCAGGCGCGCTTGCGCGGTCTGCCCATTGCGGATTACATTAACCCCCAGCACCCGGTCCAGCAAACCATTCTGGAATACGTCAGCGCCATGTGCGCTTTGCCGGCGGAACAAATCGAAATCGGGATTGATGGCTGTTCGGCGCCAACCTTCGCGCTGCCCCTGTACCACGCGGCACTGGGGTTTGCGCGCCTGTGTGACCCACGCGGCATGGCCGTAGAGCGCATGGCCGCCTGCCAGCGCATTGTGCAGTCCATGCTGGCCTACCCCGAAATGGTCAGCGGCGAAGGGCATTTCGATACCCGTCTGATGCAGGTTGGGGCCGGACGGATTCTCGCCAAAGGAGGCGCGGAAGGTTATCAGGCGATCGGCTTGATGCCGGGCGTCCTGACACCCGATTCACCCGGCGTGGGCATTGCCTTCAAAATCTCAGATGGCGATGCGGCAGGGCGCGTCCGGCCGGCGGTTGGCGTAGAGATTCTGCGCCAGGTAGGGGTGTTGAACGAAAAGGAATTGGAGGCGCTGGCCGCCTTCGGGCCACGTAAGGAAGTCCAGAACTGGCGCAAATTGACCGTTGGCGAATCCCACCCCGTCTTTGTCTTGCAACGCTCCGCTACCCCATGAACCTTCTCGCCGAACGCGCGCGTCGGATTCATGAGCGCCTGCTTAACTTCTATGGACAACCGACCTGGCGCCATCCGCAGCCGCCGCTGGATGAATTGATTTCCACCATCCTTTCCCAAAACACGAACGACACCAACCGCGACCGCGCCTTTGCCGCGCTGCGTCAGCGATTCGCCACCTGGGAGGCTGTGCGCGAGGCCGACGTGGAGGCTGTCATCGCGGCCATTCGGCCGGCTGGCCTGGCCAACCAGAAAGGGCCGCGCATTCAGCGGCTGTTGCGCGCCATCACGCGCGAACGCGGCACGCTGGACCTGGCCTTTCTCGCCGACCTGCCTCTCGAAGCCGCACGCGCCTGGTTGATGAGGTTCGAGGGCGTCGGGCCAAAGACGGCCGCCATCGTCCTGCTCTTTTCGCTGGGGAAGCCAGCCTTCCCTGTGGATACCCACATTTACCGCGTCAGCGGCCGGCTCGGTTTGCGTCCGGCGAGGATGAGCGTGGAGGCGGCGCACCGTCATCTGGAGTCGCTGTTCCCGCCCGAAGCCTACTACGCCGCCCACCTCAACCTCATCCGCCTGGGCCGTGAAATCTGTACCGCGCGTCACCCCGCCTGTCCACGTTGCCCCCTGCAGGATGAATGCGACTATGCCCTGTCCGAATCAGGGCGGATGCCATCGAGCCAGAGCAAGTAAATGTCCGCACCGCGCCTGACTGCAGAACGCTGGTTATGGGACGCCGGGGAAAACGCCGCGTAACCGACTCCCGGCGCGCAAAAAGACGGGAATAACCTCCAGCGGGGCTTCAGCCTCCAGCCACCGCCCGCCAGGATACTGCTTACCATGCCAGGCGTCTACCCAATCCGCCCCGTCCGGCAGATAAACGGGACGCGCGCGGGCGCCCTGGCACAGCACCGGCGCCACCAGAATATCCGGCCCGCAGAGAAACTCGTCTTCAATGGTGACGCAGGTCGGGTCCGCAAAGTCCACAAAAAGCGGTCGCATGGGCGGGAGGCCACGTTGACTGGCCTGCGCCATCTGGAGATGCAGGTAGGGGCGCAGGCGCTCCCGCAGCCACAACCAGGTGCGCAGAACAGAGTAAGCCTGTTCTCCAAATGACCAGACCTCGTTATCGGCGCCACTGGCGGGCATCGGCCCTTTCAGCGGCAGGCGATAACCGTGCAGCCGAAAGATAGGACAGAAGGCCCCATACTGAAACCAGCGCACAATCAGTTCGCGAAAATAGTCGCTGTAAATGTCGCCGCCATGAAAACCGCCAATGTCGGTCGTCCACCAGGGAATGCCGCTCAACGCCATGTTCAGGCCGGCGCGCACCTGAACTTGAAGCGATTCGAAGGTGGAAGGAATATCGCCAGACCAGACAGCCGCGCCGAACCGCTGACTGCCCGCCCAGGCCGAGCGCGACAGGGTAACGATTTCCGTCTCGCCTGCGGAGCGCATCCCCTCGTAGAACGCCATCTGGTGCAGGAGGGGGTAAAGATTGGCTACCTCCAGCCCGTTGCCGAGGTAGAAACGCAGATTCTCTGGCGACCAGGGGTTGATATCGGGCTCGTCGTTATCCAGCCACCAGAGCCTGATGCCCTTGTCGTAATAATTCTTCTTGACCGTTTCCCAAAGGAAACGGCGCGCCGCCGGGTTCGTGGCATCGTAATAGGCAAAGTACGCCGGGCCAGGAATACCATGATCGAGAAAAACCTGCTGGGCATCCACGCCACGTTCATTGCCAATGAGCAGTCCACGCTCTGTCATGAACGCATAGTTCTCACTCTGAGCAATCACCGTGGGCCAGATAGAGACCATGACCCTGACTCCCAGCGTCTCCAGTTCACGGACCATCGCCGCCGGGTCGGGCCAGGCGCGCGGATCGAACTTCCAGTCGCCGTGGTGTGTCCAGTGAAAGAAATCAATCACGATGATCGCCAGTGGCAAACCGCGCCGCTTGTACTCGCGCGCCACGTTCAATACCTCGTCTTGCGTCGCGTAGCGCAATTTGCACTGCCAGAAGCCTAACGCCCATTCCGGCAGCAGCGGAGCGTGACCGGTCGCATCGGCATAGCGTTCCAGAATCTCCGCATAACTATCTCCACCAACAATATAATAGTCCATCTGGCGCGCGCCATCGGCCACCCAGCGCGTGCCGTTCAGGCCCAATTCGACACGTCCGACCGCCGGATTATTCCAGAGAAAACCGTAGCCCAGGCTGGAGATAAGGAAAGGAATGGCAATCTCGGTATTTCGCTGCTGCAAATCTATGATGCACCCCTTTTGATTCAGGCGGCCATGTTTATGCTGACCGAGACCGTAGAAACGCTCCCCTTCCTGCGCTTCAAAGACGGCTTCTATCTGGTACAGTCCGCCATCGCGCGGCTTGAAACGTCGCGCCGACACGTCATAATAGGTCGGCTCCGGTTCTGTCAGGAGGGCCTGCCCATCCGTAGCACGAATGTAGCGTATACGACCGTTCGCGGCAATCTCCGCCTGGAGTGTGCCATTGCGCAGCACCGCCTTTTCGGGTCCGATCGAGATTTCCACCTCACCAGCCGGCAGCGGCGGTTTTTCGACCAACGCCTGAGGTAAATCGAGTAACTGCTGCCTCAGATTGGCCCGCAAGCGCAAGCCGTTCTTACCCCATGGTTCAAGCCAGAGCCAGTGATGGCCTTCCTGCCAGAGGAGAGTCCGATTGTCACAAGAAAACGTACCCATCGAGCCTCCTTGTAAAACAGGCTTTCCGTCTCAAGCGGGAACAGCAAGCCGCCGCCATGTTTCCCGAAAGGGCGCTCGCCATTCCGCTCTGCCTTGAGACGGCCAGAAACGATCATCTTGACCGCTACTATTTTACATTCAATGTAACAACCTACCCACTATCCATCCTTGTCATTGCGAGCCGCCGCAGGCGGCGAAGCAATCCCCTTGCTTGGCGGGAGATTGCTTTCCCCACGCTGCGCTCCACCACGCTCCGCTCGTGGCAGGCGGGACATGCGCTACGCTCGCAATGACAAGAGGCAGAGGATTCTCCATCAGCCATGATAGGTAGTTACCATTCAATTGTTTTCGTGCCCGATACGGCAATCAACTCGCGCCTTCTGTGGTACAATTTGCGCCCGGAGCGTTGTACCCTTCGCTCCAGATTTTTCTGTGAAAGAAAGGGCTTGTGTGATGAAAGTACTTCTGATCAAGGACGTGTACAAACTTGGACGCGCCGGTGATGTGAAGCGCGTCGCCGATGGCTACGGTCGCAACTACCTCATTCCGCAGGGCCTGGCTGTTCTGGCTACCGAAGGCGCGCTGAAGCAGGCAGAGCGGATTCGTCAGAAAGCCGCTGCCCAACGCGCCCTGCTGAACGAGGAAATGGCCTCGGTAGCCGAGAAGTTGCAAGGAATCACGCTCGTCTTCGCCGCCCGGGCGGGCGAGACCGGCAAACTCTACGGTTCGATCACCGCCCAGGATGTGGCCGAAGCATTGCAAGAGAAAATCGGCTATGCCATCAAACGCCAGATGCTGGAAATGCAACCGCTGCGCACGCTTGGCGAGCATACCGTACGCGTGCGCCTGACGATGGACCTCATCCCAACCATCAAGGTCATCGTCCACCGCGAGGGCGAGGAGGTAGTCTTGCCTGCCTCCGATCCGGCCGCCGCCGAGGCCACGGAGCCAGTCACCGCGGCGTAGTCCAGCGTCAATCGGATCGCACCCCTCCTGTCCCCACCCCCGGGGTGAGGCTGCGATGAACTCGGGTTTCGGCCACCCGGAAGCGACAATCCTGCCGGCCAGCGGCGGCACGGCCATCGCCGTTTCCTCTCCTCTGCTGTCATAAGGCGAATTTCCTTTCGTCCCCCATCGCGCCAGCGTGTCTGAATCCGAAGGCTTCGGCAGATTATCCCTCTGTCCCGCGGCTGCGGGTTGCTCTGGAATCTGCGGATAATCCTGGACCATGCCATGTCCAACCTTCTCGGCCAACGCCTTCAACAAGCCCGTCAGGCCAGGAACCTGACGATTGAACAGGTAGCGCGCGCCACCCATTTGCGCCCCCATCACATTCAGGCCATCGAGGAGGGACGCCTGGACGCTTTCCCCTCGCCCGTGCAGGCGCGCGCCTTCCTGCGCCTCTATGCCGACTACCTGGGACTGGTTCTCGATGAACTGGTCGCTCGCTCAACGGGTGAGGCATCTCCACCGGCAGCCGCCCCGGCGGCAATCCGCGCCGGGCCAGAGACGGCGCCGCCAGCCCCCTCGCCGCGCGCGCCCGACGCCGCTTCCGCCCCGCCCTCGTCGCCGGATGAGGCTTTGGTCGCCTCCGCCGCCGCAACCGCCCCGACAGACAGAAATGCAACTGCAGAGTCGCAGGCCATCTTTCGGGCAATCGGCGCCAGTCTGCGCCGGCAACGGGAAACCCTCGGCCTCCGCCTGGAGGACGTCGCCGGGCAGATTCACCTCCGTCCTCAAACCCTGCACGCTCTGGAAACAGGCGAGTTTGCGGACCTGCCTTCGCCGGTTCAAGCGCGCGGCATGTTACAAAATTACGCCCACTTCCTGGGGCTGGACACCGAAGCCCTGCTCTTGCGTTTTGCGGAGGGTCTGCAGCGGCAACATCAGGAACAGTTGACTGCCAGAGCCGCGCCTCGTTCACGACGCGCCCCCTCACGCCGCCTGCCGGCCTTTCTTTACGGCGACTTGCTGGGGGGCATATTCCTTATTTTCCTCCTGATTGTGGGGGCCATTTGGGGCACCAGCCGCGTCATCCAGCAGAATCGCCAGCCCGCGTTGACCGCGACCCTGCCCTCCGTGTCTGAAATCCTGCTCCACTCCCCCACCGCGACCGAAGGCGAGGCCGCCCTGCCAGCCGCCGGGGCGGAGACCCCTGCCGCACAGAGTGAAGAGACGCGCCCTGCACTGCCCGCCACCGTCACCGTAGAAGGACGAGTACAGGTAGTGCTGGTGGCGTTACAGCGTGTCTGGGTGCGCGTCGTGGTGGATGGACGCGTGGCCCAGGAGGGTAGATTGTTACCCGGCCAGGCCTATCCATTCGGCGGCGAGGAACGCATCGAAGTGCTGGCCGCCGACGGCGCCGCGTTGCAGATTCTTTACAACCAGAAAGACTTGGGGGTGATCGGCTCAAGGGCGCAGGTGGTGAATCTGGTTTTCACGGCAGGCGGCATACAAACCCCCACGCCAACCGTAACGCCCACGCCGACGGCGAGTCCTTCGCCAACCATCACGCCGCGTCCCTCGCCCACCGCGCGCCCTTCGGCTACGCCTCGTCCATGAACCGCCTTACCTTTCACATTACCTCACTCGGATGCGCCAAGAATAGCGTCGATTCCGCCTCGATGGCCCAGTTGCTCGAGCGAGAAGGTTACTGTGCGGCGCGCACCCCGCAGGAAGCAGACGTGATGATTGTCAACACCTGCGGCTTTATCGAGCCGGCGCGGCAGGAATCCTATTCCGTGCTGCGCGCTCTGGCCGAGATCAAACGCCCTGGACAATGGCTGATCGCCGCCGGTTGCCTGACGCAACGCTATGGCATGGAGGTAGCGCAGCGCGTGCCAGGCGTGGACGGCATCCTGGGCGCCCGACGCTGGATGGACATCGTCACCCTGGTGCGCACCTTGCGCGCCCGACCGGCCTCCGCCGCGCGCGCGGTGACCTGTCACCTGCCAGCGGTAGAGACGGTGGGCCGCGACGAAGCGGGAGTGCTGCGCGCCGCTCTGGCCGGCACCAGCGCCTACCTCAAAATCGCCGATGGTTGCGACCGGCCGTGCGCCTTCTGCGCCATCCCGCTCATCAAAGGGCCAGCCGTCAGTCGTCCGCTGCCAACGCTCATCGAAGAAGCGCGTCTCTTGCAACAACGCGGCGTGCGCGAACTCATCCTCATCGCCCAGGATACCACCGCCTATGGGCAAGACCTGGGGCTGAAAGACGGCCTGGTGACCTTGCTCCGCGCCATCTTGCGTGAAGCGCCACAGATTGATTGGATTCGCCTGCTGTACGCCTTCCCCGGCGCGGTCAGCGAGGGCCTGATGGAATTAATGGCCACCGAGCCGCGCCTTTTGCCCTACCTGGACATGCCTCTGCAACACGCCCATCCCGATACCTTGCGTCGCATGCGCCGCCCGGCCAACATGGACTGGGTGTACCGCACCCTTGCCAGAATGAGAGCGACGATTCCGGGCCTGGCCATCCGCACGGCCTTTATCGTGGGCTATCCCGGCGAAACGGAAGCAGAGTTTCAGACACTGCTCGATTTCGTACGCGCCATGCGTTTCGACCGCGTCGGTGTCTTCCTGTATTCGTTCGAAGCCGGCACCCCGGCAGAAGCCCTGGGTGACCCGATTCCACCAGAAGTAAAAGAAGAACGTTACCAGCGCCTGATGGAGTTGCAACAATCGATTTCGCTGCAAATCAACCAGACGTTCGTGGGTCAGCGGCTGCACGTGCTGGTGGAAGGATACAGCCAGAGCGGCCGACGGCGCGGCATGGAACTATCCGTGGGTCGTTCCTACCGCGACGCGCCAGAGATTGACGGGCTGGTGTTGATAGAAGGACGGGCCGCCATTGGCGACATCGTGCCGGTTCATATCACCGACGCCCTGGCCTACGATTTGATCGGGCGGTTGGGATAGATCGTCCGTTGCTCGCGCCCAGATTACCCCTATCCAGAACCCACAGGGGGAAACTTTTTTCTAACAAATCTCTTACCTCTCTCTGGTATAATCCGCTGTGCAGGAGGTCGTTTGTGAATCAACAACGCAGTTCGTCTTACCTTATCTGGGTTTTGCTCCTCCTTTCGATTCTGGCCATGTTATATTTCAACTTTGGCCAGAAATCGGCGGAGAGTAGCGTGCTGACTATTAACCAGCTGGCCGCCGACATCGAGGCCGGTGGACGCGTTTCCCGTATCATCGTCGAAGATAACAATACCCTGCGCGTCATTTACAAAAGCGGTAATACCACCATCGAACGCAAGTCGCAGAAAGAACCAGAAACGACCCTGGTGGACCAGTTGTTAAAACTGGGCGTCTCGCCGCAAAAACTTCAGGCTTCCAACGTGGCCATCGAGGTCAGGCCGCCGAGTGCCTGGAGCGGCATTATGACCGCCGCCCTGTATGTCTTGCCGCTGCTGGGGACGGTGATTCTGTTCTGGTTTATCTTTCGCCAGGCGCAGGGAAGCAACAATGCCGCGCTCTCCTTTGGCAAATCACGCGCCCGCATGTTCACCGGCGACCACCCCACGGTGACTTTCAACGACGTTGCCGGCGTGGACGAAGCCAAAGAGGAATTGCGCGAGGTGGTTGAATTCTTGCGCGAGCCGCAAAAGTTCATCCAGCTTGGCGCACGCATTCCCAAAGGCGTCTTACTGATCGGTCCGCCAGGAACGGGCAAAACGCTGATGGCCAAAGCCGTCTCCGGCGAGGCGGGCGTGCCTTTCTTCTCGATTTCCGGTTCGGAATTCGTCGAAATGTTCGTGGGCGTAGGCGCCAGCCGTGTGCGCGATCTCTTCGACCAGGCCAAGCGCCACAGCCCCTGCATCGTCTTCGTGGATGAAATTGACGCGGTCGGACGTCAACGGGGCGCCGGGCTGGGCGGCAGCCACGATGAGCGCGAGCAGACCCTCAACCAGTTGCTGGTAGAAATGGATGGCTTCGACACCGATACCAACATCATCGTCATCGCCGCCACGAACCGCCCGGATATCCTCGACCCGGCGCTGCTGCGTCCCGGACGCTTCGACCGTCGCGTCACGCTTGACCGGCCGGACGTGAAAGGGCGCGAGGCCATCCTGCGCGTACACGTCAAGGGCAAACCGCTCGCCCCAGACGTAGACCTGGCTTCCATCGCCCGCGGCACACCGGGCTTCGTCGGCGCGGACCTGGAGAACACCGTCAACGAAGCGGCTATTCTGGCCGCGCGGCGGAACAAGCGCGTGATCGGTCAGGCAGAGTTCGAGGAGGCGATCGAACGGGTCATCATGGGACCAGAGCGCAAGAGCCGACTCATCAGCGATGAAGAAAAGCGCATCATCGCCTATCACGAGGCCGGCCACGCCGTGGTGACCAACGCGCTGCCAGAAGCCGACCCGGTGCAGAAGATTACCATTGTCAGTCGCGGCCAGGCCAGCGGCATTACCTGGTTCCGCCCGGAAGAGGATCGCGTGTTGATTTCCCGGAAGAAAATGATGGCCATGCTTGCCTCCTCGCTGGGCGGTCGCGCCGCGGAAGCCGAGGTCTTTGATGACATCACTTCCGGCGCCGCCAACGATCTCGAACAGGTGACGCGCATTGCCCGCACGATGGTCACGCGCTGGGGAATGAGCGAAGAACTCGGGCCGCTGGTCTATGGCCAGAAGGAAGAACTGATTTTCCTGGGGCGTGAGATTGCCGAGCAGCGCGATTACTCCGAGGCCGTGGCCGAACAGATTGATCGCGAAGTGCGCCGGCTGGTTGACGAGGCTTACCAGCAGGCAATTCGCATTCTGCGCCAATACCGCAGGGAACTGGATGCGGTCGCCAATCGCCTGCTGGAAGTTGAAACCCTGACCCGCGAAGAATTCGAGAAAATCTTTCCCCCACCTTTTCCCAAACGCAGCAGCACCCCCCAGCCGGTCTCTGCTTGAGGCGCACCGCATTCAACAGGCCTTGTAACTACGCCGCCCTGTCATTGCGAGCCGTTTTCTGGCGAAGCAATCTCCTGCTTTATCATGCTACATTGACCAGCTGGGGATTGCTTCGTCACAAAGAACGCCCTCGCCATGACAACGATGCCGAAATCATAACATGGTCGAGGGAGTTACCCGGAATCGCCGACAACATGGGCGTGCACGCGCACCTTCGGCGCCGCTTGACATTCCTCCTGCCCTCAGGTAGAATACCCGTCACGTTTGGAAGCGCGGGCCTGTGGCTCAGTTGGGAGAGCGCTTCAATCGCACTGAAGAGGTCGCGGGTTCGAATCCCGCCAGGTCCACTGCGGGCCCATAGCGCAGTTGGGAGCGCGTCTCAATGGCATTGAGAAGGTCGAGGGTTCGAATCCCTCTGGGTCCACTCCAATCGGATTTTGCCCAATGTCATGGCAGGAGTAGTAGGCCATCCCGTCAGCGAGTCAGGAGAGCGAGGTGTGAGCCTGACAGGGCGGTCACGGGAACGCCGCAAAGGCCGAACTCGCCTGCCGGCCTCTGGCAGACTGCGCTGGTGAACCTCAGTAGTCAGCGCCGGGACGCCCGTTACAGCCCCCCAAGCGACGGTGGAGAGCATGTTCTCCACCGTAAGCAGGGTGGTACCGCGGAGCGGCCCTTCGTCCCTGAGGCGACGGAGGGCTTTTTCTATATCTTGCGAAGATTGAGGTCGTCTATGAGCGATTACATTCCCTCTCAAATCGAACCCAAATGGCAGGCCCGTTGGGAGGCCGATGGCCTCTACCATGCCGATATTGACCCCAGTCGCCCCAAGCACTACGCCCTGACCATGTTGCCTTACCCCTCCGGCGATTTGCATATCGGTCACTGGTACGCTATGACGCCGTCCGATGCCCGCGCGCGTTTTATGCGCATGCGCGGCTACAACGTCCTCTTCCCCATCGGCTTCGATGCCTTTGGCCTGCCGGCGGAAAACGCCGCCATCCAGCGCAAGATTCACCCCAAGAAGTGGACCTACGATAACATTGACCGTATGCGGCGCCAGTTGCGCTCGATGGGCGCCATGTGGGACTGGCGCCGCGAAATCATCTCCAGCGACCCGGAATATTACCGCTGGACGCAATGGTTCTTCATCCAGCTCTTCAAAGCCGGCCTGGCCTACAAGAAGATGGCTCCTGTGGACTGGTGCCCGGTTTGCAATACCACGCTGGCGCGCGAGCAGGTTTGGGGCGAAGACCGTCATTGCGAGCGTTGCAAGACGCCGGTCGTCAAGAAAAACCTGGAGCAATGGTATTTTCGCACCACGCGCTACGCAGAAGAATTGCTTTCCTTTGAGGGCATGGACTGGCCGCAAAAGGTCATGGACATGCAGACAAACTGGATTGGGCGGAGCGAGGGCGCCAGTGTCATTTTCCGCTCCGAACAAGGCGATGAAATGGAAATCTTCACCACCCGCCCTGATACGCTCTTTGGCGCGACCTTCATGGTGTTGGCCCCGGAACATCCGCTGGTTGCCCGGTTGACCACGCCCGACCGCCGCGCCGAAGTCGAAGCCTACGTGGCCGAGGCCAGCCGCCGCACCGAAATTGACCGCGAATCTACCGAACGCGAAAAGACCGGCGTCTTCATCGGCGCCTACGCCATCAACCCCGTGAATCAGGCGCGCATTCCCATCTGGATCGCCGATTATGTGCTGATGAGTTACGGCACCGGCGCCATCATGGCCGTCCCCGCCCACGATGAACGCGACTTCGCGTTCGCCCTCAAGTATGGCCTGCCTGTCCTACCGGTCATTCGCCGCTCCGACGGCCTCAGCAAAAGCGTGGTTTTCCCCGGCGCCGTGAGCGAAGGCTTTACCGATGAATTGAAAGCCAACGGCATTGAATTCCGCGCCGAAGCCCTGGGCGAGCAAGGCGAGGGACTGTTCGTTACCCTGCGCGGCGAACAGGCCGACACCTTCCTGCTCCTGATGCGCCGTTACCTGCAACCGGGCTACTGGAATGAAATCGTCGGCGCGCGCTGGGTCTTCCTCTTCGAGGATGCCTCGCTCGAACTCGACTCGCTGGAAGCCGATGCCGCCATTCTGGAACGTTGCCGGCGTCTCAACCCGCAGGTTGCGGCCTGCCGCACCGTGATGGAGATGCTCTATCAACAGCCTTTCTACCGCGACGTACTCTTCCACACCGAATACGGCGAGATGATTTACTCCGGCGAACTCAGTGGTACGCCCGGTAGCGAAGCCAGGCAGCGAACCATCGCCTGGCTGGAAGCGCGCGGCCTGGGCAAGAGCGCCGTCAACTACAAACTGCGCGACTGGACGATTTCCCGTCAACGTTACTGGGGCGCGCCCATCCCCATCATCTATTGCCCGGTGCACGGTCAGGTGCCTGTGCCGGAAGATCAGTTGCCGGTCCTCCTGCCAGAGGATGTCGAATGGCTTCCCACCGGCCAGTCACCGCTCAAGTTGCATCCCACCTGGTCCAAGACCACCTGCCCGATTTGCGGCAGAGAAGCCGAGCGCGATACCGACACGATGGATACGTTCATGTGTTCCTCCTGGTATCACCTGCGCTATCTCAGTCCGCACTACGACCAGGGGCCATTCGACCCGAAAGAATACGACTACTGGATGCCGGTAGATACCTACACTGGCGGGGCAGAACATGCCACCATGCACCTTATCTACACCCGCTTTTTCCACAAGGCCATGCGCGATCTGGGCATCACCAAAGGCCGCGAACCGATGATTCAATTGCGCAATCAGGGGCAAATCCTGGGCCCGGATGGACAACGCATGTCAAAGAGTCGCGGCAACGTGATTGACCCCGATGAGCAGGTGCGCCTGTATGGCGCTGACGCGGTGCGCTGTTACCTGATGTTTGGCTATCGCTGGTCCGAAGGCGGCCCCTGGAGCACCGAGAACATTCAGGGCGTGGTGCGCTGGCTCAACCGCGTCTGGGCTTTGTTTACCGCCCCGGCCGATGGGCAAGGGCGTCGCGGCAACGGCGAAGCCGCCCGCGCCTTGCGGCGTAAAGTGCATCAAACCCTGCAGCGCGTCACGCGTGATTTCGAGCAGTTCGAGTTCAACACCATCATCGCGGCGTTGATGGAACTGTTGAACGAAATGTACCGGGCGCGCGAACAGGGAGCGCTCGATACGCCCGAATGGGCCGAAGCACAGGATTACTACCTGCGGATGCTGGCGCCGGTCGCCCCCCACATTGCCGAGGAACTCTGGACGGAGCAACTCCACAAGCCCTATTCAGTGCACACGCAATCCTGGCCGCAGGTGGACGAGGAAGCCGCGCGCGAGGAACTGCTGGTTATCCCCGTACAGGTCAACGGGAAGGTGCGCGATCGCCTGACCCTGCCGGCCGAGGCCAGCGAGGAACAAATCCGCGCCGCGGCCCTGGCCAGCGAGGCGGTACAAAAGTTCCTGCAAGGGAAACCGCCCCGGCAGGTGATCGTCGTACCGAAGCGGCTGGTCAGTATCGTGGTTTGATTCAGGGCAGAGGCGGAACAGACCCTCCCGCTGACTACAGGGCGACCGGCTGGCGCAACAAGGCCACCAGCAACCTGACCGCCTGTTGAACATCCTCGTAGTCCACCATTTCCGAAGGGGAATGGATGTAGCGGCAGGGGATAGACAGGCAACCGGCCGGCACGCCGGCGCGCGTGACCTGGATTGAGCGCGCGTCGGTGGTTCCGCCCTCCAGGATTTCGCGTTGATACGGCAGGCGTGCCTGCTCTGCCACGCGCGCCATCCACTCAATCACGCGCGCATCGGCCAGCATCCCCCCATCTTTGATTTTAATCGCCGGCCCTTTGCCCAGGCGCACGTCCATCTTCATCCCTTTTGGCGTATCGCCGCTGCCGGTCACGTCCACAGCCAGCCCCAGATCGGGATCAATGCCAAAGGCCGAAGTCGTTGCTCCCCGCAGGCCAACTTCTTCCTGCGTCGTAAAGACAAAATACAATTCGTGCGGCGAATCCGTCAGAGCGCGCAGCGCCTCGATGAGCACCGCGCAGCCGATACGGTCATCCATCGATTTGGCTACCAGACGTTTGCCCAGGTCGAGAAACGGTCGTTCGAAGGCACAGACATCGCCGACGCGCACCGGGCAATCCTTTCTGCCGCTCGCGCCGACGTCAATGAAACATTGCTCCAGCGTCGGGGCCTTGCTCGCGTCGGACAGCCGCTCATGACCAATCACGCCGGCCACCCCGTTGACAAAACGCACGCGCGTCCCAGGCAAGGCCTGCGGTCGAACGCCGCCAATAGCGCTGAAGCGCACAAAACCGTTCTCGTCCACATGGGAGGCCACCAGACCGATCTCGTCCATGTGCGCCGCCAGCATAATCCGCCGTCCTTCCGCCGTCTGGCGGCCTTTGCGGACAATTAAATTCCCCAGGGCATCCACGCGCACCTCATCGGCCAGCGGCTCAACGGCAGCGCGGATAACGGCGCGCACCGCCGCCTCGTAGCCCGAAGGGGAAAACGTTTCCGTCAGGGTTTGGATCAGTGCTTTCATGACAGGCCTCCTGATGGTGACGGCGCGGCGCTGGTCGTGACCAGCACTTTGTCCACGCGGTTGCCGTCCATGTCTACGATCTCAAAATGCAGGCCGCCCCAGTCGAAGGTATCGGCCACCTGAGGCACGCGCCCCAGATACATCATGATGAAGCCGCCCAACGTTTCGTACTCCTCTTCGTCCGGCAGGTGTTGCAGATGGAAAATTTCCTTGAAGTCCTCATTCGGCAAGCGTCCATCCAGCAACCAGGAGCCATCCTGACGTTGGGTCGCCTGCGGCTCGCTATCGAACTCGCCCACGATTTCTTCCAGAATATCGGCCAGAGTCAGCAATCCCTGCACCACGCCGAATTCATCCACCACCAGCATCATCTCGCGTTTACTCTCGCGAAACATCTCCAGGGCACGTGAACCCAGGGCGGTCTCCGGGATAAAGAGCGGTGGGCGCGCCATCTGGCGCAGTTGTTCGCCGCTTTGCAGGTCGCTGAGCAACAATTCCTTGGCCCGCACAATGCCGACGACATTATCCAGACTATCCACGCCAACCGGGAAACGTGAATAAGGCGCTTCGCGCACCTTGCGGCGAATCTCCTCCACAGTATCGTTCACGTCCAGCCAGACGATCTGGTTGCGCGGCGTCATCAAAGCGTTAACTCGCTGGTCGGAGAGGGAAAAGACACCCTCAACCATGTCCTGTTCCGTCTCGGCAAAGACGCCGGCCTGCGTGCCCTGATCGAGTTGCACCAGCAGTTCCTCTTCGGTGACCGGCGGTTCGTTGACCGGCCGGACACGCAAAAGGCGCAGGAGGAGGTCGGTCGTTTTGCCCAGCAACCAGACGCAGGGAGCGAACAGGCGCGCCAGTGCCGCCATGGGACCGGCCATCAACGAAGCCAGTTGTTCCGGCTTCTGGAGCGCCAGGCGTTTGGGCACCAGTTCCCCCAGGACGATGGTGAGAAACGTAGTCAGGATAACCACCAGCGTCAGCGCCAGCGAGCGGCTGACAGCCGCCAGCGCCGGGAAAGCGGCCAGCCAGTCGCCAAGCATGCCGGCCAGAGCCGTCCCGCCAATCGCGCCCAGCAGAATGTTGACCAGGGTGATGCCCAGCTGCACCGTCGAAAGGAACTGATTGGGATTCTCGGCCAGAGAGAGGGCGCGTGCCGCGCGGCGATCACCGGTATTCAGACGTTGCTGGAGACGTGCCTTGCGCGCCGCCATCAACGCGGCTTCGCTCAGGGCAAATAAGCCGTTAAGGAGAATCAGCAAAAAGAAGGATAGAATTTCGTTCGTCAGACCAGCCATGTGTAAGGAAAGACTTTCTCCGAGAAGGCGGTCGCCCGGCGGCGCGAGAACGTCAACGCCGCCGGGCCAGCCCAAAGCCTCACGGAGAGTACGGTTCAGGGGTGGGCGTGGTGCCCGGCGCCACCACCTCCGGCGGCAGGATAAACTGTGAGCCATCCGGCAGAAGAATCACTTTCACCTCCGGCGCAATCTTGGTAATCCACTGGTACTGAAGCAAGGCCGGGTTGTTCTTGAGCACCTCGGCAATCATTTGCAGGGCTTTGGCTTCCGCCTCGGCCTGGATAAGGCGCGCCTGAGCCTCGCCCTGCGCTTGAATGACTGTGGCATCGGCCTGGCCCTGGGCGACCTGACGCGCCTGCTCGGCTTCCTGTTTCTTCTGCTCAACCACGAACTTGGCCTGCAACGCCTCCTGTTCAGCAATCTGTTTCTGCTCCACAGCAGCCGCATATTCCTCGCTGAAGTGAATATCGCGCAGGACGAAGTCCACCAGAACCAGGTGATTCTCGGCCAGTTTGCGCCCCAGTTCCTCGCGAATTGCGTTTTCCAGGTCAAAGCGCCTGGCGCTGACGATTTCCTCCACGCCGTACTGCGAGGCCATGTCGCGGACAATGCCGCGCGCCAGCGCACGCACCACGCCGCTCTCGTACCGATCTTGCCAGTCAATGTGCAATTGAACGACCTCGGTCGGGTTAATGGCGTAGATGACCGAGGCGTCAATATACACTTCCTGCCCATCTTTGGTGCGGGCGCGAATCGAATCGTCACCGACATTCTGCGTTTCTTCTCTTCCCGGCGCCGCGGACATGGTGTAGGTTTGGCGGGAAATCGAATAACGCACCACCGACTCGCCGGGGATGATCCAGTGCAGGCCCGGCACCAGCGCCTGCGAACGATAACCTTGCGGATCATAGGGCGAGATCACCACGCCGCGCTCATTGGCCTGAATGAACACCAGACCGGCGGAGAGAATCGACAGCCCGACGGCCAACCCGAAAAGGCTGACGACCATCCCCCAGCCACCACGCAGTGGACGCATCCGCTGGGAGCGCACGATCACCAGCACCAGCAAGCCCAACGCCGCCAACCAGGCCAGCGTCGCCAGACCATTGATAATCGCCAGAACAGCCATATCACACCTCCTTCATGGTTTGATCATGATTATAACCGTTCCCGCCGCCTGTTGTCTCCGGCGCGGGGAGTTCAAGAGGGGGTAATTCCGAAAGCGAATTGAGGCCAAAATGCCGCAGGAAATCTGCCGTGGTGCCGTAGAGAAGTGGACGCCCGGGCCCCTCGGCGCGTCCCACTTCCTGAATCAATCCTTTCGCCAGCAGGCTCTTGATGACGCTATCGCTGTTGACACCGCGCACACTTTCTACGTAGGGACGGGTGACCGGTTGCTGGTAGGCGATAATCGCCAGCGTTTCCAGCGCCGCCCGCGAAAGACGTGCCGTAGCCTCCAGACCGAGGAAGCGTTCCACTGTTTCGGCCAGTTCGGGCGCGGTCGTTAACTGAAAACGGCCACCGTGACGCTGCAAACGCACTCCCCGTTCCCCAAGCAAAGCCTCCAGCGCCTCCAGCCCTTGTTCAACCTCGGCTACCGCAACCTGCAAGGCGGCGGCCAGTTGCGCGGCGCTGACCGGCTCTGCCGCCACAAAGAGCAGCGCCTCCAGCGCCGCCGTCAAATCCGGTCGCGAAGAATCCGTAACGCTCATGCTATAATAACTCCAGTCGTATCTACTCAGCCATGTCATTGCGAGCTGTTTTCTGGCGAAGCAATCTCCTGCTTTATCATGCTACATTGACCACTTGGGAATTGCTTCGTCGCAAAGAACGCTCCTCGCAATGACATGTACAACGATTTTAAGACAGGGCTGAACAGTTACCTCCAGTCCCGAGGTGATTATGCCATCTCCCAGAAGACTCCTCTTCGCCCTGGCCATCGCCGCCATGATGCTGGCCTGCACCATTTCCATCGGCGGACCATCCTACCCGTCGGAGCGCATTCCGGTTTCGACGGCGGCGATTGAGGAATTGCAGACCGCGATCGCTACGGCCCTGGCCAGCGGCGCCACCAGCGGCGAGGTCACCTTCTTCATCAGCGAGGCACAGTTGACCTCGTACCTGGCCTACTATCTGCAAAATCAACCCCAACCGTTCATCACCGATCCCCAGGTCTATCTGCGCGCGGGCCAGGTGCAGGTGTACGGCACAGTGCAGCGCGGCTATCTGGAGGCCACGGCCTGCATTATCCTGACGCCAACCATCGATTCCAGCGGCCACCTGCAACTCGAATTGACCTCAGCCGATTTCGGGCCATTCCCCACGCCCAAAGGACTGCGCGAAGCCCTGACCGCCATCGTCAGCGAGGCCTATACGGGCGCTTTGGGGCCGGCTGCCACCGGTTTCCGCCTGGAAAGCGCGGTCATTGCCAACGGCTACGCCTTGTTGACCGGCCGCATTCACTGATATTATACCAGTCCATGATGAAACGCCTGCTTGCTGTGGTGTGGCTGTTGCTCCTGAGCGGTTGTCTCTCGCCGCGCCTGAGGCCGGGGACAATCGAGGTCACCGTCATCGCCGATGGGCAAAGCCAGACGGTTACCCTGCCGGCCGGCAGCACCGCACGCCAGGCGCTGGAGGCGCTCTCGATTTCCCCCGGCACGCTCGATCGTCTGGACCCGCCGGCCTACACGGTGTTGTCAGATGGAGCGCACGTCACGCTCGTGCGCGTTCGAGAGGAATTCGAAGTTCAGACGGAAGCCATCCCCTTCGAGCATCAAATCGTACGCAGCGAAACCCTGCCAGCGGGAGAGCAACGCCTGCTTCAGGCTGGCCAGAACGGCACAAAAGAAATCACCCTCCGGCGCGTTCTGGAAGACGGCGTGGAAGTCAGCCGTACGGTGGTCAAAGAAACCATCCTGCAGCAGGCCGTGCCGGAAATCATCATGATCGGCGTGCAGGGCTCCTTTGCCCCGGTGACTATTCCCGGCAAAATCGTGTACCTGACCGCCGGCAATGCCTGGGTAATGGAAGGCGTGACCACCAACCGCCGGCCTCTGGTCAATACGGGCGATCTGGATGGGCGCATTTTCACCCTTTCGCCGAATGGCCGCTGGCTGCTCTTCACGCGCAAGTCCAGTAAGCCGCCGACGGAGGAAATCAATACCCTGTGGGTCGTGGACACCACCGCAGATCCGGCGCGGCCGATTTCGCTCCGCGCCAGCAATGTCGTTCACTTCGCGGCCTTCGTGCCCGGCAAGATCAATCAGGTGGCCTATTCCACGGTCGAACCGCGCACCTACGCGCCCGGCTGGCAGGCCAATAACGATCTGTATCTGGTCACCTTCTTTTCGTATGGCGGCACCACCCTGCCCAAGCAGCTGGTAGACGCGAACTTCGGCGGCGTGTACGGCGCCTGGGGCAGCACGTTCGCCTTCTCGCCCGATGGCCAGAAACTGGCCTATGCCCGCCCCGATGGGATCGGCTTCGTGGACCTCGAAAAAGGCGTCTTAATCCCCTGGTTCGACATCACGCCCCTCAACACCCACAGCGATTGGGCCTGGGTTCCCGGCCTGGCCTGGGGGGCAGATAGCCAGACGCTGTTCGTAGTCAATCATGCCCCGCCCCAGGGCCTGCTGGAGGCCGAGGAATCGCCTTACTTTGACCTGTATGCCCTCTCGCTGGTCAATGGCGCGACGGTGCGTCTGGCGGCGCAAACCGGCATGTTCGCCCACCCGGCAGTTTCGCCAGTCCAGCAACAGGGTCCGGAAGAGGGCTATCAGGTGGCTTATCTGGAAGCCCTGCTGCCAGCCCAATCGGCCACCAGCCGCTATCGGCTGGTGGTGATGGATCGCGATGGCTCAAACCGCCGCCGTCTGTTCCCGGCCCAGGGCGCTCCCGGCCTGGAGCCGCAGACCCCCGTCTGGGCGCCACAGCCACGCGCCGACGGTCGCCTCTTCCTGGCAGTCGTTTACCAGGGTAACCTGTGGCTGGTGGATTCCGTCAGCGGTGAAGCGCAGCAGGTGACCGGCGATGGCCTCACGACCCGCATGGATTGGAGATAAATGGACTACACCGTTTTCGATATCGAGACGCAGCACACCTTTGACGAAGTCGGGGGGCGGCGGAACACCGGCGCCTTGCGCCTGGCCTGCGCCGTCAGCTGGTCCACGCGTCGCGGCGACTTTGCCGTGTACTGGGAGAAAGACGTGCCGGCATTGATTGCGGAACTCAAATCGGCCGGCCGGGTCGTGGGTTTCAACGTTTTCCACTTCGATTATGAGGTATTGCGCCCGTATGCCCCTGACGAGCGCCTGGCCCTGCTGCCAACGGTGGATATTCTGGTAGAACTGGAGCGCGCCCTCGGCTTTGGCGTTTCTCTGGAGGCCGTCGCGCGCGCCACGCTTGGCGAAGGGAAAACCGCCGACGGCCTGCAGGCGGTGCGCTGGTGGCGCGAAGGCAGGCTGGATTTGCTCGTCGCCTATTGCCGCGCCGATGTGGACGTGACACGCCGCATCTACGAATTCGGCTGTACTCACGGTTACGTGGAATATTTCACCCGCCTGGGAAGTCGGCAGAAAGTGAAGGTGAACTGGCGATGTTGAAGAAGGTGATGGTCAATGGCCTTTCCCTGGCCTACGAACGTCATGGACACGGGATACCGCTGGTGCTGCTGCACGGTTACCCCCTCGACCATCGTATCTGGGGAGAGGTGGTGCCGCTGTTGCAGGAGGACTTCGATCTGATTCTGCCCGATGCACGCGGCTTTGGTCAATCGGACGCGCCGGAAACGCCCTATACCCTGGACGACCTGGCGGAGGACCTGGCCGCCTTGCTCACCCACCTCGGCCTGGAACGCGTCGCCGTGGGCGGGCATTCGATGGGCGGCTATATTGCGCTGGCTTTTGCGCGTCGTCATCCGGCGCGGGTGTCGGCCCTGGCGCTGATCGCCTCCCAGGCAGCCGCCGATACGCCCGAGCGCCGCGCCGGACGGTATCAGACGGCAGAACAGATCAGGCATCAGGGCGTTGAGCCGGTGGCGACAACGATGAGCGAACGCCTGGTGGCGCATCCCGACTGGCGTCCACGCTTGCAAGACCTTATCCGGCAACAACGTCCCGCCGGCCTCATCGGCGCCTTGCGAGCCATGGCCGAACGGCCTGATGCGCTCCACCAGCTGGCGCAGTGTCCCTGTCCTGTCCTCCTGATTCACGGCCAGGCGGACACTCTGATTCCCATCGAACGCGCCCGTGAAATCAAAGCCCGCCTGCCCCAGGCGCATCTGGTAGAAATCCCGGCGGTGGCCCATATGCCGATGCTGGAGGCCCCTGCCATCACCGCCGAAGCCCTGAAATGGCTGGCGAGCGGTCGCTAACGCGCTACCGTGCTCAACACCGCCGTATCGCTTAACACCGGCTCATAGAAACAACGGCAGCCGTGCGGATGAGCACAAGCCGGGTGCGGCAGCGCTGGCACACTCTCCTTTGGATACGTGCCAGACAGCTCCTCGCAGGCCGGACAGGAATCCTGCGCCAGCGAGATACGAACGGCACGCACGCGCGGATTCGCCTGTAAACGGCGCAGAGCAACAGCGCGGGTCGAGAAGCGACTCAGATCCGCCCCACAATGGCCACACGTCAGCGCCGTATCCGCTGCAGTAGCATTGCAGAGTGCACAGGTTTGCATAATCACCTCCAGGGGAATCGAATTTTACCTCACCTGGAGACCCACAGCCATTGGGGGTTGCCGGAGAAAGACGGCCTGTGGTATAACCAGAATGTGACTACCTCGACAATGTTAGATTACCTGTCCCTTGTCATTGCGAGGCGGCGATAGGGCCACGCCGAGGCTCGCCCGAGGCGCCGCCGAAGCAATCTCCTTGCGAGTCTCAAGGTAAGCAGTCTCCCAATTACCAGGGGATTGCTTCGGGCAGAGAACGCCCTCGCAA
>DAOTVX010000026.1:0-8392 GCA_034436275.1 Anaerolineales bacterium | reverse complement strand
TTATCGTGATATCCCTTGTCAAGCGCGTCGCTCCCCACACGGGGAGCGTGGATTGAAACCCGGTGCCCACGGTTGTGCCGACCGCTACGCCTAGTCGCTCCCCACACGGGGAGCGTGGATTGAAACGTACCTCCTGAGATTGCAAGGTCGTGCCGAAGAAAGTCGCTCCCCACACGGGGAGCGTGGATTGAAACCGTCCGCCGAGACGTCAAACTCCGTCGCGACAAGGTCGCTCCCCACACGGGGAATGTCAATGCCCTGTTCACAGCTCGCCATCCGCCAGCAAGCCATCGGCGCGCCCCGATGGTGGCAGGCTTCGGCATCTTCCTGTTGTCACGCCTCCTGCATGACAATTCGGCGGTGAACCTTGTGATGATTGTCGTCAACAATCATGACATTTACGCCTAGCCTCACGGCGCGCTTCGAGTATTATGGTAGCAATCACTCCCTCTGAGTCAACAGGAGAAGACGTCCATGCAAATCATCCCCAGCGGCGAACTGGCTATTGATCGCAAAGAACGTTCGTACACGCCCGGGCCGGGCTTGCAGACGCGACCGCCTGCCGAGCGGGTGCGCGACTTCGAGGAGGCGGTTATTCCCCTGACCCCCGAACAGGCGCGCCGGGAGGCCGCGCGCTGTGTCCATTGCCCTGACCCGGCGCCCTGTATGCTCGCCTGCCCGGCGCATAACGATATCCCCTCTGCCCTGTGGTTGATCGAGCAGGGACACTTCCTGGAAGCCGCTCAGGTGTACCGCCGCACCAGTTCACTGCCGGAGATTTGCTCCCGCGTTTGTCCACAGACGCAACTCTGTCAGGGTTCGTGTTCGGCGAGCAAGGCGCAGGTTGCGGTATTGTGCGGCGCGCTCGAAGCCTTTGTGACCACCTATGAACGGCAGACGCGCGGCGTCAGTATTCCGGTTGGTCCGCCCACAGGGAAGCGCGTCGCCATTGTTGGCGCTGGGCCGGCCGGCCTGGGATGCGCCGAACAACTGGTGCAGTATGGCCACGCGGTGACCATCTTTGACGCAAAGCCAGCGCCAGGCGGTCTGCTGGTCTATGGCATTCCGAATTTCAAACTCCCACGCCGCATTTTCTTCGAGCGTTGGGCCGATTTCGAGCGCGCGGGCGTCCGTTTCGTTGGCAATACCACCATCGGCAAAGACAAAACCGTGGATGATTTGTTCCGCGAGGGCTTTGAGGCTGTTTTTATTGGCGTCGGCGTCGGCGTGGATGCGAGCCTGAACATTCCCGGCGAGGACTTACCCGGCGTGTATGACGCCACAGAGTTCCTGATGCGCGCCAACACTGATCCCAGCCTGCTGCCGGAGGACAAACGCGCCCCCTTAACCGTTGGCCGGCGCGTGGTAGTCATCGGCGGCGGGGACACTGCCTCCGATTGTCTGCGGACAGCGCTGCGCCTGGGGGCAGAAGAAGTGATCTGTCTGTACCGCCGCAGCGAAAAGGAAATGCCCGGCAATAAGAAAGACCGTCAGATGGCGAAAGAGGAGGGCGCGCAATTCCGTTTTCTGGTGCAACCGGTACGCTTTATCGCTGGCGAGGATGGTCATCTGGCTGCCGTAGAATGTGTGGAGATGCGCCTCGGCGAGCCAGATTCCAGCGGACGCCGCAAGCCCGTGCCGGTGGAAGGCTCTCATTTCTCGGTCGCGGCCGATATGGCCATCAAGGCCGTCGGTTACTGGCCGGATCCTCTCCTGGGCGAGACTACCTCGGGCCTGGAGACGCACGCAGGGGGGCTGATCCGCGTGGTGGACAAAGAAACCGGCCAGACCACGCGGCCGGGCGTCTTCGCTGGCGGCGACGTGGTCACCGGCCCCGATCTGGTGGTAACGGCGATGGTCGCCGGACGCAAGGCCGCCGCGGCGATCCACGCCTATCTCTCCGCGCGGGGAGAGTGACCTCAGCGTTACTTCCAGCCGTGCTCGCCCCGTAGCGGCACAAAAGCCACCGAAATGTTGCGCTCCTGGCGGTAACGCTTTCCATGCCGTTGCCACAACTGCAATTCCTGGAAGCCGCGCCCGCCAATGGGAATCACCAGACGACCGCCATCCGCGAGTTGCTCCAGCAAGGGTTGGGGGACATCGGGCGCGGCAGCCGCTACCAGAATGCCATGGTACGGCGCGGCCGGCGACCAGCCCAACGAACCATCGCCGATGTGGACCCAGACGTTCGTCAAGCCCAGGTTCTTTAAAATCTCCTGCGCCCCTTGCGCCAGTTCTGGTATGATTTCTACCGTATGCACCTCGGCAGCCAGTTTTCCCAGAATGGCCGCCTGATAGCCGGAGCCGGTGCCCACCTCCAGCACACGCTCCTGACCCTGCAGGGCCAGCAGTTCGGTCATCAACGCCACAATGTAGGGTTGGGAGATGGTCTGACCATGGCCTATCGGCAGGGGACCATCACTGTACGCATAGGCCTGTTCCTCCGGCGGCAGAAAAAGATGGCGGGGCACGGTTTCCATCGCGGCGAGAACGCGCGCGTCGCGAATACCGCGCGCGGCAATTTGTTCTAGCACCATTTGTTTGCGAGCCAGCAGATAGTCATCCATAAAAGGATTTCCACTTGATCAGAGACGTTGACACTTATAGTCTACTCGAAAATGCCCCAGATATGAGCCCCATAATCGGGACGGAGAATCATAACAATTTCATAACATTTTCTCTTTCCCCTTGCAAATTTGGGAGAATTATGTCAAAATATAGTTGCCCGGCGTTGGGTGCCCCCCTCACCCAGCGCCGGGCGTTTTTAATACGCTCAGGGCAAAATGCACCATGACCTCTAGCGCGGTTGAGCATCCCCAGAATCTGGAGCCGGTTTCGCCACAAAGCAAGGCGCCATTCCTGGCCCTGGCAGAAGCCTCCAGCGCGGCCGTATGTATCTATCAAGGGACGCGCCTGTGCTACGTTAACCAGGCGATGAGTCGGCTGACCGGGTATTCCGTTGCTGAATTGCTGCGCATGAATTTCTACGATATTGTGCCCCCGGCAAACAGAAAGCAGGTCCGTGCCTGGGGGCTGCAGGTACAGCGTCCGGCGGCGGAGCCGCAAAAGCAATCGTTAATCATCGTTACCAAAGACGGCGAGGAACGCCAGGTGGAATGGGTTATCGCGCCCATTGAGCATCAGGGCAAGCCGGCTGGCCTGGGAATCGCTACCGACGTTACTGCTCTGTGGCAGGCCCAGTGCTTTGAGAACATGGCGCGGCGCTTGTTGCAGGCCGCCTTGCAGACCCCGGATAAGAAGGCGCTGTTCGCAGCCATTCATGCGGCGCTGCAGGAAACGATGCCGGCAGGCGATTTTTGCGTCGTGCTGCGCAACGGGGCATCCTCATCATGGGAATCCGTTTATCAGGTGGGAGTCATCGGCGAGGGTGCAGGGACGGCAGAAGCCCTGCGTTATGTCGCGGAGCAGGTGCTGCGCACGAACGACGCCTTTGCTGCCACGCCGCCAGACTGGGAGGCAATGGTTAATCGTGGAGAAATCCAGCAATCCCCGCCTGGCGCGCGGTACTGGCTGGCGGTGCCTGTTCCGGGAGAAGGTGATAGCGCAGCCGGGGTATTGATCACAGCGGCCCCGCGCCCCTACGCGGAGGGAGAAAAACGCCGCCTGGAATTCGCCGCCTCCCTGACCGCCATGGCGCTGAAAACATGGTATCGCTCTGCGGTCAACGAGGAGGCCGGCGCGCGCGTGGACGATCTCGCCATCCTGTACGAGGCCTTGCGCGACTTGACGGTCCAGCGTAACCGGGCGCGCTTGCTGAACGTGATTGCCGAACGCGTGATGACGCTGGTACAACCGAGCGGGTGCGCGATCTATCTTTACGATGCCGCGCAGGATGAACTGGAAGTGGTTGAATCCACAGGGATATGGGACCTGCGCGGAGCGCGTGAGAAAACAGGCACTGATCTGGTCGGCAAAGTGGCCGCCTCACGTCAGGTACGTAGTGAGACCGGCTATCGTCCTGAACATCTTTCGCCGCGAGCGCCTCTGGCATCTGTGGCCGTAGCCATTCCCTTGCTCTTTGGCGGGGAATTGATGGGGGTACTGCTCGTTTACGATGAGGAGGCGCCTGGCGCTCGCCGTCAATATACGCCGCGTGAGGTACAACGGCTGACTTTTTTCGCCGATGTTGCGGCGGTTATCTTGAGTACTACGGCGCTGTTCGATGAAACCCGCCAGCGGTTGGTTGAACTGGAAGTTCTGTATCAGGCCAGTCTGGCCGCGACCCAGATTCACAGCGTCCGCGCCGTAGCGCAGCGCGTGGCCGAGACCCTGGAACAATTGATGAACTGGCAGGTCTCTGTGTGGATCATTGATGCCGAGCGTCAGCGTCCCAGCCTGATCGCGTATGGCGGCAGCCATCAACCGCCGGAGAAGTTGAAGGCGCGAGAGGAATACATTAACAGCCTGGTGCCTTCGCTGGAGATGGGGATTGTGGGCTGGGTATGCCGAACGGGGCAGCCGGTGCGCGCCGACAATGTTCGTGCCGACCCGCGTTATGTGGAGGGGGATATTAACACGCGTTCGGAATTATGCGTACCGCTGAAAGTGGGCGGACGGGTAATCGGCTGTATTAACGTGGAAAGCCCGCAGGAAAACGCCTTTAGCGACCATGACGAGCGGCTCTTGACCACCCTGGCCAATCAAGCAGCGATAGCAATGGAAAACGCGCGCCTCTTCGAGGAAACGCGTCGGCGCGCGGCCAGCCAGGCGGCGCTGAACGAGATTGTCCTTGCGGCCGCGCGCGCCGACGCCGACCTGGATACCTTCTTGAATCATGTCCTCAAACACACTTTGCAGGCGCTGGGCCTGGAGATGGGCGCTTTGTGGTTAACGCCCGATACCCGTCATCCTTACCACGTGGCGCTTCAGGGCGTTCCCCCGGCCCTCGAAACAGCCATGATCCATTTGCAGGCCGCCGGTAGTGCAGATTTATCGCGCACAACGGTTGTCCATGATTGGAGCGCCGAGACCGGCCCCATGGCGGATTTGTTGCAATCTCTGAGTATCGCCGCCTCTCTGGCCATTCCCCTTTCCCTGGGGGAGCGCTGCGTCGGTGGCCTGGCAGTAGCCACCTCGTCGCCTCGCCGCTGGACTGAGGAAGAAATCAACTTGCTGGAAATTATCGGCCAGGAGATCGGCGTTGCGGCAGAACGGATGCGACTGTTTGAGGAAACGCAGGCCCGCCTGCAAGAACTGGAGGCGATCAATCGCGTTTCTACCGCTCTGCGTTTGGGCCGGTCGCTAAACGAAATGCTGCCCCGTCTGCTGGAGGAGACGCTAGGCGCGCTTAAGGCGCAGGCTGGCGGTATCTGGCTTTATGATGAAAACCTTGGCCGGTTGCGGCTGGTGCTGGGACACGGCTGGGTAGCGCTCCTGGAGCGCGTCGACGCGCAGCGTGAAGATGGCATTGCGCGTACCGTTTTCGCCAACGGCGACCTTTACTTTTCACGCGCTGTGGCCGCCGATCCATTATTGACCTGGCCGGCGCGTGAGGTAGTGCCGCCCGACTGGAGCGCCCTGTATGTGCCCATTCGCACCGATCAGGAGACGATCGGGGTACTGATGGCTTCGGATTGTCTGCCGCGCGAGTTCTCGGTGAGCGATGCGCGTTTGATGGTCACGCTGGCAGAAATTGCCGGCAACGCCATTCAGCGCATGAGGCTTTATGAACAGGCTCAACGTCATGCTGTGGAACTGGAACAGCGCGTGGCGGAACGCACCGCCGAATTACAGGAAGCCCTGCAGAAGGCTCAGGAAGCCGATCGGTTGAAATCCGAGTTTATTGCGAATATCAATCACGAACTGCGCACACCGCTGACGAATCTGGTGCTTTACTACCAGATGCTACGCGCCCAGCCTCAGGTACAAACCGAGGCGCGGCTGGATGTCATCGGGCGCGAAATACAACGCCTGCGTACTCTGATAGAGGATTTACTAAACCTTTCGCGCCTCGATTCCGGCCGGGTAACCATTAATCCGCTGCCTCATAATTTGAATGAACTGGTGCGGGTTTTGGTCGAGGATCGTCGTTCTCTGGCCCAGGAACGGAACATCGAACTGAAACTCGAATTCGATCCAAATCTGCCGCCAGCGCCGCTCGATGCCCAGATGGTGAGCCAGGCGTTTTCCAACCTGCTCACCAATGCGTTGAATTACACTCCCAGCGGCGGTACAGTGCGGGTGCGCACGCTCCAACAGCATTTTGACGGCCTGGCCTACGTCGGCTTTTGCGTACAGGATAACGGTCCGGGAATAGACGCCGAGGATATGCCGCACATTTTTGACCGTTTCTATCGCGGTCGCGCCGGGCGCGAATCGGGCGCTTCTGGGACAGGCCTGGGGCTGTCCATCGTCAAGCAGATTGTAGAGTACCACCGGGGAAAAATCGAAGTCGCCAACGGGCTTTTCGATGGTCGGGGGGCGTCCTTTACCGTCTGGCTGCCTTTACAACGATAGTCCCGCCATGGTCAACGGCGCGCGCCGGCTCTGCTCTGGAGACGCATTCTCATCCGCCAGTGCCAGAGGGGAGTGACCAGAAGACGCAGAATATACTTCATGGCCAACAGGGAGAACCAGCTGCCGCCATCGCGAAAGTGGACGCGCAGCATTTCTGGCCAGCAGCGGTCATTGGCAGCCATGGTCTTGGAATGACCATGCAGGCGAAAGTTGGCCCAGGTTTGATCGGGAAGATAGATAATGGGCGCAAGGCGCGCAATCCGCACCCATAGATCATAGTCCATGGCAAAGAAGAAGGAAGGATCGAGCGGGCCGACGCGCCGCCACAGATCGGTGCGAAAAAAGGAGGCTTGCTGGGGAATGTGGACGTAGCCACGCCGTAAACGCCGATAATCCGTCTGTGCCGCCGGAAAACGCCCGATAACCCGACCCTGTTCGTCAATAAAATTGGCATTGGCATAAACCATCCCTACCTGCGGATGGGCGCGCAGATAGCGCACCGCGGCGGAGACGGCGCCCGGTTCATACGTATCGTCCGAGTTGAGCCAGGCCAGAATTTCACCGCCGGCATGGGCAAACCCTTTGTTGATCGCATCGGTCTGGCCGCGATCGCTTTCCGAGACCCACCACGCCAGGCGGCTGGCATATTTCTGGATAATCTCCACGCTCCCATCGTTGGAGCCGCCATCGACAATCAGGTACTCAATGCGGGGATAATCCTGCATCAACACCGATTGTATCGTCTGCTCCAGAAAACGAGCCTGATTGTAGGATGGAGTGACAATCGAGACGAGAGGCAAATCCGTGCTCATCCTATCCATTCGATTCCCTGATCGGTAATGTTCAATCTGCGGTGGTGATGCTGAACGTGACGCCGTAGCGCCCGGTACCACAGGAAAATCCGGCCCAGGCCCAGAGTCCCGCCGAGCGCCTGGACTACCTTGAACCAGTAGCGCCATACTACCGATGGCCGCAATCGAAAAGCGCGCCAGAAAAATCCCAGCGCCTGACGCGCGCGGCCAGCGTCAATGTACCGTCGGCCGGCAAACACATAAAGGCCCGCATAAATCTCCGCGCGATGACGGGCAAATGTTTCGCGGAAGAGAGGCTGTTGTTCGAGGGAAGGGACAAAGCGGAAGGCCTCATCCACAAACATGGTAGCCTGGGCAATCGTTTTCGCCGTTTCGTGACTGCGCTCCACTGCCCAATATTCGGCGACGTGCAGGATGGGATAACGCGCCGCAATGCGCACCCACAGGCTGTGATCCAAAATGCCATGAAAGTCGGGAATCAGGTATCCTGCTTCCTCAAGAGCCTGGCGACGCATGAAGACGGCCGGTTGGAGCAAGACATTGAATGCCAGTAAATCTACCAGCGTATATTGACGATAAGGATGCCAGTCCAGAAGTTCCAGATCGGCGTTGACCATTACGCCATCCCCATAGGCCATACCAATCTCAGGATGTTCCTGAAATACCTGAACCGCGCGACGGACGACGCCCGGATGATAGTACAGGTCGTCCGAGTTGATCCAGGCTACAATCTCTCCCCGGGCACGCCGCAATCCCTTGTTGATCGCATCAGCCTGGCCGTTATCCTTTTCCGAGACCCACCACGCCAGGCGGCTGGCATATTTCTGGATAATCTCCACGCTCCCATCGTTGGAGCCGCCATCGACAATCAGGTACTCGATGCGGGGATAATCCTGCATCAACACCGACTGTATCGTCTGCTCCAGAAAACGAGCCTGATTGTAGGAGGGAGTGACAATTGAGACGAGAGGATTATTCGCCATATCAACTTAAGGTAGAGGATTGGTCAAATCGAAAAGGACGTAGCCATCACCTTGCTTTACAATCGGGTAGTGCTCATACAACATCGTTTTTAACAATGGTTGTGCTTCCAGTTCGCCGAA
>DAOTVX010000025.1:0-13613 GCA_034436275.1 Anaerolineales bacterium | reverse complement strand
ACCATTGCTGCTGGCTTAATTTCGGTTGGAGCGGCCAGGAAGGCAACTGATGACTGGTTGTGGGTGGATACCAATGGAGATGGGATAGAGCCGGATGAGCTCGACGCCGACTTCTTGGATGAACATTTCTTGAAGGGATACTGCGCTACCGATTTTTCCAATTATGGCGCGTGGGTTGAAATGGTGGCTCCAGGCGAGGAGATTTACTCAACCCAGCCAGTTTCCTATAGTTTCTATAATCACTATGCGCTGGGCGCCGATTATGGCTACGAGTATTACAGCGGCACCTCACAAGCGGCGTCGTATGTGGCTGGCGGCGCGGCGCGTGTCTGGAGTGTTTTCCCATTGGAAAGCAACGTCCAGATTGCTGCTCGTTTACAAAATGCGTCGGGTTGGAACACTTTGGAAACCGGCATGGATCCAACGATGGTAGATCCAGAGAAAGGATATGCTGATGCCGGTTACGATGGTGAGGCACCTTTCTGTTGGCCGGATGGTACTTATGGCGCGCGATACAGCATGGAGCATGCCCGCTACTTGAATATTGCCGGTGCCATGGAACGCAGCGCGTACTGGACATTTATCAGTGATGCGGTGACCGGCTTGCCCCTGGAGAAAGCTACGGTCATGGCTTCCAGCGCCGGAAAGATCGCAGATAAGACGGTCATTGGCCGCGATGATGGCCGGATTGTATTGCTTAACCTGCCAGCCAACGCTGTGATTGGAGATGAGCGTTATGTGATCTATCAGATTTTAGCCAGCAAGGCCGGTTACACAAGTGGTAATGTAAACTTGTATCCATTTTCTATCTATGCCTGTACTCCTGGCTGGCATTGCAGCTTTGCTCCGGTCAGCATTCCTCCTGTGGGTAGAATTACAGTGGTGGCAAACTGGCGTGATGGCGATCTCGATATGTATCTATGGCTGCCGCAAAGTACTCCTACTGGAGGAGGGGTTGTCGGTGCTGGCAAGTCTGGTCATCCCCATGATTTTGGAATAGGAGGGCTGATAGATTTCCCTTACGCGCGCTGGAATCGCGATGGCCAGTTGAAATGGGACGATCCCGATTTTTGGGACAAGCGTGGCTTTGCCATGGAGTCAATCAGCATTGTTCCACGCCCTGGTTCTACCTCCATACCTTACTATAGTTATGGCCCCGATGATTACTACGACATCTTTATGACAGATTATGGTTCTGGAGATTTAGGCCAATCCGTTACATTGCGCGTCTGGGTTGGCGGGAAGATAATGAATGTGCTCTACAGCGGTGGCCTGTGCGATTCAGATGAGAGATGGTGGTGGGCCGGGCGATTAGATGCCACGGGGGCCTTTATCCCAGAGAACGAATGCGGCAATAGTAGTATATGGCCATACGCGGTTGCCGAGGATTATGTTCAAGGCATTCCAGAGCGGCCAGGGGGCAAATGATGACTTTGGCCCGTGCACGAGGGCCGGCTTATCGCCGGCCCTCTTTTTTTTTCTTTGTTCTCCTGCAGCGTGGGTTGTGCCCTGGCGGGCTCAGGGAGCAGGCACATCGGCGGGCCTGGCGCGATAGCCGCCGCTCCAGTCGCTGATGTCGCAGGTGGCGGCCTGCCCGCTCTTAACGGTAATGGTGGTTGGACAACCGCCGGCGTGGCCGGCGGCATCATAGGCCACCACCTGATACCTGCCCGGCGGGATGAAGGAATCCATGACATACCAGGTGCTGCCGGCGGGGACGATCTGCCACCAGTAATAGGGCTTTTCCTGATTGAAGGCCACGATGACCAGTCGGGGCAGGCTGCCATAGGGATAGCCGTAGATTCCGCCGTGAATGCTGCCAGGCGCGGGGGTTTCGGTGAGGGTGGAGGTTGCCGTCACAGGCGAGGTGGCGGTCGGCGTTGGCGTGACCGTGGCAGCCGGCGTGGCCGTGAAGGCGGGGGTCAACGTTGGCGACGGCAGCGCCAGCGTGGGCATGGCCGGCGGAGTCAGCGCCTGGAGCGTGGCCGCGACCACGGTGGCCAGCAGGTTGCTGTCCAGGGTGGGCAGCGCGGTCAGGGTGGGTTGCCCGTCCGGGAGAGGGGAAGGGGTAGCCGCAACCGGCAGGTTACAGGCCGTCAGCAGCACGATCAGGACTGGTATCCACAGGAGAGGAGAGATGCGTCTTGGGTTCATGGTCGCTCCGGTAACGAAGAGATTGTAACCTGACTTCGAGTTGCGCCTGAAGGGAAGGGACGCCCGCGCCTTGCAGGGAATCGCAGAGGGCGGCCCAATCTTCGCCATCCACAAAGCGCCAGTCCAGAAAAACATGGCATTCGTAGGGGCCTAACCTGGAGAAGAAGCCTTTTTCGGTCAATTCACGGCAGGAACGAATATATTCCAGTCCGCTGACGTAATCTTTAAAGACGACATACCCCTGGGCCGGGAGGCGTAACCCGTCCGCCAGGGTCTTTTGTGTCAGTTGCCCGCTGGCTTTATTGCGAAACGCGACCGAGGTACGTACCCAGCCTTCCGTCTGGCGGTAGCGGTTGTGGTAGAGGATCAGGGCGCGTTCGAGGCCTGCACTGCCCGAAATAACATTTGTGTAGGCAAAAACATCCTCATTCACAGTACCCTCAGGTACAAAGAAATCATACAGCAGGAAGTGCTGTACATCGGCGAAAAGCGGGCGGCGGTGCAGGAGAGGAAAGATGCGTTGTTCGTGGCCGTGTACCAGCGCTTCATCTACCGCCTCTTCCCAATAGGCGCGCCGGTATTCCATGCCGTATTTCTCGCGCAGGCCCTCGATTTGTCCATGGGCAAACATGGGCAAGCCTGGCAGGGTGACCATCAGCGTGCAGACGCCAAAATATTTATCGGTAGTCCCGAACTGCACGGCGGCAGTCTCTTCATCGGGGTTGCTCATGAAGTTGACAAAGCGTTTCAACACTTCAGGGTCAAATTCCAGGGTGTTCTTCATTACCTGACGGTAACCAGCGTTGTTCTCGTCGCGCAGCATGTGCATGAAAGCAGAGTTATACACGCGGTGCATGCCGAGGGTGCGGACGAAGTATCCTTCCATCAACCAGAA
Organism: Anaerolineales bacterium; assembly: GCA_034436275.1. Classification (GTDB taxonomy): domain Bacteria; phylum Chloroflexota; class Anaerolineae; order Anaerolineales; family Villigracilaceae; genus DAOTVX01. Next base: position 10,564 of record DAOTVX010000025.1, on the reverse strand, counting down.
CGCTTCGGCCAGGAGCAGGGTATCGGGCGCTTCTGCGGCGACGCGGTCCACTACCTCACGCCAGAACTCATTGGGGCAGCGGGCCTCGAAGTCTTCCGGCGTAAGGCTGTGCTCCGCGCGTGAGGGGATGGCGCCGCCCTGCCCCGGTGCAGGGAACCAGAGGCGTTGAATGTGCTTTTTCACCAGCGTCATGGCCGCATCGAAGCGAATGATGGGAAAGTGGCGCGCGACGTGCAGAATCGTCTGGATGACCGCCTCGCGCACTTCTGCTTTGGAATAGTCCAGTTGGGCGGTATCGTTCCAGGGGAGAGAGGTGCCATCGTTGCCGTGGTAGATGTAACGCTCTTCGCCGCTGCGGCGGTCGAGACGCTTGAAGACGACGGCGGCATCGCGGCGATCGTAGTAGTGATCTTCGAGGAAGATGCCCACGCGGTTGTCACTCGAAAGGTCTGGTCCGTTGAAGGTATAGGAAGGAAAAGGGGGATAGGGCAGGGAGATGAACCAGTCGGGGTGTTCTATTACCCAGCGCGAGTCGATGGCCATGTGGTTGGGCACCATGTCCGCTGCCAGGCGAATGCCATAACGGGTAGCGCGTTGCTTCAGGTCATGGAACGCTTCCCAGCCGCCTAACTCGGCAGCGATCTCATAGTCCACCAGCGCATAGGCGGAGGCGGCCGCGTCGGGATTCCCCATCATTTGCTTGATGCGTTGACTGGCCTGACTGCGTTGCCACAAGCCGATCAGCCACAAGCCGTTGAGGCCGCGTTGTTGCAAGAGTTCCAGTTCCTCATCGGGAATCTGATCGAGTGTTTGGATGGCGCGTCCATATTTGCGAGACAACTGATACAACCAGACGCAGGTATTGCGGGCAATCAGCACCAGGCGCGTCATCCAGTCGGCGTCGGGGCTGAAGCGTTCCGTTTCAGTTTCGGCGTGGAAAGAGGGGATAGCAATTTCGTGCCCCCCGGGTGCGGCGCGGCGCATTTGGGCTTCCCGCACGTAGTCCAGTCCACGTTGCAGACGTTGCAGGAACGCCTCGCCGAGCAAATGACCCCATTTTTCGATCAGAAACGCCAGTTGCGCTTCGAGGGAATGCGGCGCCAGCCGGCTTGGGGCGGTCAGCAGGTTGACCAGATTGCTGCTTTCGCTTTCCACTCCCGTGCCGCTCAGGCCCGGCAGATGAGCGAAGAAATCAGTGGCCAGTTCGAGCAGGGATTGACAGGGCCCATCGGCCTTGAGCGGCGTCAGGTCGAAGAGTTCGCGGTAAGGTTGCGCGGCGGGGTTTTCCTGGGCAAGATGGAGCAGGAAAAGTTCTTCCAGAGCCGCCTGACGATTGGGATAGCCCCCTGTCTGGCCTTGCAGGTATGCCTCGGCCGGGATTACGCCCTCGGCCACGGCTCGCGGCGGAAACGCCTCCACGAATTGCCGCAAGGCTTCTTCAAGTTTTGGCCCGAGGTAGGTTTCCAGGAAAGAGAAGGCGCGCGTGATGGTCTGGGGCCTTTGTGTCAGCGCATGACGCAAGAGGAAGCGCGCGGCTTCGTGAAGCAGTCCTAAGGCATAGAGTTCGGCTGCGGAGACGGTGGCGCCGCCCGCGTCGCGGTTCAGCGCGGCGGCCCAGCGTCGCGCCGCGGCCAGATCGGGCAGGTAAGCCTGTCCGTCAGCCGTCAGCATGGATTCATCGAGATGATATTTCTGACGTGCCTGGAATGCGACAGGGAAAGCGGATGACACGGCAAGAACCTCTGCAGGGGATGGATGAGTTTTGCTGGCAGGGATGACTTCACACGTCAGGCGTGGCGCACCGACGGGTCACTCTTTCAAGCGCACATAGAACAGCGTGGAACCGTCAATTTCCTGCGTGCGCATCTGGAAGTAATCTTTGTAACTGGCTATCAGGCGCGAAAGCTGACGGTGCCCATAGGTGCGTGGATCAAAGCCGGGATCGAGTTGATGCAGCGCATTGCCCATGTGATCGAGCCGCGCCCAGCCGTCCTCCTGCGCGGCCATCTCGTAGGCCTGACGCAGGATGGGCATGGCTTCCGGTTCGGTTTCCGTCTCCGGACCGGCTTCAACTCGCGTCTTGCGGTGGGCGCTGCGCGACGCGAGCGGTTGCGCCTCGCGTTTGCTTTCCGCTTCCAGATTCTCGGTATAAACAAACACGTCGCAGGCGTTGACGAAAGGCTTGGGCGTCTTCTTGGCCCCAATGCCCATGACGAAGACGCCGCTTTCCCGAATGCGTGTGGCCAGCCGGGTGTAATCGCTATCGGAGGAGACCAGACAGAAGCCGTCCACGACCCCGGAGTGGAGCAGATCCATGGCATCAATAATCATCGCCGAGTCGGTGGCGTTTTTGCCGATGGTATAGCGGAATTGCTGAATGGGCTGGATGGCGTAATAGTTGAGCACCTCCTTCCAGGAGTTCATGTTGGCAGTTGTCCAATCGCCGTAGATGCGCCGCACGGTCACCAGGCCGTACTTGCTGGCTTCCATCAGCATTTGGGGCAACAGGCCGGGTTGGGCATTGTCGCCATCAATCAGGATGGCGATTTTCTTGCGCGGTAGGGAGGGGATTGTTTCTTCAGTCATACTTCCCATTATAACGCGTTCGGGATGAGGAGAGCGCGGGAAGGGCAGGGATTATCGGCGGCTGATGGTACAATTGGGGAGCGCGAGGCTGACGATGTTGATTGATGAAGCAGAGATCGAGGTGCAATCTGGAAAAGGCGGCGATGGGATGGTTCACTTTCGCCGCGAGAAATTCGTTCCGCGCGGCGGGCCCGATGGCGGTGATGGCGGGCGCGGCGGCGATGTCATCCTGTTCGTGCAGCCTTCCCTGAACACACTGCTGGCATTTCGTCATACCAGACGTTACGTGGCGGAGGATGGCGGCCATGGGGGGGCCAACAACCGGCATGGCCGCTCGGCTGATCCCTTGCAGATAGCGGTGCCGCCCGGCACCGTGGTGTACGATGCCGTGACCGGCGAGGTCTTGGGCGATTTGACGTTACCCGGTCAGCAGCTGGTGGTATGTCGCGGCGGGCGGGGAGGACGCGGCAATACGCACTTCAAAAGCCCGGTCAATCAGGCGCCGCGCATTGCTGAACGCGGCGAGCCCGGTGAGGCGCGTCGTCTGCGCCTGGAACTCAAGTTGATCGCGGATGTGGGTATCGTCGGCATGCCGAACGCCGGCAAGTCCACCCTGCTGGCCGCCTTAACCAATGCCCGTCCCAAGATAGCTCCTTACCCGTTCACCACTACCGAACCAAATCTTGGCGTGGCGCAGGTGGACGAGGAAACCACGATCATTCTCGCGGATATTCCGGGCCTGATCGAAGGTGCTTCGCAGGGCGCCGGTCTGGGGCACGAGTTCTTGCGCCATATCCAGCGCACGCGCCTGTTGATTCATTTGCTGGATGGACTCTCCGAAGACCCTCTGGCAGATTACGCGCAAATCAATACGGAACTGGCATTGTTCGATCCGGCCTTGCGGGAGAAGCCGCAAATTGTGGCCCTCAACAAGGCCGACCTGCCAGAAGTGCAGGAACGCTGGGAGGCGCTGCGCGCCCGGTTCCGCAAGCATAAGGTGGAAGTGATGCTGATTTCGGCGTTGACGCGGCGGGGGGTGCGGGAGGTGCTCTTGAAAGCGGCGCAGATCCTGGCTTCCCTGCCGCCACAGCCAGCGTTGAATCTCCCCTTACCGGTCTATCGTCCGGCGGTGGACAGGGAAGCGTTTACGATTGAGCGTACCGAGATGGGCTGGCGCATTCGTTCGGATGCCATTGAACGCGCGGCGGCAATGACTTACTGGGAATACGATGGCTCGGTGCGCCGTTTTCAGAAGTTGATGGAGCGTTTGGGGGTAGATGAGGCCTTGCGTCAGGCGGGCGCCCGGGATGGGGATACGGTGTATATTGGCGATTATGAACTGGAATACCGTGAGTAGGCAAAGCGGTTATTCCCAGCGCCAGGTGGTGCCTTCTTTGCCATCTTCCAGCAGGATCCCCAGTTCCTTGAGGCGGTTGCGAATAAAATCAGACAGAGCCCAGTTCTTCTGTTGACGCGCTTGCGCGCGGACCTCCACCAGCAAAGCCACCATGTCGTCCAGGCGGGCATCAGCGGCCTTTCTGGCGTTCAGCCGCAGACCCAGAACGCTGGTCAGCGTACGCAGGGTCATCTGGGCGGGTAGCAATTCCCTGACGGTTGCGCCGGCGTCGCGCGCGGTGTTGATGGCGCGCGTCAGGTCAAAGAGGGCGGCCAGCGCGCCGGCCGTGTTGAAATCATCGTCCATGGCGGCGACGAAGGCTTCCTGGGTGGCTTTCGCTTGTGCGGCCAGGGCGGTTAGCGTTTCCGTCGCTGCGCCCGGCGCGGAGTCGGGCGCAGCCCGGAGTGCCGCGCGCAGTCGCTCCACGGCGGCTTCCGCGGCGTGCAGGCTTTCCTCAGAATAAGTAATCGGGGCGCGATACGAGGCGTTCAAAATTAACATGCGCAACGTATCGGCCTCGTGCTTTGTCAGGAACTCCTCAATCGTCACCAGGTTGCCGAGCGATTTCGACATTTTCTCGCCGCCGAGTTGAAGCATGCCGTTGTGCACCCAGTAACGCGCGAACGGCTTGCCGGTGAACGCTTCGGACTGGGCAATTTCGTTCTCGTGATGCGGGAAAATCAAGTCGTTGCCGCCGCCATGAATGTCAATCTGTTCGCCGAGTTCGCTTAAGTTCATGGCCGAGCACTCGATATGCCAGCCGGGACGCCCTTTGCCCCAGGGCGAATCCCAGGCCGGCTCGCCGGCTTTGGCGGCTTTCCAGAGGGCGAAGTCCATCGGATGCTCTTTTTTCTCGCCGACTTCAATGCGCGCGCCGGCTTGCATCTCCTCCAGACGCCGTCCGGAAAGTTTGCCATACTGTTTGACGCGTGTGACCCGAAAATACACATCACCATTGTCCGCGACGTAGGCGTAGCCTTTGTCAATCAGTCCCTGAATCATGGCCTGGATTTTGTCCATGGTGCGGGTCGCGCGTGGGTTGGCGCTGGCGGGCAGGACGTTCAGGTCTACGAGGTGCTGGCGGAATTCCTGAATGTGCGCCTCGGCCAGGGCGAAGGGGTCAACGCCCAGAGCGTTGGCGCGCTGGATGATTTTGTCGTCCACGTCCGTGTAGTTCATGACATGGCGCACCGTGTAGCCACGATATTCCAGATAACGGCGGATGATATCGAAGACGATGACCGACATGGCGTGGCCAATGTGCGCGGCGGCATAAACCGTTGGGCCGCAGACATACATTTTCACGATCCCAGGCTCCAGGGGCTGGAATTCTTCTTTTTGGCGGGTAAGGGTGTTGTAAATGCGCAGCATAGGGGTACTCCTCGGGCTGGGCGATGAGATGGTTAGTTTTCCTCTGGTCTGGCGAAGATCATCCGTCCGGCCGCGGTTTGCAACACCTTGGTCACGATCACGGCGATTTCCTTATTGAGATATTTATTCCCATTTTCGACGACCACCATGGTGCCGTCGTCCAGATAGCCAACGCCTTGATTTAATTCCTTGCCTTCCTGGATGATATGTACGGTCAGCACTTCGCCGGGCAGGACAACCGACTTGACGGCATTGGCCAGTTCGTTGACGTTGAGAATCGGGACGCCTTGCAGTTCGGCGATGCGATTCAGATTGTAGTCGTTGGTCAGGATAGGGCACTTCAACTGGCGCGCCAGAATGACCAGTTTGTCATCTACCTCGCGCACGCCCTCGATGTCAATGTCGCTGATACGAACGACGACAGAGGGTGCCTTCTGCAATTCGGCCAGCACTTCCATGCCCCGCCGGCCACGCGCGCGACGCAAGGTGTCGGCGGAATCGGCGATATATTGTAACTCGTTCAGTACAAAGCGCGGGATGAGGAGAGTGCCCGGCAGGAAACCGGTCTTTGCAATGTCGGCGATGCGACCGTCAATAATGACGCTGGTGTCCAGTAAAATCGTGCGGCTGGTGTGCCAGCCGGCACTGCTTTCGCCACGGCGTGCGAATCCGCCGAGCAGATTGGCGATGTCGGTCTGGCGCATGACGAACAGGGCGATGCTGAAATAACTGAAGAGCACGACGCCAACGAATGGTAAAATGCTGCCAAACGGTTGCGGAAGCAAAGAGAGAGGAAAAGACAGCAGCGCGGCGATGATCAGTCCCACCACCAGACCCAGCAAGCCGGCGAACAGGGTTTCTGCCGCCAGTTTCCCAAGAGCGCGGCGCAGCGCGCGCACCGGGCGCGTGCTCAAAAAAGGCGTCATGACCAGTCCGAACAATGCCCCTACCAGGCCGATGCCCAGGGTGTAGGTGAATAGATTTGGCGGATCCAGTTTGCCAACCTGATAACCCCAGCTAAGGCCTAAAACTAAAAAGAGGATCATTCCGATCAGACGAGCAATAAAATCAGCGCTCATGAGATAACTCCTGTGGAAAATTATGAGAGATAATGACGCTTGCATGATAGCATGTCTACGGCAGGGCGTCAATGGCCTGGCCCTTGCCGGGGTACGCGCTCTGGTCCGCTTGCGGGACAGGCTTTCCAACCCTGACCCGATGGCCTGGAAAGGCCGTCTTACGTCAGACCGGCTTTGCGCGCGGTGCTGACGGCCTGGGAAGGCCGTTACGCTGGGAACGCGGTCATCAGTCTGTCTTCGACCGACAGCTCTCGCGTGCGTGCGGCCCTGTGTTCGGGCGAGGCCAGGGCTTGTATCTGTGTTCCCTTGCCATGATAAAATTTTGAGCAAAAAATGATGCATCCATTCGACGCGGCCTGAAGAAGGGAGTTGTATAATATTCAAATTGTATATTCAACTTCAGGAGGTAGCCATGAATGTTCCATTTTACGGTCATGTTCGACAGTACCAGAACATCAAGGCGGAAATTGATGCCAAGATGCAGGAGGTGCTGTTGAGCGGTCAATATGTCCAGGGGCCAATGCTCAAAAAATTCGAAGAGGAACTGGCCACTTACGTGGGAGCCAGGTACGCGATTGGGGTAGGCAATGGCACCGATGCGATCTGGCTGACCATTATGGCGTTGGGCCTGGGTCCTGGCGATGAAATCATTACTCAGGCCAACACGTTCTTCGCGACGGCAGAGGCTATCTGGATTGCTGGCTGCACTGCCGTTCTGGTGGACTGCGATGCCGACACCCGCTGTATTGACCCGCAGGCGGTGCGCAAGGCGATTACCAAACGGACGAAGGCCATTATCCCGGTTCACCTCTACGGTCAATGCGCGCCGATGCGCGAAATTCGCGCCATTGCTGATGAATACGGCCTGTTCGTCATTGAGGACAACGCCCAGGCCATTGGCGCTGCCGGCGATAATTTCAAGATTGGCGAACTTTCCGATGCCGTGACCACCTCGTTCATTATTCAGAAGAACCTCGGCACCTTTGGCGATGGCGGCGCCGTCTGGACCAATCATCAGTACATTAACGATCGCGTCCGCAAACTGCGCAACCACGGTTCCAACAAGCGCGATCACCACTCGTTCGGCTTCAACAGCCGCCTGGACGATTTGCATGCCGGGATTCTGAGCGCCAAGCTCAAGCACATTGACGAATGGAACGATCGGCGGATCGCGATTGCGCGCCAGTACGACGCCGGCCTGAAAGACTGTGACTTTATCACCCTGCCTTATAACCGCCCCGGTTACCGTCACGTTTACCATCTCTACGAGATTGAGACCAAAGACCCGGCAGAGCGCAATCCCATGCTGGCATATCTGAACCAACAGGGCGTGGACGCCAAAACGCACTATTCCATCGCCATTCATCAGCAGGAGGGGTTCCCCTGGGGCAAGGACGCGCGCGTGGTTTTGCCTCTGACCAATGCGGAAAAGAATGCCGCCTCGTGCATCTCGCTGCCGATGTTCCCGGAACTGACGCAGGAAGAGATCGAGTATGTGATTCAGGTGGTACGCGATTGGCCGAAGCACCGCGCCGAATACATGAAGAAGTGAGAAAGTGACTGGGTGACGATATGGCCGAAAAGGTATATACCGTCGCGATTGCCGGCATGGGGAAACGCGGTACGCACCATGCCGAGGCCGTGGCCAGGAATCCGCGCCTGAAACTGGTCGGCCTGTGTGACATTGACCCGGCGCGTCTGGAGGCCGCTCGCCAGACCTTTGGCGTTGAGTATGTTTCTACCGACGCGGCGCAGATGCTTCAGGATACGCGCCCGGATGTGTTCATGTTCTGCACCTTGCCGCAGGTGCGTTTGCCGATGATCCGCGCCGGCGTTGAAGCCGGGGTGAAGATGATCGCCTTTGAGAAGCCTATTGCGCTTTCAATGACCGAGGCGCTCGAAATGTTCGCCCTGACGCGCGCCGCGGGCGTGAAGACGGTCGTCAGTCACCAGCATCGCTACGGTGAGCATTACCAGAAGGTTAAGGAAATCATTGCCAGCGGCGCGATTGGGCGCGTGCATACCGTGTACGGCCACTCCATTGGCTGGATGATGCACATGATGACTCACCTGATTGAGTATGCCAGCTGGTACAACGATTACGCCGAACCGGTTTGGGTCGTCGGGCAGGCTTTTGGCGTCGAGAAGTTCTCCGATTCCCATTCTTCGCCGGATTACATTGCCGCTCTGGTGCAGTATTCCAATGGCGTGCGCGGCATTTTTGAGTGCGGCGCAGAAGCGCCGGATGTGCCCGAAGTAGATTCCATGTGGCATAAATGTCGCATCGGCGCCCAGGGCACGGAGGGCTTTGCCGAGGTCCTGACCGGTAAGGAGGGGAAAGGTGGCGGCTGGCGGGCAGTGACCTGTAACGGTTTCCAGTCGGGACCGGGTTATATGGACTATGCGCACGACATGCCGCCCTACATTCAGGATATGGTAGCCTGGCTGGATGACGACCGTAACGTCCATCCCTGCAACGGTGAAACGGCGCTCAAAGGCTTTCAGGTGATGATGGCGGCCATGCGTTCGGTGGTGCGACGCGGCAAAGTAACGTTGCCGCTGGGGCCTGGCGAGCCGGAACTGGAGGCGCTGCAACGCGTCTTGAGCGCCAACGGCGGTTGATGGAGAAAGTTGTACATATTATTGAAGAGCCACACGCCATCGAGAAGGACGTGTGGCTCTTTTCTTTGGGCGCGCCGGGCGCGGTCAGCCGATCATCAGGCCTATAGCCAGCAACAGCGGCATGGTCAGGTTGACCAGTACATTGCGCGCCAGCGATGGCATCAACGCCGGCAGGTTTTCTGCCTGAGACAAAACACCGCGTCCCAATGGCAGCGCAAGGACTACCGTTATCAGAGCCAGCAGGCTGAAGGGGGGCAGGAGATGTAACCAGACCGAGATTCCAACCGACAGGTACGCCGCGAGCAGGAAAGCCAGGTACAGGTAACTGCTGCGCTTACGCCCGATGAGAATCGGATAGTGCTTTCTCCCGACGCGGCGGTCGGCTTCTACATCGGGGAACTGGTTGAGGAGCAATAGATTGCTGACCAGGAAGAACGGCACCAGCGAAGCGGCAAACGCCGTCCACGAATATTCACCGGTCAGGGCGAAATGGGTACCCATGACCATCAGCGGTCCGAAGCCCAGGCCAGGCGCCAGCAGACAGGCTACGGGATGGTACACCAGCCAGGCCGTGTAACCGTAGAGCAGGAACAGGCCGGCCAGGCCCAGAGGCAGGAGCTGCCAGCCCTGCACCAGAACGAAGTACAGTCCGATCAGGGCCGTCATGGCAAAGGAGAGCCAGGCCAGGACAAGCGCGGTTCTGGCCAGTTCTGGATGCTCCGGCAGTGTCCCGCTGCCGCCGCTGAAAGGTGTCCGTTGCGTCTGGGCATCCAGACCGGTTTTGAAGTCGAAATATTCGTTGAAAGCGTTGACGCTCACGTGTGCGGCCAGGGCGCCAAGCAGGACCAGGACAAAATGCCAGCCGTTGACGTGGCTTTTTGTCCACAGAGCGGTGCCCAGCCCCACCAGCACGCAGGCCGGCGTCAGGATCAGGAAAGGCGCTCGCATCAGGCCGAAGATGTGTTGAAGGTGCTTTTGCATAGGGTACTCCTGAAGGTGTGAAGTTTTGGATTTGCAGGCAACTGGCCGGCGGACGTCGTTGTGCCATCTGGCCGTCGCGCCTGTTTGCGAATGTATCGCAACCGCAGTACTGTTAACCCCGGCGTTCCTGCGGGGAAACGCTTCACAACAATACCTTCGCCAATTAGTGGCTGGAAATGGGCTGAGAAATCATGAAAGTTCTTGCTGCTTCTGTGAGACCCGAGATTGCTTCGCCACCTTTGGCGGCTCGCAATGACAGGGGTGGGTAGTGGAAGGGAATTACGAAGAAAAATTGGAAAGGAGGCTGCTCCAAACGCTGGAACAGCCTCCTCTTTTTCATCGGGGGTCGGGCGACCGGGCCGGCGGAAGAAGCAGGCCTGCCGTACCTATTCTGGAATTTCCGCCCACTGGGAAGAGCCAACTTCCTTGACAGCCTTCTCGGCCTTCGCGAAGCGTCCGTGTACAAAGCCTGTCCCAGCCGGGATGAGTTTGCCAATGATGACGTTCTCTTTCAGGCCGTAGAGGTAGT
>DAOTVX010000024.1:0-28931 GCA_034436275.1 Anaerolineales bacterium | reverse complement strand
CAGGTAGGATGTACCCCGTTTGCATTTGGGGTACAATTAGAGTGCTCTATTGTTTTCCAGTTGCTCCAGTTTGCTCAAGGAGGAAGTCATGATCAGGATCGCTCGCTTTTCCGCCGCTCTTGTCTTGCTGATGCTCACCGCCTGCAATCTGCCGGCCGGCAACGCCACGCCGACGGTTGACCCCGGCGTCATCTTCACCGCCGCCGCGCAAACGGTGGAAGCGCAACTGACCCAAAGCGCCGCACTCAACCCACCGACGGCCACAGCCACCCTGCCTGCGCCGACGGACACACCGCTCGCCGTAACCGATACGCCGCTGCCGACCTCTGTCGTCCCGCCTACGCCCACCTACACCCCTACCACGCCTTGCGACCGGGCAAAATTCATTGCCGATGTGACCGTGCCCGATGATACCGAATTCGCTCCCAATACCACCTTCACCAAGACCTGGCGTATTCAAAATACCGGCACCTGCACCTGGACTACTGCCTACGCGCTGGTCTTCGACCATGGCGACGCGATGAGTGGACCGGCAGCGCAACCGCTGGCAGGCAACGTGGCTCCGGGTCAGAGCGTGGATATTTCCGTTGATTTGAAAGCGCCGGCCACGCCGGGCGACTACATCGGCTACTGGAAAATGCGCAACGCGGCCGGCGTGCTGTTTGCTCAGGTTTGGGTGAAAATCAAGGTCAAGGCAGTCAGCACCGGCTTCAACCTGCACGAGAAGGCGCCGCTGGCAACATGGCAAGCAGGTGGTCCGCCCTATGTCACCCTAACGTTTGGCGGCCCAGACACCGACGCCAACGGCTTTGCTATGTACAAGGACGGGCAAAAAGTGGAAGACGGTTCAACCCCCAGTAAGGTTCTGGAGACACACCCGATGTGGATTGACGATGGGGTCATCTCTGGCCGCTACCCCGCCTATACGGTCCAGGCTGGCGAACGCTTCCTGGCGAAAATTGGTTTTCTGGCCAAGGCGGATGGCACCTGCGGCGTCGGCAATGCCCTCTTCCAGGTCAATTACCGCGAAGGAGGCACGCTGCACCCCCTGGGTTCCTGGACCAAGAGTTGTGACGGTACCTTGCAGAACATTAATCTTGACTTGAGCGCGCTGGTCGGGCATACCGTCGAGTTTGTCCTGGCAGTGGCGGCCAACGGCTCCTCGGCGCAAGACTGGGCGGTGTGGATCAATCCCCGCGTCGTGGTGCCCTGAAAAGAGCCGTCAACGTTGAATCACGGTATCCTCCGGCAAAGCCTGGCTGCCCCGGCGCAGGTATAAAAATCTGCATCGCCACGCACAAGGGCTACTTTTAAACCGGCGACCTCATGGCGTCGGCCTGCGCCAGCCCGGATTCAAGGCCTTTTGCCTGGTGTTTTGCTGTTCCCGCCGCTCATCCCCGTCGCGCGTGGACAGGAGCGCCTTTGCCTCAACGGAACACCCAGTAATCGAAAACGATGCCCGTAGGCGGAATCCCGCCCAGATAATGGGTCGGCAGCAGGAACCCCGGTTGACCGGTGTTGGTGATAAAGCAATAGTAAAGGTCGGTCTGCATGGCCAGATCGCCGGGTTCATAGCGCGCCCCCAGACAGGCGCTGCGGCCCGGCGGAGTTTGGGTAACGTAGCCTGAGACGCGCGCGCCGTTTCGCTGACGAATCAAGGCCGGCTCCACCAGCCAAATGTCACATTGACTGTCCGCCGAGGCAAAAACCTGGCCGCTGTCAAAGTCGAAACATTCCCCGTTCTGGAGCATTACCCCGGTGTACGCAGCCGGTAAAGGATTGGGAGCAAACTCTGCCGGCACGGGCGATGGGGATGGAGCAGCAACCGTAGGGGCCGGCTCGGCAGTGTTCGTCGCGGTGGGGGGAGCCGATAGCGGAGTCGCGCTGGAAGCCGCCACTTGAGTCTGGAGCGCTGCAAGCGTTTGCACCACCTGGGTGGCCTCCGCCTCATGAGTATACGCCGCCATGGTCTGGGCCACGAGGGTGCCCACATCCGGCGTGGGAGGAAGTGGCGTCGTGGTGCCACAAGCCAGAGCCAGCAAGGCCAGAAACGCAAGAGCGAAACCGAGTGAACGCATGGCAATCCTCCTTGAAAAGTACGTAACTACTCAGCCATGTCATTGCGAGTTTTTTTGGCGAAGCAATCTCCCATCATTTATCAGGCTAAAGGGACTCGCCTGGGGGTTGCTTCGTCGCAAAGAGCGCTCCTCGCCATGACATGCACAACGGTTTTGATACAGAACTGAGTGGTTACAAAAGTACAGAGTATTCCGTCCCCGAAACGATTTCGCCAGAGGGCTTCTATCGGGGAATCATCCCCTGTCCTGACTGTCCCGACCGACAGGATACAGGGGAGTATTATGCACATCCCTCCAACGAGGTCCGGCCCGGGGGCTCAAAAGAAAAAGAGCGGCCACCTTGAGGGTCGCGCGCTCAAACGCCCGTGGACGACTCTGGCCTGGGGAACAGGAAGCAAGGCTGGGGCGCCTGGACTCGAACCAAGATCCACAGATCCAAAGTCTGGTGTGCTGCCGTTGCACCACGCCCCAGGGTGGGCAAATTTTATCACAGGGCGAGCGAAGGGGCTAGGGTTTGGCATCCGGCGTCAGGCCCAACTGACGGGCCTGCTCATAGGTCAAGACATCGGGCTTCGTCGGAGCGGAACCATGCTTTTCAGCCACCTGCTCCCAGAAACTATCCGCGTCCTCAGCCTTGATCTTTTTCTGCGCCTTGAACAGGGGTTCCAGGTCTTCCTCCCCTGCTTCCTCTGCCTTCTCCGCTGGCTTTTCCTTTTCAACTTCAACCTCAGCCGACGCAGGCGGCGGGGCCGGCAGGACAATCGCCCCCAACGCCTGTTCGATACCTGGTCGCGCCGCCGAGAAGACTGCCACTGTATCCAGAATGGTGGAGGTATCGGCTAATTTTTCGCCAGCGATCAGCAGGGCATGATTGGAACCCAGCGGCGCAAAGATTAAATCATACCCCTTGCCGACAAAGACATGCCAGCTGTCCGGCGCTTTCTGACCGATCAGCCGTCCCACTTTTTGCCCGGCGCTGGCTACGATCATCAGCAAGTCAAACAAGCTGGTCTCGATCGCTTTATCGGGCAGTGCGCCGGCCTGTGCTACCACTTGCCCTTTGTCATCGAGCAGAACGACCGCCTGAGCGCCCAGTTCCTGCCGCAGCGCAATGATGAGATCGGCGATGGTGCGGGCTTCTTCTTCCTGCAACACAGGCTCCCGGTCCACTGGCTCTGGAGGCAGGAGCGTCTTGACCAGTCCCAGATGACGTTCAACGGCATCGAGAAAATCGGCAATCGGCACCGGCTTGAGGAAGAACGAGTCGGCGCCGGCTTCGGCCACCTGCTTGCGCACCTTTGGGTCTGCCAGGCCGGTAATCAGAATCACCCTGGCCTGAGGATGATACTGCCGGACTTTATGCATCAGTTCGATGCCCGAAATGCCCGGCAAACGGTAGTCGGCGACCAGCAGGTCCACCCGATGGCGCGAAGCCTCCAGAATCGCCTCTTCCCCCGAAGGAATCTCCACTACTTCCAGTGGATGCTCCAGCGTTTCCAGCGAGGTGCGCAGCAAATGGCTGACTTCACGATGATCTTCCACAATAAGAATGCGATAGGTATCCATAGGCAATTTCATTCGTAACTACTCAGCCATGTCATTGCGAGCCGTTTTTTTGGCGAAGCAATCTCCCCTTTATCAGGCGAAATGGACCGCCTGGGGATTGCTTCGTCGCAAAGAACGCTCCTCGCCATGACATCCACAACGGTTTTGAGACAGGGCGAAATAGTTACTTTCATTCTATCATAAGAAGGTAACTGCGTGTGCACTCAAAAGTTATTGCACGCCATACGAAAACCCTGTGATGTTGCCAGTTTTTGACATTCACAGGCTCTGTGGCGATGATGTCATGGCGAGCCGCCTGGGCAGCGAAGCAATCCCCTTGCCTGCCGGGAGACTGCTTTCCCTACGCTACGCTCCACCACGCTCCACTCGCGGCAGGCGGGACATGCGCTTCGCTCGCCGTGACATACGTTGAGAGTGTTGGCAACAGAGCAACATTCGTACTACGGCTTTTGCGTGGACACACGGTAACTGCCTACCACTTCCAAAGCGGGTTTGCGATTTGCCGAGAAAACCGTCCACGAATCAGGAAACGAACAAACGAATGGCTGTTTATCCCGAAACGCGGCCAGCCTCAGGTATCGTCGCCTCCGGGCCAGGCCGTTGCGACTTCTCACTTGCAGGGCATGACCAATTCTGGCAGTAGAAAATCACCTGCTAGCATTATAATCGAAAAAGCAGACTGGCGGCCTCGCTTGAGCCGGCGCAATCCGGCAATCGGGCAAGGGGGAAAGAGTTGTTGCGCGTTCAATCGCTTTGCCCGCCGCTGGAGGCGCGCGGTCAAATCTTTCACTCCACGAAACTGAGGAAGCATGTACCGCAATCGCTGGTTATCCCATCTTGAAGTCCTCACGGCCATCCTGGTCTGGGGCGCCTCTTTCATCGCTACCAAAATTGCCCTTCAGGAAGTTTCGCCTCTCACCGTTCTCGGACTGCGCTTCGCTCTGGGAAGCGGCCTGTTGGGAGTGGTCGTTGCCGGGCAGCGTCAGTTGACCCTGCCTGCGCCCCGAGAATTGCTCCATTTTGCGCTGATTGGGCTGATCGGAGTCACGATTCATCAATGGTCACAGGCTGCCGGTCTGGTAACCACCCACGCTTCCACCACCGCCTGGATTGTGGCCACAACGCCTGTGTTCATGGCTTTGCTGGGATGGCTGACGCTCAAAGAGCGTTTGGGATGGTCGCAAGGGGTAGGGATTGTGGTGGCAGCCGCGGGCGTTTTGCTGGTTGTGAGTAATGGGAACCCGCGCGCGTTCTCCGATGGTTCCTTCGGTCAACCAGGTGATTTCCTGGTTCTCCTCAGCGCGCTGGCATGGGCAGTTTTTTCGATTCTCTCGCGCCCCGTCTTACAGCGATATTCGCCGACATACCTGATGTTCTGGGTCATGCTCTGCGGCTGGGCCTTGCTGCTGCCCTTGTGGCTGGGAGGGCCAGGGGCAGGCGAAATTGCCTCCCTTTCGGCGCGTGGGTGGGGAGCGGTGATCTTCCTGGGAATATTTTGTTCGGGATTGGCTTACACGGCATGGTATGGCGCCCTGCGCACGCTGGAGGCGGCCCAGGTTGGGGCTTACCTGTATCTGGAGCCGCTGGTGGCCACGGGGGTAGCCGCGCTGGTGCTGGGGGAGGCCGTTACCTGGTCGGTTCTGCTGGGTGGCGCGGCCATTCTGGCGGGCGTGTATCTGGTCAATCGGTCTTGAGCGGGAGCGCGCTCCGCGCCCACTGCAGCGGATTCAGATGCCTGACGACCGATCACGCCGCCTTCTGTCTGCTCTGTTGTCTGGGCTGCGCCGGGCTTCGAGCGCATAGAGAACGCTGCCCAGCAGACCCAGAAACAAGCCGGTCACGGAAGCCGCATAGGAAAAAAAGTTCAGGAAAAAGGTCGAGGGGAGAATCCGCAGCATCATTAACCAGGGCAGAACGGCTCCTGTCAGAACCAGCAGGAAACCGATTCCTATTAGCAAGCGCGGGCGCCCAATACCCATCGAATTTCTCCGATGCTCCATAACTGGCGACCTGAGGCGTTTCTCAGGTCACGGGTAACTACCTGTCCACCATGTCATTGCGAGCCGCCGTTGGTCGAGCAGGACGAAGTCCGTATCGAGACCAGTCGGCGAAACAATCTCGAATTCCACGGAGAAGCAATAAGAACATTCGTGAGACTCGCGAGGGGATTGCTTCGGCGGCGCCTTGGGCGATCCCCGGCGTGGCCCTACCGCCGCCTTGCAATGATAGCAGGCAGGTAATTACGGTCACGGTGAGGCCAGGCAACAGCCAGAACAATCCCCTGCTCAAAGACTTTGTCGAGGTGCCGGCTGCTCCCGGCCAGGCGGGTACCGCCCGGCGCCGGCCGGACCGCTAACGATACAGCCAGCAAGCCACCTGATGCCTGGCTTCCGGCTCGAACTCCGGCGGAACCTCCGTCTCGCACAACCCCTGAATGATACGTGCACAACGCGGATGGAAGCGACAGCCGCGGGGTGGATGCACCAGGCTGGGCGGTTCCCCTGGTGGCACGTCCTTGAAGGTCGTCGCGTTACGGGCATCCGGCTCCGAGGTGCCGGTCAGCAGCGCCATGGTGTAAGGATGATAAGGATTGTTGAGCAGGCGTTCCACCGGCGATTTTTCAATCAACTGACCGGCATACATGACAAAGATGCGCTCGGAGAAATAGCGCACGGTGGAAAGGTCGTGGGTAATATAGATGACAGCCAGGCGGTGCGTTTCCTGCAAAGCGCGCAGCAGACGTAGAATCTCGACGCGCACCGAAGCATCCAGCATGGACACCGGCTCATCAGCGACAATCAATTTCGGCTCCAGGAGCATGGCGCGGGCGATGACTACACGTTGCTGCTGCCCCCCGCTCAACATATGGGGGAATTTGTCCAGATAATCTTCCACCGGATGGAGCTTGACTTCCTCCATCACTTTATAAATGCGCTCGATGCGTTCGGTTTTGCTCTGCACGCCGCCGATGATGAGCGGTTCTTCCAGAATACGCCGCACCGACATAAACGGCGGCAAGGCGCCAAAAGGATCCTGCTGGACATAACCAACCTGCGAGCGGTACCAGCGCAATCCGGCACGCCCCATTTCGTGCAGATTCTGCCCGCGAAAGAGCACCCTCCCCTCACGCGGACGGTACAACCCCAGGATGGTTTTCATTAAACTGGACTTACCGCAGCCACTCTCGCCGACGATCGCAATTGCCTCGCCCTCGTGCAGGTCAAAACTCACCCCATCCACGGCATGGACGTAGCCCGCGTGACCAAAACCAAAGCGGCGCAATTCAAACCAGACGCGCAAATTCTGCACCGAAAGCAAGACATTCTCTGTCGCCGCCGCCGAGGGCTGAATCGTTTCTACAACCTCTACAGCCATGTCGTTCTCCTCGTCAGGAATATAACCAGCACTTGACTTTCCGTCCCTTCCTCTCGAAGGTGGGCGGGTCCTGCTCACACTTCTCGAAGCGGAAGGGGCAACGCGGGGCAAAGCGGCAGGACGGCGGCGGCGCAAGCAAACTGGGCGGTTGACCGGTAATAAACTCTGGCTCGCGCGTACCACGCAGGCGCGGCACGCTGGCCATTAATTTCTGCGCGTAAGGATGCAAAGGCTCGGCGAAGAAATCCGCCGCCTCGCTGACCTCGACAATCTGGCCAGCATACATGACGGCCACCGAGTCGGCAAGTTCACTCGAGGTGGCAATATCATGGGTGATCAAAATGAAACTGATCCCCAGTTCTTGCTTGATGCGCTTGAGCACGTTGAAGATATTGGCCTGGGTCAATACGTCCAGAGCCGAGGTCGGCTCATCGAGGATGATCAGCTTCGGCGAGGTAACCAGCGCCATGGCGATCGCCACGCGCTGACGCATGCCGCCGCTCAGTTCAAAGGCATAGCGGCTCAAAAAATCCACCGGCACGCCCACGTGCTGGAACATTTTGCGCGCCAGTTCCAATGCCTCTTCCTTGCTCACTCCCAGGTGGAGGATGGCCGGCTCCGAAACCTGATCGCCGACGCGCAACACCGGGTTCAACGAATTCATCGCCGCTTGCGGCACCAGCGACATTCCAACCCAGCGGACATTCTGGCGAAATTCCTCTTCCGACAACGCCATCACATCCACGCCTTCCAGATAGACATGGCCGTGATATTCGCCCGCATTGCGCGGCAAGAGGCGCAAGATAGCCTTCGCCAGTGAACTTTTCCCACAGCCCGATTCGCCCAGCACAACGACAGCCCGGTGATAATCCAGGTCCAGGCTGACGCCATCCACGGCCTGCACCGCGCCCTGTGTGGTGCGAAAGTACAATACCAGATCTTCAATGTGCAATAATTTATCAACGGGCATGGACGCTATAATCCTCTCAAGCGGGGATTGAAAATACGGTCAAGCGAGAAACCCAACATGGAAAAGGCCAGGCCAGTCAACATCAGCAGCACCGCCGGCTCAAGAACCCAGTAATACTGCCCCTGGAACAAAGCACCATTGGCCTGTGCATCGTTGATAACCTTTCCCCAGGTAGGCAGCACCGGATCCCCCAGACCCAGTACCGCCAGCGAGGCCTCCAGGAACACATAACTTGGGATCAGGGTCACCAGTTGGGGAATCAACATCGGTATAATACGCGGGGTCAGATAAAGGAAAATGATGCGCGCGTCGCCCGCGCCATAAGCGCGCGCGGCCTCAATGTAGGGCGATTCCTTCACCTGCATGAACACGGCCCGGTATGTCTTGATGCCGGCGCCAAAAATACTCAGAAGAATGGTCGCGCCCAGGATAACCCAGATACTGCGCGAGTAAAACGTGCCAATCATCAACAGGATTGGCAAGAAAGGCAACACAAGGAAAATCTCGGTAATGCGCTGAATGATCTCATCCACCCACGAGCCGTACCAGACCCCCACGGCAGCGATGACCATGGTCGTCAGCGTGGTCCCCAGGGCGGCCAGCAAACCGAATGCCAGTGCCACCGGCGTGCCCCATAGCAACGGGATCAGCAGATCACGCCGGCGATGATCCGTACCGGCTAACCCAGCCAGCCGACCATGGACCACAAATTCGGCGTCCACATCGGAGTCCGGCTCAAAGGTCTGCGCGGTTACGATCAGTTGATACTTGCCTTTCAGGGGAACAGGTTTTATCTGGTACGGGTCAGCAAACAAACCCTGCTGTACCGACCAATCGCCAAATTTACGCTGCAAGGCCACATCCTGCCCGAAACGATAGGTCTGCGAGGCCTTGACGGCAAACTCTTTGATGCGAATTTCCCGCCCATCCGGGGTCAGCCAGCGGATGGAAACATGGGGTTGTTTCTCCAAAAAAGAGGACTTAAAGTACAGGACCAGTTCCTGCGGAAAGTCGTCGTAAGCGTACTCGAAGGCGTAAACAATTTGAATCGTGCGGTTGCCCTGTGCATCGGTAGTGACCGTTTTGGCAGCCGAGCCGTCGGCGCTGTTGAGGGTAAAGGAGACCGGCAGTTTTTTGCGCCGGAAGAAGTTGGTCCATTCCGGGGCGGCCTTTTTGGGATTCCGGTACCAGATTTCCTCACCGCCGCGCCAGAGACGAATGGCCTCGTGGTAGGGAATAGCAATCATGGCATAAATCGCTACCCCCACCAGCATCAAGATAATGATGACGCCGGCTACAGCAGAAGGATAGCGCAGCAGTTCGCGCAGCGTTCGTTGCAGGTTCTTCATGCCTGTCCACTCTCCTGACCGATTTTGACGCGCGGATCTACCAGCGCGTAGACAAAGTCCAGCAGGAAAACCGTAATTGCCAGCAAATAGGCAAAGATAACCGTTTCACCAACAATGACTGCCGTATCGAAAAGGCCAATGGCCTGATAGAAAGCACGCCCCAGGCCGGGCCAGTTAATGACCGTTTCAAAGATAGGCGCGCCGGTCCAGACGCCGATGATGGTCAGGGCGAAGGTGGTGATGATCGTCGGCAGAGTCGGGCGCAGGACGTAGCGCCGTTCGATGTCGCGCGAGGTCAACCCTTTGGCTTTGGCCATTTCCACGTAGTCCTCGCTCGAATAGATGAGGAAAAAGGTGCGCCAGTTGTACACCGAAAGGAAAATACCGCTGACGGCCAGCGCCAGCAGGGGAATGATCATGTGTTTGAGCAGGCTCAGGACGTATTCAAAGGGATTATCCGGCACTGGCGCATCCACCATGCCGCCATAAGGCAGAATCCGCAACCAGGCGGCAAAGATCAGGATCAGGAAAATGGCATAGAACCAGGCCGGCGCGGCCGAGGTCGGCGCCAGGGTTACGAAGACTTTATCCCAGAAGCTGCCATAGCGACGTGAGAGGGAAAGAGCGATGAATAATTCCACAAAAAACAGGATCAGGGTGGAGGTGCCGAACAAAACCAGCGTGGCCGGCAGACGTTCCAGAATGATGAGCCGCACCTGACGGGAGCCGCTATCGCTGCTCATATATTTGGCGCGCCCCAGGTTCAGCGTGAGCGCGTTGGTCAGGAAGCGTACCGTCCGCACCATGAAAGGCTGATCCAGACCGGCGCGCTTCTCCTCCAGCGCGATGCGTTCTTCCATCCACTGCCGTTGTTCCTCTGGCCCCATGCGGCGCAGCGCCGGGTTGGTCAACACAGCCTGTTGCACCGCTTCCCGAATCTCGCCGCGCCGAATCTGGTCCACATAGCCGCCCATATTGGCAATCAGGATGGTCAGGAAAATGCTGATCACTACTGTCACAAACAAGGTAATCAGGCGTACCAGCGCGTAACGCCCGACTCGGCTCAGCGTGCTGACGCCTTTCCCCCGCGAAGCGTTTTCTTCATCTGCTACAGGCGGGATCGGATTTTCAGTGCCCATGAACGTTTACCTTCCAGAAAAAAATATGAGGTCTGATAGGGGCAGAGACCCTGCCCCTATCAGACCAAACGCGAACGAACAACTTACGGGGAGGTGACGAATTCAATGCTGGCAAAGGACGGAATGCTCACTACCAGCGAGGTAACCGCCACTTCCAGTTTGTTCGAGCCGGCTTCCAGCAACTTGGTGACGTCGGCCGGCAGGACGATCTGATACTTGCCATCCTCCACCGCTCCGGCTTCGCCGGTGCCAACCAGCTGCCCCTTGGCGTTGTAGAGCAGATATTTGACACTGGAAATTTCGGAAAGCGGATAGGCCGCGCCGCGATAGGTCACCGCGACTTCGAAGGTGGCCTCCGAACCAATCGTCACGTTGCTTGGGCCGCTGATTTCCACGACAGCGATCTTCGGCGCGCCAAAGCGAGCCCATTTGTCGGCCGGATCGGGGAAGGCCGCGCTGCGTTGCAGGGTGAGAGTGCTTTCCACCGGGTTAACCTTCTCCAGGTAGAACGGGCCAGTGCCCACCCAGAAGTGCTTGTAGGTGTCGTACCACTTCAGGATGTTTGCCCAGCGGGCACGCGCCTCACTCGCCTTGACATACTGGCCCAGGGTCGGGGCGTAGGGAATGTAGTTGTCAGCCTTCGCCTGGTCCGCATACTTCTTCAAAATCTCCAGGCTTGGGCCGGCCACGTAGGACATCCACTCCACCTGCAGCGCATCAGCCTTGTCAGTCGTGAAGGTCAGTTCCTTGTTTGTCTCGGCCAGAACGCCCAGCGCCAGCGTATGCCAGGCCGCAGGCCCGTAGGTGAAGTTCGGCCACCAGCCAAAGACATTCAGTTCGGCGTCCAGATAGTACATATCATCGTAAGTCTCGATGACCAGTGGATCGGTCGAGACAATCTTGACGCCCTTGAAGTGCGACTGGAAGGCTTCCAGCGTCGGCACCGCGGCTTCGTCATAGATGGCGCTCTCCGGCTTGCCGGGATCGAAGGTCATAATCATGGCCATGACGAAATCGCCGATGGAGAGGCGGCTGCCGTCATGCCAGGCTACCTTATCGAAGAGGTCCTTCGGGTAATAGACGACGCTCTTGATCAGGGAGGTGGTGCCTTCAGGGTACTTCTCGGCCACGGTGATGAATTTCTGGTTGGCCGCATCCCAGTCAGCCCAGGCATCGCCCGGCACCTGAATCTTGTCGACGAACTCCAACGAGACCCAGTCGAGAGTCTTGGAAATCGGCAGGCCCTTTTGCGCAAAAACTTCGGCTTTCTCGATGCGCTCCGGCCAGGCCAGGCCGGTGAACGGATCCGGCAGGGTGGCGTAATCCATGGTTGCGCGGGCAGGGGTCTGATCGTAAATCCAGTTGCTGCCGCCGATGGGGTTCCACGGCTCAACCAGCACGCCCGGCTGCGACCACTTGACCGTACCGCCTTCCTTGCCTTCCCAGCGAATGGTGTAAGGCCACATCGCCGAACCGGCCACGCCGCCTGCCAGGTCATAGGTGACGACCAGGTCTTTCTTCTGTGGCGAGAAGGAAATCTGATCCACCAGCCAGACGCGGACAGAATCCTGATTGGCCAGTTTGAGCGCCTTGCGGAAGAGTTCGCCGCGTTCCTCCATGGACTTGAAGTCGTTGGTCCACAGTCTGGTGGCGACCTCTTTGAACTCCTCGCTGGGGGTATAGGCCTGCCAGAGCGGCGAGCCGCTGCCCAGGGGAGTATAGTAGTAGCCAAAGTTGGTGGCGTCGTCGCGGCTGATGGCAGTGGTGATCCAGCCGCCGGTGTAGAAATGCCACTGGCCCTCGGCCGGGTTGGATTGATTCCAGATGGGCGAGGCCTCGGAGCGGGTCTTGTACTGGCGATCCACGGTGAAGCCGATGTCTTCCAGCAAGCCAGAGACGTAATCGCCAATGGCCTGACGCTCATCCTCGGTGCGGATGATACCGATGAGAGTCACCGGCGCGCCGTTGTATTGCCACTTACCATTTACCAGTTCCGCGCCCATGGCCTGCATTTCGGCAGTGATCACCTCTTTGGCCTTATCCGGATTGTGCGCGTAGTAGGCTTCCAGGCTGCGGCAGGTATCCACATAGCGGGCATAGTCGGCGAAGGAACTGTTCAGCGAGGTGTACTTCGGTACGGCCAGGCCGCCGTAGATTTCCTGGGCGATGTAATCGCGATCCACCAGCCAGTTCATCGCCTCGCGAATCTTGGGATTGCTGAAGGGATTCAGCCGCCCATCCTGGAAAGTGGGGCCAACCGGGTTGAAGGTCAGTTCGGTGTAGGAGCCATAAGCCGTGCTATAGGACAGGTTCGGGTCGGCTTTGACGTCCTCGAACAGGGTCGGGTCGCTGACCGAGTAGGCATAGATGTCAATCTCGCCAGCCTTCAATTGCGAGACAGCCGCCTCGGCGCTATCCTGGCTGACGAACACCACGGTGTTCGCCAGGGGGCCCTTCGCCGGCGAGGCCGCCTTCGGGCCGCAGGCAGAAAGCACCATGCTGGCCGCGACCAGCAGACCCACGACGATCAGAAAGCGATTGCGAGTCATTGTCTTTCTCCTCCAAAGTGAAAAGTGTGAACAAAAGGCGAAACGTCTGGGGAATCAAGCCATCGCGGACAGTCGAATGCCAGGACCACCTCCTTTCGCGCTGACGACTTGCCTTAACATCGTCCTGCATCTTCTATACAGGCTATCGAAAAATCGTACTTGAAGGTTAGCATAAGCGGCGAAAAAAGTCAAGTGGTGCGCGGCTTTGTCTTACAAATTGCTCAGGGACACCCCTCGCCGTAGTCCAGGCTTTCCACATTCCACAAGGCGCTTTGGGCCGTGGCGTCGAGGGCAAAGTGGCACAGGTCCGGCCGCGTTGCCGCGACCCTGACGCGCCAGTAAAGGGGCACAACCGGCAGATCCTCGGCGAAGATAGCCTGCAGTTCGCGATAAGCCGTGGCGTAAGCGGCCTCTTCCGGCAGGGACTCCCGTACGGTGCGGCAGGCCGCGTCGAAGGCCGGGTTGCTGTAACCGCTGATGTTGACGCCAATCCAGTGGTTGGTTGCGGTGGGTATCTCGGCCGTGGTGTACCATTCACACAACGGGTCCATGCCCAGCACCCCCAGTGCATACTCGGCCAGGTCAAAGTTACGCCCAAAGAGCGGGCCCTGCGGCCCCGGCGCGTACAACTCTTCCGCCGTCAGATACTGCACATTGACCTGAATTCCACACTGTGCCAGCGAATCCTTTAAGATACCGGCCACCTGCACGCGCTGCACCGCGTTGGTTGTGTAATAGTTCAGGATCAACGGCGTGCCTGCCGGCACATTGGGCACGGCAAAGGCTTGCAGCGGCGTGGCCGGGTTGGCATCCAGGTCGCGCCAGCCGGCCTCCTCCAGCAACGTCCGCGCCGCCGTCGGATTGAAAGCATAGCGAGCCACCGAATTGTTATAAAAAGGATGCTCACGCGGCAGGAAAGAATCAGGGACCACGCTCAGGCCGAAGAGGACCTCGTTGACCACTTTCTGGCGGTCGAGACACAGGGCAATCGCCTGACGCAGGCGCGGATCGCTGAGCAAATCCGGGCGGTCGGCGTTGGCCTGATAGCCGTTATCGTAGGACGCCGGACGAATGCCAAAATCCAGACGTTCCATGACGTTCGAAGGGACGGCGAATAGCTGAGCGCGTCCTTCGGTCGCCGCGGCGCGCAGACGACTTACCTGGCCCTCCAACGCCAGGCTTGTGTCCAGCACATCGCAGCGTCCGTCCACCAGCGCGTTGACCGCCGCGTCGGCATCCGCATAGAAGCGAAAGACCAGTTGATCGAGACGCGGCAAGCCCTCGCTGGCGCGGAAGTAGTAAGGATTCCGCACCATGGTCAGGTGATCGCCCGCAACCCACTCTTGAATCAGGAACGGCCCCCAACCAACCGGCGTACGCGCCGCCAGATCAAACTCCGGCAGTTCTTCTGCGGTATGCTGGCTCCAAAGGTGTTGTGGATAAGGAGCCCAGAACATGCGCAGGTAATCTGCGCCCACATAACCGGGCTTGCCCCACCACTGAACGGTTTGCTCGTCGGCGGCTTCGTAGGATTGGGTGCGCTCGACCAGATACTTTGGGCCGGGTGTGGCATCGGCAGCATTGAGTTGAAAGGAATAGACCGAGTCGGCGGCAGTCAACGGTTCGCCGTCTGACCAGCGTAAACCAGGCCGCAGGCGAAACGTCACCTGCATTTGATCCATCTCGATTTCACCGGCGCCATCATACTCGATCGCGCAGGAAGCGCGGCGACAGCCGGCCGGCCTCAGCCGCACTCCC
This sequence comes from Anaerolineales bacterium, assembly GCA_034436275.1. GTDB lineage: Bacteria > Chloroflexota > Anaerolineae > Anaerolineales > Villigracilaceae > DAOTVX01. The sequence continues at coordinate 14,147 of DAOTVX010000024.1, read as the reverse complement.
TTCGTCAGGGTTACCGGATTGCCCTCTGCATCAATCACCTCATCGCCAACGTACACCTTCGCCGGAACAATCTGCACATCGCCATTTTCCAGACTGGGCAGCTGTTCCAGAATGACCGGCTGGTAGGTGTAGGAATTGGTCGCCAGCGGCCCCGGATAAACAACCGAGAGAATCGTGCGCGCGGTGGCGGAAACATTGCCGTAGGGGTACAGCGTCGCCGGTTCGGCGCCAACGCACACCGTCAGGCTGCGCGGCGGGGGCGGCGTGGCTGTGGGTGGAGGCAGGGTGACCGTCGGCGTCCGCGTGGGCAACGCTTCCTCAACCGGTTGCGGCCCACATCCACTCAACGCCAGGAAGACCATGACCATTGCGACAGGGAAGGTGTATTTTCTCATAAAACTCTCCTCGCTAACCTCGCGCCAGGCCGGCGGGCAGAACAGCCAGGCACCAGGTCACTGCCTGGGCTATCCAAAACGAAAACGTAAAGCGGACTTTCCAGCCCATCGCAATCTGGCGAAGCAACGTAGAGAAGGCCGGCATAGTCTGCCTGTCTCTGGAGAAGCGACGGTCTGGAACGATCATTCTGGCGCAGACTGGCAGGCAGATACGGCGCCGAACTGTTGTGATTATACAACATTGGACCGAAGCAGTTCGCGCAAAACGATGTACAATTACGAGGCCGGTCCTCCCCGCGAAAAATTGTTGACGACAGGCCAGAGCCGTGAACGAGGTATCCGCCAATGACCTCCCGGTCCCCGGAAACGAAGCCGTATTTTCCCCTGAGGTAAGATGCTCCCCGAAATTTCTCTGCTCTCCGCGCCCAACTGGCGCGATTACGAACTGCTGGACAGTGGCGAGGGACAAAAACTCGAACGCTTCGGACCGTACCTCTTCGTCCGCCCGGAGGCGCAGGCCATGTGGTCAAAATCGTTGCCGGCCAGCCGCTGGCAAAGCGCCGATGCGGTCTTTGTGCCGAGCAATGAGGAAAGCGGCGGGCACTGGCAATTTCGCAACCATGTCGCCGAACGTTGGGAAATGCGCTATCCCCTGGCGGTACCAACGGGAAATGCATTGCGGTTCTACGCCATGACGACCGCCGGCCGGCATGTCGGCGTCTTCCCGGAGTGCGCCGCGCACTGGGATTGGATGGCCGGTTTGCTGGAACACCGCCGACAGCGTTCTTCTACACCTCCCACCGTCCTGAACCTGTTCGGTTACACCGGCCTGGCCACTCTGGCTGCGGCTGCCGCCGGCGCGCGCGTGACCCATGTGGACGCCTCGAAAAAATCGGTGAACTGGGCGCGTCTCAATCAGTCGCTTTCGGGCCTGAGCGACAAGCCCGTGCGCTGGATTGTGGACGATGCCCTGAAGTTCGTCCAGCGCGAAGCCCGTCGCGGTGTCCGCTATGATGGGCTGATTCTGGACCCGCCCAAATTCGGGCGCGGCCCCAAAGGCGAAGTCTGGGAAGTCTATGCCTCCCTGCCGCGTCTGCTACAGGCCTGCCGGGCTGTGTTGAGCGAGAAGCCGTTATTTGTCATCCTGACCGTCTACGCCGTGCGCGCCTCGGCTCTCCATCTGTATTTCGCCTTACAGGAAATGCTCGCCGGTCTGGATGGTCGGTGCGAGTGCGGCGAACTGGTGACCGTGGAAACCGGCGGCCAACGCCTGCTTTCTCAGGCAGTCTGCGCGCGCTGGCAAGGGAAGGAGGCCGGTTGAAGCGCCCCGGCGGGCCGGTCTGCCTGTACCGGGCGCGCGGCTTGCGCCATCTCCTCCAGCATCGCCGTCGTGACCGATTTCGGGCGTTCGATGGGTTGACACAACGCCCGCGCCCAGACCAGATTGGCCGTTACGCCCAGGGCACGCCCTACTCCAAACAAGACCGTGTGGAAATCACACTGGCGGACGCCATAATGATGCTGCAGCGCGCCGGAAATGGCATCCACATTCGGCGCTGGATTCTTGGCTTTCCCCTGCTCTTTGAGCACCTGCGGCACAACCTCATATACCAGTTCGGCCAGGCGAATCAGCGTATCGTCAGGGAAACGCGCCCTGGCAAACTCCAGCTGCGCCGTAAAACGGGGATCGGTCACACGCAAGACCGCATGCCCGTAGCCAGGGATAACCTTGCCAGCCTTCAGGGTGTCCCAAACAAAATCATGGAGTTGTTCACGGGTAGGGAGACCGCCAAAACGTTCACAAACGCTGTTCAGCCAGGCCAGACTTTCCTGATTGGCCAGCCCGTGTAACGGGCCTGCCAGTCCATTGAGGCCGGCCGAGAACGCGTAGTAGACATCCGACAGGGTAGAAGCAACCAGATGCGTGGCATGTGCCGAAACGTTCCCCAACTCGTGATCCGAGTGCAGAATAAAGTACAGCCGCGACAGTTCTGCATACCCCTCGCGGTCGGCTACACCCATCATGCGCGCGAAGTTAGCGCCGTAATCTTCCTGGGCACTGTAGGTCGGCGGAGTAGTCTCGCCGAAGAACTTCAGGCGATAGATGAAGGCGGCAATGACCGGCAAGCGAGCAGTCAGGTTAAGGGCATCTTCCAGGGTTGCCTGCCAGTATTCCTCCCGGCTCATTCCACTTTGATAGCGACGGACGAACTCGGAGGTACCCTGCATGGATAGTACCGCCAGGGAAAGCAATGTCATCGGGTGGGTACTGGCCGGCATTGTCTTGAGCACCTCAAAGACATGGTCCGGCACTGTCGCGCGACGTGCCCATTCGGCCTCCACTTCCTCGGCCTGTTGCGCCGTCGGCACTTCGCCGACCAGAAGCAAATAGTAGAGGCCGCCCACGTAAGGCATCTGCTGGCCAGGGGGTTTGGGCAAACAATCCAACACCTGAGGAATGGATAGACCACGCAGGGTAATGCCCAGCAAAGGATCCACATTGGAAATATCGGTCACCAGAGCCTTGAGGTCGCGCATTCCCCCGTACACCTGAGCCACCGTGACCCGGTCCACGACAACATCGCCGTAGGTTTCGACCAGATTCCGGACACGCTGTTGCCAGGCCGGAAGTTGAGCCGCAATTTTTTCGTGCAAGACCATGTTCTCCTCCAGAGACGAAACTGTTCTATCGAAAACGGTCGTCCCGTTCACGTGCTCGGCGCTGCCATGTTCTGCCAGCCAGCGGGTTGGAGTAGCGCTTATCGTTCCCGTGCCCGTGTATTTGCTTATGGAAATCCGACCGCCGTCACATCCGATCACGCTAACCGAGCGTATAATTTGCAGGTTTATACCCTGTTTTTGTCTGGAAGACAAGGGCTTTGTAGGATAATTTGTGAAAAATTGAGCATACTTTGCGCCGCCAGGCGTGGCCGCGAGCAGACCATCATGCCGACTCTGGTCCGGGTGTTCCCCGCCGCCATGACCGACTCACATGCTCTTTTAGCGGCCTATGGGTGTAAAATCGTTATAGAACCATTCCTTACCGGAAAGGAGGTGAGAAGGATGCTGCGCGGTGAGCGTCGGGCGGGACAGGGCCTGGTGGAATATGCCTTGATCCTTGTTCTGGTTGTTCTTGTAGTTATTGTTGCCTTAACCGCTTTCGGTCCCACCATTGGCAATGCCTACAGCCGCGTCAACAGTTCTCTGCCCTGACCTGGCCTGATTTGGCTGACATTCCGCCACCGCCTGACCTGACAGACGCTGATCGGGGTGGCGCGTGATAGCCCTGGGCTTGAGTCTGCCAGGGGCATCCGCTCTCCGAGCAAGGGCAAAGAGAGGGGGGGATTGGTCGTGCTGGCCGCTCTTGACTGCTGCCCAGGGCCAGGATTGCCTCCCCGTCGTCAGCGCAGCCGGGCAGGCGGCGTTGCTTTTCAGGAGCAAGGTCACCGCGACCAATCGCGGAGTCGTCCTGAGGGCCCTCTCCTGGCTCTGGCTGTAGCCAGCATCTTTCCCGGTCGGTCCAAAAACTCCTGGCAAAAATGCTTGGATAAAAATGAGTTTTGATATACAATCTTCTCGAAGGAGGCGATTATGAACAGACGTTTTCTTTCCCTTGCCGTCAGCCTGAGCCTGGTCCTCAGCGGCTGTGGACTGCTAGGCGGCGCACAACCTGCACCGCAGGCAACGGCTACGGTAGCATTACCGCTGGAACTGCCAAGCCCTACGTTGCCGGTGGTCCCAGCGGCAGGTGAACAACCGACGGCTATGCCTCTTCCCTGTGTGACGCTGGTCATGCCAGCGGATGGAGCGACACTGTCTGCCAGCGGCCAGGAACAGTTTGGCTGGACGGAGTATGCCGGTGCGACAGGATATCTTCTCCTGTTTACTCATCCCGACGGTACCCAGACGGCCACCGTCGCGCCGCTCAACCAGTACGATCTGGCCCTGGAAACGCTGCCACAAGCCGGTCTGTACCAGTGGAGTGTGGCTGTACTGGGCGCGAATTCGCAGGTTGTATGTACCAGCACTCCCTTCACGTTCCAGCGCGCCGAATCTGCCGCCTCGGCGGAGACCCCGGCCGCTACGCCCAGCGAGGCGCCTGTCCCAACGGCTCCCAGCACCAGCGAAGCGCCTGCTCCGACGGCTCCCAGCACCAGCAGTTGCATGACTTTGCTCACTCCGCCGCATACGGCCAAAGTGCACCGTACCGGGGGACGAGCCTTTACCTGGACGCCGGTGCGCGGCGCGACCAGGTACATCGTCGCCATTACGCCGCCCTCTACGCCGACGGTGCGCTTCCTATCCACTACCACAGCGTTGACGCGATATATGGAAGGGTTCAGCGAATATGGCGTCTATCGCTGGCAGGTCACAGCCTACGAGGGAGCCAACGTCTTGTGCACCTCAGACACGTTCGAATTCACGCTGGGTTACTACCCCGTTCCGCCTCCCGTGCCCGGCACCTGCGTAACCCTTCTGACCCCCAAGAATCAGACCGAATTCCCTGCCTTAGCCGCTGCCGAGTTTAGCTGGACGGCCTATCCCGGCGCCAGCCAGTACCGCCTGACCATCGTGACGCCCGGCGGCGCGTTGAACAACCTGCTCAGTCCGGGCACTTCCAAGATTCATGCGATTGAGGCATTCCCAGACGCCGGAACGTATCAGTGGTTCGTCAGCCCTATGTTGAGCGATGGAGCGGTGCTCTGTACCAGTGAAATCTTCACCTTCACCAAGCCCAAGACGAAGATTCCCACCCCCCAGCCATAAAGGGCGCCCACCAGACCGGAACCAGAAAATCCAACAGGCCTTCCCTGAGCAGACAGGGGAGGCCTGTTGATTGACAGAGGAGGTAACTACCTGCCCACCCGCGTCATTGCGAGCCGCCGAAGGCGGCGAAGCAATCTCAAGTTCCCCAGAAGCAGCAAGAACATTCGTGAGACTTGCGAGGAGATTGCTTCAGCGGCGCCTCGGGCAAGCCTCGACGTGGCCCTGTTGCCGCCTCACAATGACAGGGGGCAGGTAATTACCAGAGGATGTTGAATCAGCCCAGCAACGTTACCAGCCGGTCCCGCGCTTGCTGACGGGGAAGCGTTTCCTGCGACCCCTGCATCAGGTCTTTGAGCGTGACTGCGCCGTTGGCGGCCTCATCGGGCCCCAGAACAAGGACAAAGCGAATGCCCATGCGGTCGGCGAACTTAAACTGACGCGGCAACCGTGCCGGTTCCGGGTAGCAGACCACATTCAAGCCGGCACGACGTAATTCGCTGGCCAGCGCGAGCGAAGCAAGCCAGAAGTGTTCATCAAACACGGTGACCAGCACCGAAGCTGGCATGGTTGGAAGCGATGGCACAAGGCCGGCCTCCTGCAAAAGAATGCCAATGACGACATCGCCCATGGCAAACCCAACGCCGGCCAGCGGTTCGCCGCCCACGTCCGCCAGCAGATTGTCATAGCGGCCTCCACCCAGGATGGCGCGACGCACGCCGCCGGTCAAATCGAAGGCCTCGAAGACCGTGCCGGTGTAATACAGCAACCCGCGCACCACGCCAGCGTCGAACTGAACATATTCCTGCACGCCCAACGCCTCCAGGGCGGCAAACAGACGCCTCAGCTCCTCCGATTGCTTCCAGCGTTCACCATCGGCCAGCAGCGTCAACAGGCCATTCCACTGTGCCCGGCTGAGGCCCAGTTCACTGGCATAAGCCTCCCAGGCCTGCGGGGTCATCTTGTCACGCTTGTCCACCAGGCCAGAAACTTCCATGCGCCGTTCTGGAGCAATGCCCAAGGCGTCGAATTCCGCCTCCATCAGGCGCCGGCTGTTGACAAAGATGCGCGCCTGCTGTGGCGTCAAACCCACGGTGCGCAGAAAGGTGGCAGCGACGGCAATCAGTTCCGCATCGGCCTCCGGCGAATTGACGCCGAGCATATCCACATTCCACTGGAAAAACTCGCGCGCCCGTCCTTTTTGCATCTTCTCGTAGCGCCAGAAAGGCCCCCACGACCACCAGCGCAGTGGGAAGACCAGTTCGCCTTGTTTCTGGGCCACCAGGCGCGCCAGCGAAGGAGTCAGTTCGGGACGCAAGGTAATTTCATCGCCGCCGCGATCGGTGAAGACGTAGGATTGCTTTTTGACCAGTTCCTCCCCCGATTTTGCCGCGTACAGGTCCAGGCTTTCCAGCATGGGAGCTTCCCATTCCTGATAGCCAAACGACTCCGAAACCTGACGTACCGTGGCATAGAGCCAGTTGCGAAAAGCCATCTGGGGCGGGTAGAAATCGCGCGTTCCCTTAACTGCCGGGATGAGTCGTTTCATAAAAGGCACTCCTGGAAGGCAGAATTCATACTATCAATGGCCCATTTTGTTGGCGTCCGGCTGACTGTGCCAGAGACGCGTCCATCAGCAAGCGGCCCGATTGTATCGCCGCCTGTTGAAAATCGCAACTCAGGTCAGGGCAGGGATGAAGGGCCAGTTCAACAATAACACCTCGGTCAGCAAACGGGCGTTGACGTTCTTTTCCAGGCGTTCGATGGCCATCTCCAGTTCTTCTACAATGCGTCGCGCCTCGGCCAACGATAGACGCGCGGCCAGCGCCTCGATTTCCGTCGCATAGTCTACATTGATAATGGGCACCGCCGCCTGGCTGACGCGCAGCAGCACATCGCGCCAGTAAGTCAGCCAGAGCAAAAATACCGAGCGCAAGGTCTCGCGATCCCTGGCGAGTGATTCGGCCTGGGCAAAACGCTGACGGCGCCTGGCAGCAAGGCATTCCCGCACCTGATCCAGAGATTGACGACGCAGCGTCAACGCCGTGCCATCGGCCAGCAGACGTAAGGCATAGCCTGGACGACCACCGCTCAAGTGCGCCAGCAGGCGGCTGTGGGGCAGCCCCTCGTCTGGCGCAGAGGCCACCTCCGGGCGCGCCTGCAACCAGCTTTCTACCTGCTCCAGCGGCAAAGGACGCAGACGCAATACCTCACAACGCGAGACGATGGTCGGCAAGAGCTGCTCGGCGCTATCTGCCGTAAGCAGGAGTATGGCGTGAGCGGGAGCTTCCTCAAGCGTCTTGAGCAGGGCGTTCGCCGCGCTGGGGTGTGCCTCCTGAAAGCGCAGGAAAAGTACAATGCGGTAAGGGCCCTGAAAAGGCTTGAGCGCCAGGCTTTGACGCACTGCACGTACCTGTTCCACTTTCAGCACACCGCCTACCCTGTCTGCCTGCACCACACTCAAGTCAGCATATTGCCCGGCTTCAATTTGACGGCAGGTACGGCAAACGCCACAGGGTTCGCCCGGCGTCGTCATCTCGGGACAGAGCAGAGCCTGCGCAAAGCGCAGCGCCAGCGTGCGCCGACCTACACCGGGCGGCCCGGTGAAGAGATAGGCGTGGCTGGTGGTGCCACGCTGAATCTGCCGGCGCAGCATCTCCACCGCCCATTCGTGACCGAGAAGGTTCCAGTTCGTCATGGTTCATGTGCCTTCAAAAAGCGGCTCATCATCTCATTCGATTGGCCTTTCGGGTTTCCATTCGCAGGCTCGTCGAGATCAATCTTGTCGAAGATGGCCACCAGCTGTTGTTTACGCAAAGCCAGGGGTTCTTGCAAACGTCGTCGAGCCAGCTGAACATACTGAGGAATGATTTCATAGCCTATTGCATTTCTCCCCAGGTATTTTGCCACCTTTGTCGTTTGGCCCGAGCCGAGAAAAGGATCGAGAATTAAATCACCCGGGTAGGAATACAATGAAATCAAACGATAAGGAATTTCCTCAGGGAAAGGGGCAGGATGGTCTATGGTGTCAGGCGGGACAGGAGCAATATGCCAGATGTTGTTCGCAATATCCAGAGTAAACAAACGGTTAATAGGGTAGCTGGCCGCCTCTTTCTCCGTCTCACTGCGAGTCTGATAAATTTTGGGCCCAGGCTTCTGAAAGACCAGAATATACTCATTCATGATATTCGGGTAGAAATAGCCGGGGTACGGCTTCTGAATACTAACTCCTGCCCGCTTGACCCCAGCCGTGCATTTATGCCAGATGAAATCTTGATGAAACGTCCACCGATTCTTTGTCATCCGTGAAGCGAAGTCAAAGGGCACAGGATATAACTCGCCGTCGAGCAAAACAGTACCAATGACAACCGCGCAAAAACCGCCTGGTTTGGTCACGCGTAAGACCTCGCTGAAAATACGAATGAGCCAATCAAGATAGTCTTCATAGCCGCGGTATCCTTGCGCATAACGTCGCGTGCGATAGTATTGACGCTTGTCAGTAGCATGAATATCGTAGTCTATGGCATTCCAGTAAGGCGGCGAGGTTACGGTCAAAGCCACACTGTTATCCGCCACCTCGGTCATCTGCTCACAAGATTTTTCATAAATCTCAATCATTCCTCACTCCTCTCCAGCCCGCAGCCGCAGGTAGGATTCGTAACGCTGAGGATGGACCTTGCCGGCGTTGACGGCGGCGCGCACCGCGCAGCCCGGTTCATGGAGGTGGGTGCAATCGCTGAACTGACAGTGAGCCACCAGCGGCGCAATCTCCGGAAAATAACCGTCCAGTTCTTCAGGAGTGGTGTCCCACAGCGCCAGCGAACGCAGGCCGGGAGTGTCAGCCACATAGCCGCCGTCTGCCAGCGGGAATAATTGACGGACGGTCGTAGTATGCCGCCCTTTGCCTGCCGCGGCGCTGACCTCGCGCACAGCCAGCCCCAAGCCGGGCTGCAGAGCATTGAGCAGGCTGGATTTCCCGACGCCGCTTGGGCCGGCCAGAGCCGAAATGCGCCCGCGCAGACACGTGCGCAGCGTTTCCAGCCCCTGCCCGGTCTTGACGGAGGTATACACTACCGGGTAACCCAACGGAGGATAGAGATGAAAAAGTTCCTCCGCGCGTTCCTGCCCTATCAGGTCCACCTTGTTCGCCACGATGACGGCCGGAATGCCTTGCTTCTCGGCGATGACCAGGAACCGATCGAGCATGCGCAAACGCGGCTCCGGCTGAGCGCAGGCAAAAACGAAAACCGCCTGATCTGGATTGGCCAGAATGACCTGTTGATAGACCCCACGCGGGCGCGGGTCAAGACGCACCAGGGCATGGCTGCGCTCCTCGACACGCTCGATGACCCCGCGCCCATCGCCCAGTGGCGTCACCCAAACGCGATCGCCAACAGCAACGACATCGCCGCGGCGCGGACCGCGCTTGAGCCGGCCGCGCAGGGAACAGATCAACGCCCCATCCGCCGTCTGGACGGTGAAGAAACCCGATTGGGAACGAATGACCAGCCCAGGCACAGAATCCGCCATCGTGCTACATCAGCCTCGCTCGCCCCTGTGGTTCCCGGTTAAGGTTGCGGCGTCCAGCCGGGCGGTGTGGGCGTCTCGGTAATGCCAATGTTCGACTCAAACCAGTACAGGCTCTGCGGACGGCCATAGAAATAGATTTCGACAATGCGACGGAAAATGGGAGCGGCATAGTCCGATCCCTCTCCTTTGTTCTGGACGAAGACGACAACGGCAATATCCGGCTTATTCGGATCGTTCTTCATGGTAAAGCCGGTAAACCAGGCATGGGGGTAGCCCGCGATGCCTGATTCGGCGGTGCCGGTCTTGCCCGCGACCGGGATATTGAGGCCGATGAAGCGGTGATGGGCTGTCCCTTTGGGGTTTTCCACCACCTCACGCATGGCGTCGGTGATAATTTTCAGGTTCTCCGGCGAGACCGGCAATTTTCCGATGATTTCCGGAGAGAAAACATGCGTCGGTTCGCCGCTGACCGGCTGGACTTTCTCGACCAGTTGCGGGCGATAGAGCGTGCCGCCGTTGCCTAAGGCTGCGGTGAAGACAGCCACCTGCAACGGCGTGACCAGAATCGGGTCCTGGCCAATGGCGATATTCGTTGCCGCCAGTTCGCTCTCCGGCTCCGCCACGTTACCAGTGGCCTCCTCGATTTCAATGCCGGTTGCTTTCCCCAGGCCAAAGGCGCGCGCCATTTCCGGAATCAGGTTGCCCTTGCCCTGACGGTACAGATCAAGGCCAATATGCCAGAACCAGGGGTTGCAGGAACGCATCAGACCTTGCGGCAGGGTCAAGACACCGCTGGGTTGGGTCTTGCACTCGCCGCTGGTTTGCAGTTCACGCTGGCAGTGATCCCAGGTCCAGTCGTAGAGGGTACGATCGAAGAGTTCGGTGAATTGATACTGGCAATCATAGGTGGAATCGGCCTTGTACAGGCCACTTTCCAGCGCGGCGGCCATGGTGATAATCTTGAAGACCGAGCCCAATGGATATTGCCCCATCGTGGCGCGATTGAAAAGCGGCTGGTTGGGGTCCTGTTGCAGGAGTTCATACAGCGTCGCCGCGTTACGGTTGGTCGGCTCGAAGATGTTCGGGTCAAAGCCGGGTGAGGAGACGATAGCCAGCACGCGGCCAGTGTTCAACTCGATGACCACCGCCGCGCCGGGCAGGCCATCGAAGGCTTCCTGGACCTGCTGTTGAAATTCGCGATCAATCGTCAGATAAATGGATTGGGCCGGCTGGGGGTCGGAACGTGCCAGGATAGTCACGACGGCCCCGTTCGGGTCCACCACGTAAAGGGTCGCGCCATGTTTGCCGGCCAGATACGGTTCGCCCCAACGTTCGATGCCGTCATACCCTACACGCTCGCTGCCCTGATAGCCCTGTCGCCGATAGGCCGCCTGTTCCTCTTTGGAGATATAGAGCGTGTACCCGACGGCATGGGGCGCGATGCCCCCGCGTTGATAATAGCGCGCTTCGTAAGGGCTGATGACCAGGCCACTGAACGCCGCCAGCGTGCCTCGCTGGGCCGCGTACTCGTCAATGGAAATCTCGCCGACCGGAATGTACCAGTCCGGTTGGGCGTACGCGTAGCGTGCACGAATGGTATCGGGCCTCAGGCCGGTCAGTTGAAAGAGCACGTTCAACAGGAGACCTTCCTGATCAGGGTTGATCTCGCCAGGCACCAGGCCCAGGGCCACCGCCTCGCTCTGAGTAGCGAGGGCATTGCCCTGACGGTCGTAAATGTCGCCGCGCGCCGGGATGCGATATTCTGTTTGCAATGTGTTACCGCCAGCCAGTTCAGGCAGGATGAGCGCCTCAGACCATTGCAAATGCCAGGCGCCCTCTTCCAGCACGAAACTGGCCAGCAGATTGTCACGCTCAATATCGCCCAGAATGGCGGTTCTGTAAATCAGGTTGAAAGCCGCCTGAGCCGTGAGCGGATTCGTCAGGGTAGAAGTAATCGTATAATCGATCTCGCGCACGTTCATTGCCAGCAAGGCATCGGCATAGCGCTTCGAGAAGTCCTCCAACGAAATGGCGGCCCGACTGGTCTGGCTTAACATGGCATACATGGCCGGATAATCTTCGGCGCGGAAGGCCTCCAGAAAAGCGCGCATGGTCGCTTCGACGCTGGGAACAGGCGTGATGTCCACGGGGGGCGGTTTCAGGGTTGGGGTAGGCGCAGGCGTATGGCTCAGGCCACCTCCGCAGGACGTCAGCAGAAAGAGCACTCCGAGGAAGGTTAACCAACGTTGTCCTTTCATGAAATCACCTTTTGGTCTGCAAATGGGCTGAGGACAGGGAACTGTTGTCATCAGCGAAAGGGGATGGCGTTTTTTCACTCAAAACAGGCGGATAAACCGCGCAGTGAAAGTCGAATGCCTCCTGACAACGCGCGGCCACGTCCAGCGGCAACGTGAATCCTGCCTGACCGAAAAGGCGCGTCAGCGTACACAGGGGCAAACCGATTACGCTGGCATAACAGCCATCCCAGGCCGCCACCGGTCGAAAGCCCGGATGTTGAATGGCATAGGCGCCGGCCTTGTCCAGCGCATCGCCGCTGGCGAGATAGGCCTCTATCTCTGCCTCATCGTAATCGCGCATAACGACGTCGGTTACACACAAATCCGTCCAGAGACGTTCGCCCAGACGAAGAGCGATAGCGGTATAGACCTGATGGCCGCGTCCGCGCAGACGGCGCAACATGGCAGCAGCCTCGCGGGTGTGGCGCGGCTTACCCAGAATGGTCTGGCCATCCACCACCGCCGTATCCGCAGCCAGAACGGGACTGCCGTTGTCGCGACAGGCCCGCGCCTTGGCGCGCGCCAGCCGCAGGACGTACGCGGCGGCCGGTTCGCCACGATGCGGCGTCTCATCTATCTCTACCGGTCGGACGATGAAATCCAGGCCCAGCAGAGTCAACAACTGACGTCGTCGCGGCGAACCCGAGGCCAGAACCAGAGAAAATGATTTTACTTCCTTTTGGAGCAAGTCGCACATGCCTTTCATGATACCAGAGAATCGTCGCTCGCTGCAGGCAAAACGTGAGCACCGAAGGCAAAAGAGCGGTTATAATCGCGCCCATGTCCAGCGTTTTACCCCAACCCGCTCCGGTACTGCCGCGTGAATTCTATGCCCGGCCAACGCTGGAAGTAGCCCGTGCCCTGCTCGGTGCGCGCCTCGTCCGTCTTTTCGAGGGAGTCCGGCTGAGCGGGCTGATTCGCGAAACGGAAGCCTATATCGGCGAGGAAGATCTGGGCTGCCACGCGCGCTCCGGCAAGACAAAGCGCAATGCAGTCATGTACGGTCCACCCGGCCATGCCTACGTTTACTTCACCTACGGCATGCACTGGTGCTTGAATGTGGTGACAGAAGCGGAGGGCTTTCCGGCCGCGGTCTTGATTCGGGCCATTTTTCCGTTGGAAGGTGAGGAAATCATGAGGCAGCGTCGCCGCGGCGGCGACCTGAACGGCCCGGCCAAACTGACGCAGGCACTGGGCATTGACGGCACGTTCAACGGCGTTGATCTGTGTCTGCCTGCCCGCGGCCTGTGGATTGAAGCCGGGCAAACAGTGCCGCCGCCAGCCATCATCGCCGCGGCGCGCGTTGGCCTGAACTCGGTCCCTGAACCCTGGAAGAGCATCCCCTGGCGTTTTCTCTGGAAACCGTCTCTGCCGCCCAGCCTTGCCTGACCTCACTCCACCCGCGTTGCCCAGGACGCGTGGGGATAGACATATTTCGGGCTGCTGGGGTTGACCCTGACGGAAACATCCTTGCCGACGGTCAGAAATTCCCTGGCCTCCGGGTTGACCAGCCAGACGGTGCGCGCCACATAGGGCGCCGTGCCGGGCACGTGGACTTCCAGTTCCATTTCCACGCGCCACATATCGCCGCTTTGGGCCGGGGTACTGGTGGCAGAAAGCACGGTCGCCCAGCCCCAAATCGCACCCGCCAGGCGTGTGGCCGGGTTGTCGACATCTTTTTTCTTTCGCTGGCCCATCCGATTGGTAATGACAATGACCGCAATCATGACCAGCAGAGAAAGAATAACAAAGGTGAAGTCCATCGATGCTCCTCACCAGAACACGCCAGCGACGGGTAAAAAAACAGGCCGTCATTCAACCCTGCGTGGCGTTTGCGCTGTTTCATAAAGTTTACCACAAAGTTACCCCCTATGTTCGCCCCCTGGGCCGGACGGGTGTGGCACATTTTTTCGGCGAAAACGTCTTTCCCTGCCGCCATCGTATTCGAGGGCGAACCGTCCACGAATGCCTGACCACGAATGAACGAATGTCCGCGCGCCGCATTCGCGCATTCGTGAGATATTCGTGGACGGTCCCCTCCTCCACCTGCCAGAAAATACATCCTTGCCTCGAACCACCTCGCCAAAGCGTGCTAAAATTTGAACAGGAGGCCTGCCATGGAACGCGAAACGCTTTTCGCCCTGCTCAAAAGTCAGCAAGA
>DAOTVX010000023.1:0-10064 GCA_034436275.1 Anaerolineales bacterium | reverse complement strand
GTAGTTACGTCTGGAAAATGCTCGATGGGTTTTATCCAACGCCGAACTGATGGGGATCGGGCACGGCAACGCCACGCGCCGCCATCTCCCAGAAGGTTTGAAAAACTGCCTCACGCAGCACCGGGTCGCCGCCATACATGGCATGGTACAGGGCCGCGAAAACTCCCTCCAGCGGATAGGCGCGCAGGTAGGTCAGGGCGGCCAGCCGTTCGTCCTCCTCTCCGCTGTTGAGCGCCTGCAAGAGCAAATCTACCGGCGGCTTATCTGGCGAGACACCCAGCCCTTGTTTGCTGGCATAGGCGATCAACCAGGGAGATTCGGCAGGCGGCGGCAGACGGCGCGGGATGCGAGGATCGGGTTGTTCGCGTCGTTCCAGAATATCGGCGGCGGCTGTACGCACCACCCACTGATCGTCAGCCAGAAGTTGGTTAAGCAATTCGCTGGCCCAGGGAGCGTCAATGCGGCCCAGACCGTAAGCAACGGCGCGGCGCACCATCAGGTCTTCTTTCAACGTGGCTCCTTCGCGCAACATGGCATGCCCTTCGCCTGGGTGATTGGCGAGCGCTTCGGCAGCGGCGCGCCGCAGGTCTTCATCGCCATGCAGGAGCGCGCCGGCCAGGGCTTCCAGCGCCGGCATGGTACCGATGGCGGCCAGGGCCAGGGCCGCCGCGCGCCGCACGTTGGGACTGGGATGCGAAAACAGACCGCTTAAATCTTTGATGGCCCTGACATCTCCAACTGCGCCACACCCCAGCGCTGCCAGTTGCAACAGCTCAGCCGAAGACGCCTGCAGCATCTGACGGAACAGGAGCGGCACGCCAGAATCCGCGCTGACGACGAAAGCCGCCACGGCCTGTCCACGCAGACCAAGCGGCAGACCTTCTTCCTGCATCAACTCCGCCAGTTTTGCCATCAGGCGACCGCGCCAGGGTTGCGCGCGATTCCCATCGCGCAACCAGCGCGCCGGGGTCAACAGGTTGCGCGCCAGCGGACGATCAACCCTGGCCAGTAAATCCCCTATCAGCGGCGTCACATCACCAAAGGCCGCCAGATATTGCAGTGCCAGCATTTTCCCGGCCCACGGCGGCTGATGGAGCAAGGCATCGGTCGGGTAAGTGGCCAGGGCCTTGCCGGCCAGGTAGCCGCCAAAAACCGGGTGGACAAAGC
This sequence comes from Anaerolineales bacterium, assembly GCA_034436275.1. Lineage (GTDB taxonomy): Bacteria > Chloroflexota > Anaerolineae > Anaerolineales > Villigracilaceae > DAOTVX01. The sequence continues at coordinate 8,897 of DAOTVX010000023.1, read as the reverse complement.
GCAAACGGTTGCGGGGATGTGACGCCAACAGACCGCTATCAGCCATGCGGGAAATCAGTCCTGCTGATGGCGCCGGCGCCGCGACGGTCTTTTTTGCTTTCTGGCTCTTTCCCTTGTTTCTCTGTGACGCTTTATCCTCGTCTCCTGCTGCCTGTGACGTTTCGCCGGCCTCTGACTCCGGCGCGGCCTCTGCCTCGCCGGCTGTTGCGGCAGGTTCAAAAGACTTGACCCATTCGCGCGCCTGGCGCGGCTCAAAGACTGGCGCAACCGCTAAATGGGTCTGCAAAGCCAGCATCTCCAGCGCGGCGCGCGGGGCGCCGGCGGGCGTCATCCGACGCAGATGAGTCTCGATAGCATCCAGCGGCGTTGGGCCCAGGATGTCGCCTGCGTAAGCGCCCCAGGCTTTCAGGGTCAGTTCCAGCGGGGTGAGGATGGTGGTGTCGGCGAGTAGCCAGTGGTTGAGCAAGAGCGGATCCACGGGGGGAGCAACATTCTGTACCCAGGCCTCGACTGCCACGTAACGCGTCCACAGGTCGCCCCACTTTTGCAGAAACTGCGCCCGGCGCTCGGCATCCCAGGCCGCGAGGGTGAGCGGAATAAAGTTCAGCGTCACCAGGCCATCGAGGTATTCTGGCAAGGCCGTGGTGACGATGCGGGTACGGGGATAGGCGCGTTTGAGCGCGCGGATGAATTCGATGACCGGCTTGAGGCCTTCTGGGGTAAGTTCATCGGTGCCATCGAGGAGTAGCAGGGCGCGGCCAGCCGTGAAAACCTGACGGACGAATTGTGGAAAGCGGGCGCGATCGGCCAACGGCATTTCCTCGATGAAACAATTGATCAAGGCATCCAGGGGCTCGTTGTCCTTCGATAACGGTAATTCCAGATCGGCCACATGTACCAGGAAAGGCAGGATATTTTCCGGCAAACCGTCTTCCGGCTCGCGGCGTACCAGGCGCGAGGTCAGATAGGCCAGCGCTACTGTTTTCCCGCTGCCGCTATGACCGGCCAGGACGATATCCGAGTTGCCCGATAGGGCTTGCGCCAACGTCAGGAGCGGTGCTTTGTATATGGAAGCCAGTTCAGGCCAGGAGGGCAGGTAGGGGATGGTGGCCGAAACAATATCCTCCATGGGCGGGACAACGCCCGGCTCAACGCGCGGCGGGGGTGCCAGAAGCAGCGGCGGCAGGGCAATTTCGTCGAGTGAAAAGAGCGCCGCCGCCAGGTGCATGGTCTGTGCACGTCGCAGCGCCAGTTGACGGTAGTGCTCCTCCACGCTTACGGTGCTGCGTGCCCGTGCCGCCTCACGCCTGGCGCGCGCGTTGGCGCTCATCTGGCGAAAGAAAGGCCGCAACGAGGCCACAACCCACCAGAAAAAGGTGGCCACGAGGAAACCGATCCAGAACGAAAAACTATCCAGACGAGGGAAGCGGGGAAAACGCGGGAACATGGTTCAATATCCACACAGAATGCGCCCGCAGGACGGGCAACGGGTCAGCTGCGCGGCAGAGCGAGCCGCCTGCTGCAGCGCCGGCGGCAGCGCCGCGCCGCAGGCGGAGCAGGCGCTCTCGGTGATCGTGGCTACTGCCACGCCGCCGCGCGTCTGCCGTAACTGCTGGTAGAGAGCCAGATTTTCGGCCTTGAGGCTGGCAAGAATCGCCTGCCTTTCGGCCTGATATTTCTCATATTCCTTTTGCAGACGGCCCTGTTCTTCCAAAAGCGATTCCAGCAAGGTCTGTCGTTCTCTCTGGGCGGCCTGAAGAGCCTGCTGCGCGGTATGGCTGTGCTCCTCGGCGGCTTCCAGGGCAATCATGGCCTCCAGTTGACGGTTTTCCAGCGCGCTCAACTGACGTTGCAACGCGGCCAGATCGTTCTGCAAATCCTGTAATTCCTTCGGATTGCGCACTTTGCCGCCATACAGGCTGGACTCCACCTGCTCGATTTTGATACGCTGATCGGTCACGGCCTGTTCCGCCTGTCGTAAGGCGCGTTCGGCCTGCAGACGTTCTTTTTCCCGCTCCTCTGCCTGCGCCTGAACCGCGCGCAGCGGCGCATCATCGCGCTGCGCCGCCTCGATTTCCTCCAACCGCGCCAGGATGCGCTCCATGGTGGTATCGGTCTGTTGCAGACGATAAAGGCTGAGAGTCTGGCTCATAGATAGATGCTGGCGAGGCGGAAGATAAATGCCGTCTCAAACGCTTACCACGGTAACCCGTTGCCGCAGACAAGAACACCGGGCTGGTTTCCGGAGGCGTTCACGCTTGAGAAGCCTTTGCAGTAATTATAAATCGAATCCGTCCGTTCACATGGCCTCGATTTGTCTGCCATCTACAGTCACAGCACGCAGACGCACTGCCTGCGGAGCACAGGGTAGGGAGAGTTCGAGGGGGAGGGCGTTGTCGCGTTTGGGACGCCAGGCCTGTGCCGCGCTGCGAAAGAGCCGTCCATCCCAGGCCGGGTCCACTTCCCAATAGTCTAGCGCCAGACCGGAAACGTGCAAACGCAAGGCGGCGGCGCTTTGCTCACAGGACAGTTCTGCCCTCGCGGTGGGGATGGGAGAGGCGGATTCCCGCCAGAGGGCGAACGGTTGACGCACGCTCTCCACCAGCCGCACTCGGGTAATGTGAACCGCCCGCCAGGCCGAATCGCATGCCAGCGTGCGCCGCCCCAGGCGCGCCGCGACCAGCGGCAGGGTGCCGCTACCACAAAAGAAGTCTGCCACCAGATCACCGGGATTCGACGACGCCAGCACCACGCGTTCGAGCAACGCCTCCGGCTTTTGAGTCGGGTAGCCAGTGCGCTCCCGGTGCAGACGGGCCACGACCGGGAAGTACCACCAGTCCTCCGGCACCTTACCACGCTCCAGATTCGGAACCTTACCGAAGCCTGCTCTGGGAGACGAGGCAAAGGTCTCTACAGTGGAGGGATGATAGGGCACACGCACCGCCTCCGCATTGAAGGTGTACTCTGGCCCTTTGGTGTAAACCAGAATGGTATCGTGTTTGCGATTGAAGGCGCGACGGATGGCCGAGGGGCCATGATATACCCAGACAATTTCATTCAGCAATCGCTCGGCGCCGAAAAGTTCATCGAGCAACAACCGCACGCAGGCGCTGGCATGCCAGTCTACGTGAACATAGAGCGTGCCACGCGGTGAAAGCAGGTGGTACATCAAGGCCAGACGCGGATAAAGAAAGTCCAGGTAAGCGTCCAGACTGTCCCAGCGGTCAGCGTAGCCCGGCGCCAGTTGCCATTCATCGGGACGGCGCGAATCCTCGCCGCGCCCCACGCGTACCGGGTAATGTTTGTTCGTAAAGAAGGGAGGGTCAGCGTATATCAGGTCTATCTGCCCCTCGTAACGCTCCCGCAGCGCCGACATTACCGTGAGATTATCGCCGAGAAACAGATGATGTTCTGGCGCCGCGTGCGGATAGCCGCCCCCCTGCGGATAAATGACGGCCTCCAGCTGCAGGTCAGCCGGCGGCGGCACGGCAAGCGATTTGGTAGGCCAGGTCAAAACAGGCATGAGCGCTTCAGAAAATAGACAACGCCGTCCCAAAACCGGTTTTGTAAGGGCGGCGGATGCTCGTATCGTTGGCCGCCACTGCCGGCAGACACCAGCGGAAGATGAACAGGGCATCGGGAATGGTCAGGTTAATGCACCCGCGACTCATCGGCGCGCCGAAATTGTCGTGCCAGTACGCGCCGTGTAAGGCATGCCCCTGACCGGTGAAGAAACAGGTCCAGGGCACCCCTACCAGTTCATAGGCCTCGATATCCGAGGCGAGCGAGCCATTCCCCATGTGTTTGGAAGGATACTTGCTTTGAATGTGGTATTCCCCTTTCGGCGTGGCCGTATCCCGCCCCAGGCCCGCCAGGCCAGAGGAAATCCTGGTTTGCAGAACGATGTTGCCATCTTCGTAGCAGGTCAGGGTTTGCTGCTGCAGGGAAACCTCGATCCGCTTCTTCTCCAGTGGCACGTCCGGCGAGAGAGGGGCAATGGCTTCTTCTGGAATGGGACGGAGGTGGCTGGCCGGCGCATAGTAGGCAACTCTGACCAGTTCATCGAAGATGCGGTACCAGGGGCGGCCATCCGGGCCTTCTTCCACGGCAGTAATCCAATGCACCGTTCCGTAGTACAGGCGATAGAGCGGCTGCCAGAGACGATCGCGCAGGCGATACGTCTGCGTGTAGGGGACAGTCACTTCCGCCAGCTGGCCCTCCGCGCGCACCTCGCGCAGGGGGTCGTTATATTGGACGCGCACGCGCTGCAGGTGGGCCCGATGTACGTACCCACCCCAGACCCGGTACCAGACCGGGTTATAGGCCGGAGCCGGCGCGGTGACCGTTTCGTACACGTGCAGCAGCGCATCGCGCGGCCAGGTAGTGACTATCGGACTTGAATCGGATGGCTCACGATACACGCTGACCGAAGAGACCGCCACGCGCACCAGATCGCCGTCTTCCAGCCATTCTCCCCAATCATCCCCCAGAACGAGAGGCCGCCTCCAACCCTCTCGACCGCCCAGGCGCTGGAAGGCCAGGCCTCCCAGGGCCAGCAGACTGAGTTTGAGAAAATCGCGGCGGGAAAGAGACGACATGCCTGAATTCTACCCGAAAACGCGGCGGCAGGGCAATCTTTCTCCCTGCCGCCGCCTCGCCTGACATGGCAAAGTACGCTATGTTTCCACAGGCGCGCCGATCATCCCCTGCAAGACTTCTTCGAGAGCCATGGTATGGGTGCAGAGGCCATGCGTCCGGAAGTAATCGCAATCGCAGTCCCACTTTCCCCGGTCGAAGGCCACGCGATGGGTGTTGTTCTCGCCATCAATCGTCACCGTGAACGCCTCGAAATGAAAGCGATGGCGCTCTTGCGCATAACGTTTGGCTTTGTGAATTTTACCTATCATACCGGAATCCATGGTCATCTCCTTAGCGTGAGATAACGAAACGGCACGCGCTGCCGAACAGCCCGTGCCGTTTCAAGAGGGAACGCTCTGCCTGTCATTCATAGGCCAGTATCCTGATTTCAGTATATAGCAAATCACAGACCGAGTCAACAGGTTCAAGCCTGGTAACTGTTCAGCCATGTCATGGCGAGCCGTTTTTGGCGAAGCAATCTCCCATTTACCAGGCCAGCTTGACCGCTTGGGGATTGCTTCGTCGCAAAGAACGCTCCTCGCCATGACATGCACAACAGTTTTGATGCAGGGCTGCGTAGTTGCCTTCCGGGAAACGACGGCGGCACTGGTCGTCCTGTCGTCTCTGGCGGCGCAGGAGGGACAGGTTGTGAGGTGGAACGGGAGAGTCAGAGCCAGTCTTTTTTGTAGAAAATGTAGGCGGCGATCCCGCTGGTAATCATGGAAAGCAAAATGATAATGACTAGCATCAAGGGGTGATCGCCGCCGGGCAAGGGTACGTTCATCCCGTACAGGGAAGCAAAGATGGTGGGGATATTGATGATGATGGTCAGGGCGGCCAGAACTTTCATGACGACGTTGAGATTATTGGAGATGATCGAGGCAAAGGCGTCCATCATTTGACTGAGAATGTCGCTGGCAATGTGGGTCATTTCCAGCGCCTGCTGGTTTTCAGTGATTACGTCTTCGAGCAATTCCCGGTCTTCCTCATATTGATTGAACAATTGGGTGCGCTGGAGGCGTTCCATGACGACTTGATTGGAACGCAAGCCGGTGGTGTAATAGACCAGACTCTTTTGGTATTTCAGGATTTCCAGCACTTCGCGATTGCGTGTAGATTGTTGCAACCGGTCTTCGAGTTGCTCCACCGTCTTGTTGATTTCGCGTACATGGGTCAGGTAGCGCGTGGCTGTTTCGAGAAAGATGTAGAGCGCAAAGCGATAGCGTTTACCGGTTTTCAGGCCGCGATATTTGCCGTTGCACAGCGCGCGCGTAATATCGTTCTCATATTTGCAAACGGTAACCACAAAACGGTCGGTCAGGATAATGCTCAGCGGAATCGTGATGTAGGGAATATCTACCCCCGTTCCTTGAAAGTAGGGAATGCGCAAGAGGATCAAGACATACTCTTCATCCCGCTCGGTACGTGCCATCTCATCGAGATCAAGGGCACTGGCAATGAGTTCTGGTTCCAGTCCCCAGGTTTTTAACTGTGCCATTTCCTCAGTCGTTGGGTCAACGACGTGGATCCAGCAGCCATTGGTTACCTCATCGAGTCTGATTAACCCTGCGTCGGTGGTCTTATAGAAGATGAGCATGGCAATTCTCCTGGAGCAGAATGAGAATCAAGGCGGATGCCGGTTGGCCTCCGCCTTACCGGGGGTGGGAATGCCCACCCCTGGCCTGGGCCGTTGACTTGATGGATCGTCATCCAGTGTAAGGGATGTTTCGCTTGTTTCGGTTACCATAGTGTTTACGGTCCTGAAGACGGAGGTCAATTTTAAGCCCCCTGGTGATTTCAGACAAGCGGAAACGCCTCTGGATGGTTGGTTTTCCAGAGGCGCGGGATGCCCGGAGGCAAGTACCACACTTTTTCACCCCAGGGGCGAGTATTTTTTATGGGGTTAGTTGGTTCGGTCCAGTTTGCGAATGACCATGATGACTTTGCCCTGCACGTGGACGTTGTCCGTCTTGTCCACGTAGATTGGCGCCATGGTCGGGTTGGCAGGCTGGAGGCGAATTCGTTTCCCTTCGTCGTAGAAGTATTTGAGGGTGGTTTCATTGCGGTCTTTCAACCAGACGGCCACCATATCGCCGTTGCTGGGCCGTTCGACTTTCTTCATGATGACGAGATCGCCATCGCCGATCATGGCATCAATCATCGAATCGCCCTGCACCTCGAGGGCGAACAGTTCGCTGTTTCGTTCGCGGGCGGGCAGCAGGCTGCGCGCGATGGTCACGCTGCTTTCTGCGTCGTAGTAGTTGAAGTCCGAAGGCGGTACCGGCACCGGTTCACTGGCGAAAATGCGCCCGACGACCGGGATGTGCAAAAAGGAGACGTTATCGCGCACGGGAAGGATGGCGCGCGAAACATTCTGTTCGCGCCGTATCAGCCCCAGTTCTTCCAGTTGCTTCAGGTAGTATGTGACAACGGAGGTGGAGGAAATGCCCGTTGCTTCGCCGATTTCTCGAATGGAGGGGGGATAGCCGTTTTTTTCCAGATACTCCTGGATGAAATTCAGAACCCGTTGATGGCGCGCCGTCAGGCCTTTTCTGGTTCGTACCATGCTACACCTTGACCTTTCTGTAAAAATCGCTCATCTGTGCTATAAACATAATACCAGAACATTCGTTCTGTGTCAAGCCCTACAAAAATGTTGAGGTGGGGAATTGCGGCTTGTAAAAACTTGCACAAACATCGAAGAGATTGTATACTTATAGACAAATGTGTCAGACAAATGTCTTATTCAGGAGGTGTAATGGGCAAGATGTTTCACACAAGGTTATGTTCCCGAATTTCCCCATTTTTTTGTTGAGAGGAGAAGCGCGATGAAAAAAATCAATCTGATTCTGGCCATGCTGGTACTGGCCTCCTTACTTTTGTCAGCCTGCGGTGGCGCAGCCCCCACAGCGGCGCCGGCGACGCCGAAACCGACCGAACCCATGCAAATCATCCCTACGGATACCCCGGCTCCAACACCGACGGCTCCGGTTTTGAAAGTGGGTCAGGTGACTGACCTGGGCGGCATTGATGATAAGTCGTTCAATGCCAGTGCATGGGCCGGCGTGCAGCAGGCCATAGACGAGTATGGCATCGTCGGCAAGTATCTCGAATCGCAGCAGCAATCGGACTATGCCAAGAATATTCAGCAGTATCTGGATGAGGGCATGGATCTGATTATCACGGTGGGCTTCCTCCTGGGTGTGGATACGGCTACCTTTGCCAAGGCCAATCCGAATCAGAAATTCGCCATCGTGGATTATGCCTATCCCGATTGCTGGCCTGGGGCCGTGGAGGGCAAGGATTGTGGTTCGACGGTTGACTTGCCCAATGTGCGTGGCCTGATGTTCCAGACCGATCAGGCGGCTTTCCTGGCAGGTTATCTGGCGGCGGGAATGACCAAGACCGGCAAGGTGGGCACCTATGGCGGTATCAAGATTCCGACGGTGACCATCTTTATGAAGGGCTTTGAGGCCGGCGTCAAGTATTACAATCAGAAGCACGGCACCAATGTTCAGGTGTTGGGCTGGGAGACGGCCAAGGATGCAGGCCTGTTCACCGGCAACTTCGAATCGACTGACGATGGTCGCCGCTTTGCCGAATCCTTGATGCAGGAAGGCGCTGACATCATCCTGCCGGTGGCTGGACCGGTCGGCCTGGGCACAGCCGCAGTTTGTAAGGAAACCAAAGGCTGCCTCGTCATTGGTGTAGATGCGGACTGGTATGACACGGCGCCGGAATACCGCGAGGTCGAATTGACCAGCGTCTTGAAGAAGATCAATGTGGCGGTTTACAAGACCATTCAGGACGTTCTGAACGGGAAGTTTACCGGCGGCACAGTGACCTACACCATCGCCGATGGCGGTGTGGATATTGCTCCATATCATGAGTTCGACGATGACGTGCCGGCTGATTTGAAGGCCGAGATTGAGCAGGCCAAGCAGGATCTCATCCAGGGTGTGATTACTGTGGATGGGGTTCTGGCAGGTCAGTAAAGGCTCGGCAAACGCGCCGGGGGGAGGACCCTCCCCCCGGCTTTTTATCCTTACCTGTAACTACCTACCATGGCTAATGGAGAACTCTCTGCCTCTTGTCATTGCGAGCGTAGCGAAGCAATCTCCCGGCAAGCAAGGGGATTGCTTCGCCGCCTACGGCGGCTCGCAATGACAAGGATAGATAGTGGGTAGGTTGTTACCCTTACCTTAAGATGCGGAGGGAAGCCCCATGTCCGCTGTGCTGGAATTGCGCGGGATCACGAA
>DAOTVX010000022.1:0-32152 GCA_034436275.1 Anaerolineales bacterium | reverse complement strand
CACGGCCTTTCGTAGGACGGGCTTTCCAGCCCGTCGGGAGCAGACCGTCCACGAATGGGGGAACGAATCAACGAATGCAGAGCGCAGACCGCAGTAGGACGGGCTTTCCAGCCCGTCGGGGAGTGGCCGTCCACGAATGGGGGAACGAATCAACGAATGCAGAGCGGACGCCTGTAGCACGGCCTTTCGTAGGACGGGCTTTCCAGCCCGTCGGGAGCAGACCGTCCACGAATGGGGAAACGAATAAACGAATGCAGAGCGGACGCCTGTAGCACGGGCTTTCGTAGCACGGGCTTTTCAGCCCGTCGGGGAGTGGCCGTCCACGAATGGGGGAACGAATAAACGCATGCGGTGCGGTGATTCGTTTCTTCGTGGTCCGGCATTCGCGGACGGCTTGCCCTCCAACTACGGTCACGGCAGGTAAAAAATGGGCCACATCCCATGAACTGCAGAGCGGTCTTCCCGTACCGTCGAACAGGATGGGCATGGATAAGTCCAGCATGGAGAGGCTTTGTTGATCGGTTGAGGCAGGGTTTGTACAGTAATCGACTCTGGGGTACAATCCAGTGGCCAGGAGAGAAGGAGGCGTTGTGAATTTCAAGAAACTCTGCGTCATTGGATTGGGATACATTGGTCTGCCGACGGCTTCCACGTTTGCGGCGCATGGTTTGCAGGTCGTGGGGGTAGATGTGAATCCGCGCGTGGTGGAGACGTTGCGCAATGGCGGCATTCACATTCACGAACCCGGTTTGCGCACGCTGGTAGAGGCGGCGTTGAAATCGGGGCGTCTGACCGTGCGTGAAAAGCCAGAAGAGGCGGATGCGTTCATCATTGCCGTGCCAACGCCGTTTTATGAGGATCGGTTTGGCGAATATGCGGGTCAACGCTACCGGCGCGCGGATATGCGCGCTGTGACCGCGGCGGCAGAGTCTATCGTGCCGGTGCTGCGACCGGGCAATCTGGTGGTGCTGGAATCCACTTCACCGCCGCGAACTACAATGGACCTTGTCGCGCCGGTTCTGGAAAAATCGGGTCTCCGAGCTGGCGTGGATTTTTTCCTGGCTTATTCGCCAGAGCGCGTCCTGCCGGGCCAGATTTTGCGCGAATTGATTGAAAATGCGCGCGTGATTGGCGGCGTGACCCCGGCCTCGGCTCGCGCCGGGCGTGACCTGTATGCCGCCTTTGTCAAGGGCGAAATCATCGAAACGGACGCGACAACAGCCGAGATGGTCAAGCTGATGGAGAACACTTACCGCGATGTCAACATTGCCATTGCCAATGAGTTTGCCCGCCTGGCGGAACGTTTCGGCGTGGACGTGTGGGAGGCAATTCGCCTGGCTAATTTACATCCGCGCGTGCGCATCCTCTCGCCTGGCCCGGGCGTGGGTGGACACTGTATCAGCGTTGACCCCTGGTTCTTTGTGGAGGCCGCTCCTGACCTGACGCCGTTGATTGCCGCCGCGCGGCGCGTCAACGATGATCAGCCGCGCTATGTGGTCGCGCTGGTACAGCGCGCGCTCGGCGCGTTAGGCGGGCGAAATATCGCTGTGCTCGGTCTGGCCTATAAACCGGACGTGGACGATTTGCGCGAGTCGCCGGCGGTGACCGTGTCGCGCTTGCTGCAAGAGGAAGGCGCGCGGGTACGGGCTTTCGAGCCGTTCAAACCGCAGGCAGAAGTGGCCGGCGTGACCACGATGGCTACGCTGGAAGAGGCCTTGCGCGAGGCAGAATGTCTTGTTCTGCTGGTGCGCCATAGCCATTTTGTGGCCTTGCAACCGACGGAGGTAGCCGCCATGACGCCCGCCCGCCTGGCAGTGGACACGGTCAATGCCTGGCCGGAAGAGACCTGGCAGAAGGCCGGTTTTCGCCTGTATCGCCTGGGCGTAGGCGGTGGATAAAGCGCGCTGGAAAAATTGTCATTCCCTGCTGCCCGTGTCATTACATCCCATAGGTAGATCATTCCAGAAAATCCTGGAGGAGAACAATGCGGCGTGTGCTCTGCGTTTTTGGCACCCGACCGGAAGCCGTCAAAATGGCGCCGGTGGTCCATGCCTTGAAGGACACCCCTGATGTCGCGACGTATGTGTGCGTTACCGCGCAGCATCGCGAAATGCTCGATCAGGTCTTGAGCCTGTTCGCGATTACCCCAGATGTTGATCTCGACTTGATGCGTCCCGATCAATCGCTGGCCGCGCTCAGCGCCCGAATCTTTCAGGAACTCGACCCGGTGTTGGCGCGCTGGCAGCCGGATTGGGTGCTGATTCAGGGGGATACCACTACCGTAGCCATCACTGCTTTGCTGGCCTACTACCGCCGTATTCGCGTTGGGCACGTGGAGGCCGGCTTGCGCACCTACGACAAATGGCAACCATTTCCGGAGGAAATCAACCGTCGCGTGGCCGGCGTGGTGGCTGATTTGCACTTTGCCCCAACAGAATGGGCGCGCCAGAATCTGCGGCGCGAGGGCGTGCCGGAGGAGGCGATTGTGGTCACGGGGAACCCGGTGATTGACGCGCTGTACTTCGTGGCCCGTCAACCCGTGCCGGAAGCGGTGCGCTCTCTTCTGACGCGGCTGGGGATTGAGGAGCGGGCGGGCGGCGGCGAGGCGCGTCGCAAGTTGATTCTGGTCACGGCGCACCGGCGCGAGAACTTTGGCCGTCCACTGGAGAATATCTGCCAGGCTCTGCGCGCTCTGGCCGCTCGCGGCGATGTCGAGATTGTTTATCCGGTGCATCTCAACCCCAATGTTCAGGAACCAGTCTATCGCCTGCTGGACGGCGTTCCCCACATTACCTTGTTGCCGCCGCTGGATTATCTCCCTCTGGTGCATCTCCTGCAAAAGGCGACGCTGGTGCTTACCGATTCAGGTGGCTTACAGGAGGAAGCCCCGGCCTTTGGCGTGCCTGTGCTGGTGCTGCGCGCGGTCACGGAACGGCCGGAGGGAGTGGAGGCCGGGGTCCTGCAACTGGTTGGGACGGAGCCTCAGGCGATTCTTCATGCCGCCGGTCGCCTGCTCGACGACGCCCAGGCCTACGCGGCGATGGCTAAAGCGGTCAGCCCCTTCGGCGATGGTCAGGCGGCGCCGCGCATCGTCCGGGCGCTGCTGGAGCGGTCTTGAACCGGGTGATTGGCGGCTATGATGGGGATCACGTCTGCGCCTGCGATTGCCCTTCTATCTGCCGACCCAGCAAGCCGCCAGGGGTTTCGCCAATAATTTCCACTTCGTCAATCTGATTCCAGCGAGGTTGCGGCGCGCTGACCGTGACGCGCAGGTAATTGTCCGTCAGGCCCTCCAGTGTCCACGCTGAACCAGCTGCAGGGATGGCCGACTCCCATAGGACGCTCACGCGCTGACCCAGGAACTGGCGGCGGAAGGCCAGGGCAGATTCGGCGAAAATCTGACGCAGGATGGCACTGCGCTCCTTTTTGATCTCCGGCCGGATTTGAGGCTCCAGACGCGCCGCGGGGGTGCCCGGTCTTGGAGAGTAAGCAAAGACGTGGCCGCCAGCGAATCCCATGCGTTTCACGAATTCAACCGTCTCGGCAAATTCGGCCTCACTCTCGCCGGGAAAGCCAACGATGACGTCGGTAGTGATGGCTATGGCGGGTATGAGGCGACGGGCAGTTTCCAGCAGGGCGGCGAATGCCTCCGGCCTGGTCTTGCGAGCCATGCGTTGCAAAACGCTCGCGCTTCCCGATTGCAAAGGCAGATGGAGATGACGGCACAGGCGCGCATCTGCCCAGAGCGAGAAGAAATCGGGCGTGATGTCCCAGGGCTCCAGCGATGAAAGTCGTAAGCGGGGGATAGGGAGTTCGCCTAACAAGGCGGTGATCAGGTGGCTCAAGCGGAGCGGCGAACGATCGGGCGCCGGCGGCAGGTCTTGTCCCCAGGCGCCGAGGTGGACGCCGGTCAGGACAATTTCTTTTGTGCCGCCCTGAAGCGCAGCGCGGACTTCGGCCAGTACCTCGGCTATCGAACGGGAGCGCGCTGCGCCCCGCGCCAGGCGAGTGACACAGTAGGTGCAGGTGTTATTACAACCGTCTTGCACCTTGATAAAGGCGCGGGTGCGCGCACGCAGGCCCGGCAGGGGTTCCCGCGCCACAGGCTCCAGGTCGAAGGGTTCTACCGGCAGCCCCAGCACCTGCATGAGCAGGGCATCTTTCTGAGAGTTGGGGATAACCTGCTTCACGGCAGGCAGGCCTGCGGCGCTCTCTGGCTCCAGCGTGGCCCAGCAGCCGGTGACAACGATCGCCTTGACGCCGGCGCGGGCGGCGCGGCGGACGGCAGCGCGCGAGTCGGAGGCGGCCGCGTTGGTCACAGTGCAGGTATTGATGATGGCCAGCTCGGCCTCGGCGGCGTTGCCTGTAATTTCATGGCCGGCCGCGCGCAGTCGGCGTGCCATTTGTTCGATCTCCGCTTGATTTAAACGACAACCCACGGTATCCAGAAAAACTTTCATGGCTTGATGATCTGAAAGTTATCGAAAACAACGTCTACGTTGACGCTGTGAAACGTCCCGGCCAGCAATCCGGCGCGGCCATCGGGCAGGTCGGTATCGTGCGCCAGCGCCACCGGCTGTCCGTTGACGTAGGCCGTGAGGGCATCGCCTACACAGTCCAGACGCAGATGATTGGCGGCAAAACCGCGCACAATGGCCGGATTGGCAGTCATCATTTCCTGGCCAAAGAGGGCAGGAATGCCATCTTTAACCTTGCCCAGCCCGTAGTAACCATCGGCGCTGATGACGAAGAAATAGAAGTTGTTGGGGTCGCGATGGCGGCAGAGAAGGCCAAAACGGTTTTCCAGCGGGCCGCTCAAGGGCGCGGCGTCTACTTCCAGACGGATGTCGGTGTACTGTTCAGCGCCTGCCAGGGCCCACAGGTGGTAATCGGCGCGGCGAACGATTATGCGGTAGGCGCCGCCAAAGTAGTCCATTTGGCCTTCTTCGGTTTCGCGGCGCGGCCAGCCGCTGGCCGGGTCGGAAAAATCTTCTTTGAACAGAACCTGGCCCGGCGGGGCGAACGCAACCTGCCAGACAGTGGTCTGGCAGGCCACCAGGAGCAGACAAAAAAGGAGAGCGTACAGGGACTTCATCCTGCGGGTGGGCGGTTGTAGAGTCATGGCGTCGCGGTGGATGAACAGAATTGTTCCCAGAGTCGTTGCGCTTCCCAGGGCATCGCCGCAGGGTTCAGCGTCTGTCCGTGCTGCAGGGCGTGGCAGGCGGCGGCGCGATCGCCTTTTTCCAGATAAAGTTGCGCCAGATGAAGATAGGGTTCGGGCTGACGCGGTGCGCTTTTCAGGGCTTTCTCCAGCGCGACCTGCGCTCCGGGCATATCTCCCAACGCCAGCAAGACCTGGCCGAGCAAATCCTGAGCATACCAGGCGTCGGGGGCGAGATGGAGGAGCGTTTGTGTGGCAGGCAAGGCGATGGTCTGAAGGTAAAGTCGGTGACGCAGGCAAAACTGAATCAGGACGCGCCAGTAGAGGGTATCCTGAGGGCGCAGTTGCGCAGCCTGACGGTAACTGGTGAGAGCGGCGCTCAGGTTGCCATCCTGTTCGTAGGCGCCGCCCAGCGCGGCCCACCAGGCGGCCTCCTCAGGAGCCAGGGCCAGGGCCTTCTGGAAAGCAGTAATGGCGCGCGCGTTCTGCCCCTGCCGTTGTAAAGATAAAGCGTACAATGCCTGCACGGTGGCCGAATCGGGCGCGAGTTGCAGAGCCTGATGCAATTCGGCTTCACCGCTTTGCCCCTGTTGCTGTAAGGTTTCGCCCAGCCAGGCCCAGGCGTCGGCATGATCCGCTTGCAGTGCCAGAGCATGACGGAAAGCCACTTCTGCCAGGTCCCATGCCTGCACGGCGGTCAGTCCCAGGCCGCCTTGAAAGTACCAGGAGGCGGGGTCACTGGTGGCGCGGTTGAGGCTGGTGCGCAGAGCGTGAACTGCTTCGTCGAGATTCGCGTCGCTTTGCGCGGCGCGTAGCAGGTAGGGCAGGGCCTGTTGGGGCGCTGTGGCCGTCAGCAGCAGACCGAGGGTGTAACTGGCTTCGGCATCGTCGGGTTGCTGGGCAAGCACCTGTTGCCAGAGGGTGATGGCCCTGTTCAGGGACTTCTCGCGGCGCGCCAGACGTGCCAAGCGACGGCAGGCTTCGGCCTCGGGCAAGGCGTGTTCCCAGGCCTGTCGCGCTGACTCGGTCGCGCCGAGTTGATAAAAGGCGTCGCCGCGAGCGATCCAGCCTTGTGGGGAGAGCGTGTCGCGTTGGAGCGCGGCGTCAAAATATTGATTGGCCTGGACGGCGTCGTTGGCGGCCAGCGCCAGCAGACCGGCCTGCTCCCAAAGTCCCGCTTTCCAGAAAAGCCGCCGCGCGGCCGAAGCGTAGGCCAGGGCGGCGGCTTTGTTCTGTCCCGTCGCGGCCAGATGACCGGCACGGCGAAGTTCAGCCTGCCCGGTCAGCCAGGAAGGAGCGACCAGCAGTAAAAGGATCACCAGTAGAATCAGACTCTGCCGCAATACCGCGCGCCAGGACATGGGATAATTATAGTCGAGGATGAAACGTGATAGAATGCGAACATCTCGTTCGCTCGGTGAAGGGTGCGCATGGTGTTTGAACCTGCCTATCTGGCTCTGGCGCGTACGGGTGAATTGCGACGACGGGTTGCCGAGGCTTATGCGCGCCTGGCAAATTGCGATTTGTGCGCCTGGGAATGCCACAGGAACCGCCGCCGGGGTGAACAGGGCGTTTGTCGCAGCGGAGAACGCGCTCGCGTTAGCAGTTTTGGCCCGCATTTTGGCGAGGAGGAGCCCTTGCGCGGCTGGCGCGGCTCAGGAACGATTTTCTTTGCGCGCTGCAATTTGCATTGCCAGTACTGTCAGAATTATGACATCAGCCAGAGCGATCTGGGGGAAGAGGTCGAACCGGAGGACCTGGCGGCCATGATGCTCGAATTGCAGGCAATGGGTTGTCACAACATCAATCTGGTTTCACCCAGCCACGTGGTGGCGCCCATTCTGGCGGCGGTGGCGCTCGCCGCGCCGGCTGGTCTGCGGTTGCCGTTGGTTTACAATACCGGCGGTTACGATTCACGCCCGGCTTTGCGATTACTGGATGGGGTGGTGGATATTTATATGCCAGACATGAAATATGCCGATGCGGCCATAGCCTTGCGTTACTCAAAAGCCAGCGATTATCCTCTGGTCAATCGGGCCGCCGTGCGCGAAATGCACCGTCAGGTGGGTGATTTACAACTGGATGAACGCGGGATTGCCCGGCGCGGCTTGCTGGTGCGCCACCTTGTCCTTCCCAATGGTCTGGCAGGCACAGCGGAGATCGTGCGCTTTCTGGCGCGAGAGATTTCTCCCCATACTTATCTCAACTTGATGGACCAGTACCGCCCGGCGTATCGGGCAAGTTGTTACCCTGAACTGGCGCGGCCGATCACGTCAGAGGAGTACCGACAGGCTGTTCAGCTGGCGCGCGCCGCTGGCCTGTACCGGCTGGATAAAGGCCGGTTTTAGAGTGATTGGGTCTTACAGGCGTTGCAGGGCGTTTTTCAGCACAGCCACGGCCTGCCGATATTCGGAAAGCAAGAGGTGTTCGTTGGGGGTGTGATCGAGGGTGGAATCGCCAGGGCCATAGACCAGCGCCGGACATTTCCAGACAGGCGCGACGACGTTTAAATCCGCGGTGCCGGTTTTATAGACGAAGGCTGGCGTCCCGCCAACGGCGCGGATGGCGCTGAGGAAGGCGCGCACCAGCGGCGAGTTTTTCTCGCAAGCGCAGGCTGGCAGTGCATAGCCGCCTGGTGTCAGCGTCGCTTCAAAGGGCTGGAAATCCTGCAAAAGTTTCTGCAGGCTCTCGTACCATGCGCTTGGCGACAGATCGAGAGGCAACCGTGCGTTGACGCTTAGCCGTGCCCATTGTTGATAGTCTTCGTCTCCTGAGGCCAACCCGCGCAAACTGACCAGCAAGCGGTCAAAAGCACGTTCGCGTCCGGCGTTGAAGGCTTCGGCCTGGGTGCGAATGGCCTGCCAGAGGTTGACGGCGGCCTCGCAGGCGTTTTCGTCTCCGCTGGCGGTATGGGCTTGCGCGCGGCGCAGGGTGATTTCGGCCCAGGCGCTCCCCTTGTATCCGAGGGCGATGCGGTCCCAGCGATTGGGTTCGCCAATGATGGCGTAATCGGGATGGTAACGGCCGGCGACGAAGCGTGCGCCATCTGAATCGCGCTCCTCTTCCACGGCGCCGATGACAACGAATTGCCAGCCGGGGCGCGCGCCCAGTTGGGCGATGGCGTCGGTAAAACAGGCCAGCGGCCCTTTGGCATCCACAGCGCCGCGTCCGTACAGCCGATCCTCTTCCAGGCGAACCGGGATAGCGCCGGGCACGGTGTCAATGTGACCGAGGAGGACAACCTGACGTGGCCCTGTGCCCATGACGCCGACGGCGTTGCCGGCCTCGTCCCTGAAGGCTTGCGTGTAGTGGAGCGATTGCATCCGCGCGACGAGATACTCGACAGCCGCCTTTTCCTGCCCCGACGGGCTGTAGATTTGAACCAGCTGGATAAGGGTCTCGAATTCGTCCATGAGAAATTTCCCTGCCGGATAGAGTCGCTGCAGATACTAGGATGCATGTTCCTGCAGGCGCGCGCAGACTTGACGGGTGAAGTGGGCTGTGGTCGCGTTGCCGCCTAAATCGGGCGTGCAAATGCCCTGGGCAAGAGTGTCCAGAATGGCCTGTCTCAGACGCTCTGCCGCCTGATGCTCGCCCAGCGTTTCCAGCATCAGCGCGGCGGAAAGCATGGCGCCGACCGGGTTGGCAATACCCTGGCCCGCAATATCCGGCGCGGAGCCGTGCACTGGTTCAAAAACCGGCGTTCCCAGACCCAGGTTCGCCGATGGCGCTACCCCCAGGCCGCCGACCAGTGCGCTGGCTTCGTCGGAGAGGATGTCGCCGAACAGGTTAGTGGTCACCAGCACGTCGAACGATTGCGGTGACTTGACCAGTTTCATCGCCGCTGCGTCCACGAGCAATTCGTTGAACAGGATATCGGGGTATTCTGCGGCGACCTGCAGGGCGCACTCGCGGAACAGGCCATCGCTCACTTTGAGCACATTCGCCTTGTGGACAATGGTCACCGTGGCCTGTCGGCCGCGGGCTGCGGCGCGTTGACGCGCTTGTTCGCAGGCGGCGCGGACGATGCGTTCGCTGCCGTGTCGGGTGATGACGCGCTCGGCGATGGCGGTGTCGCCTTCGCGTCGCTCACGTCCGCTGTAGAGGCCCTCTGTATTTTCGCGCACGATGAGCAGGTCAATGCCGGGGCGCGAGAACTGGCCCGGTAAAGAGAAAACCGGTCGCAAGTTGGCATAGAGGTCGAATTCGCGACGCAAGGCCAGGATAGGGCTGCGGTAGCCGGGCGTCGGCGTGGAGGGTGAGGAGGTGGCGCCAAAAAGGACGGCATCAGCCTGCCGCGCCAGCGTCAGCGTTTCGGCAGGCAGGGCTTCGCCGCGTTGTTGGAAGCAGGTAAAGCCGGCCTCGCCCAGGACGAAGTGGAGATTCAGATTCAAGGCTTGCAAGGCTTCGGCGGCGGCAGGGATTACTTCCTGACCAACGCCATCGCCGGGGATGAGACAAATGGTTTTTGGGTGCATAGGCGGTAATGAAAACGTGAGATGTGGAGCGTGAAACGGTGGGTTAGCAAATGAACATGGCGTCGCCAAAGGAGTAGAAACGGTAGCCTTCTTGCATGGCAATCTGGTAAGCGCGCAGGATGGTCTCGCGGCCGGCAAAAGCGCTGACCAGCATCAGCAGGGTGGAGCGTGGCAGGTGGAAGTTGGTGATCATGGCATCAACGATCTTGAACTGGTAGCCAGGGATGATGTAGAGACTGGTGTTGCCGCAATACGGCGGGACTGGAGCATTGCGGTCGGTTATGGCAGCGTTTTGGGCGGCGCTTTCCAGCGTACGCACGGTTGTTGTGCCGACAGCAATGACGCGCTTGCCATCGCCTCGGGCGCGTTGAATGGCCGCGGCGGTTTCTGGTGGTAGAGAACACCATTCGGTATGGATTTTATGGGCGCGCGGATTCTCAACAGTAACCGGAGCGAAGGTGTCCAGCCCAACGTGCAGGGTGACGTAGGCAATCTGTACGCCCTGCGCTTGCAGTTCGTCCAGCAGACGTTGGGTGAAGTGCAGGCCGGCAGTTGGCGCGGCGGCGGAGCCGGGTTCTGTGGCGTACACCGTCTGGTACCGTTCAGGGTCGCGCAGCGGTTCGTGAATGTAGGGGGGCAGAGGCACATGTCCCAGGCGCGGCAGGTACGGTTCCACAGGTTGCGAGAAGCGAATCAGACGTTCGGCGCCGTTGCCCTCGGCGATGACTTCTACCTTTGGTATCGCTTCTGGCCATTCGCCCTGTGGGTCTGTTTCCAGTTTCAGGAAGGTACCCTGACGGACATGTTTCCCGCCGATGAGCGCCTCCCAGGTCAGGGCATCGTGCTGGCGCAGGAGCAGGATTTCGACGCGTCCGCCGCTCGGTTTGCGGGCGAACAGACGCGCTGGCAGAACACGCGTCCGGTTGAGCACCAGCAAATCACCCGGCTGTAAATAGGCGCCGATTTCGCGAAAGGTACGATGTTCGATGACGCCGCGGGCGCGGTGCAGCACGAGCAAGCGCGCGGCATCGCGCGGCTCAATGGGCGTTTGGGCGATAAACTCCGGCGGGAGATGGTAATCGAAATCGGAAGTTCTCATGCTGACGAAGCGTGCCTGGAGGGGGCGGCACAGGGGTCTAGATATGGCGCTGCACGATATAAGCGGCCAGGTTTTCGAGGGCGGCGCGGTAGGGGCCGGCAGGCATGGGCTCTAGCCGGGCGAGCGCCTGTTGAATATATTGGTGCGCCTCAGCCAGAGCACTTTGAATGGCGTGGCTGCGCCGCACCGATTCCACCAGGCGCTCCATGCGCTCGTGTTCGGTGTAGAAGTGGTTGCCGGTCAGACACAGCACGTCAGGGTCGTCGGGGTGCGCTTCGGCGTAGTAAATAGCCGGCAGCGTGATCAATCCTTGCAGCAGGTCTGACCCGACCGGTTTGCCCAGCGTGCGTTGTTCGCCGCCGAAGTCCAGAACGTCGTCCACGATCTGGAAGGCCATGCCAAGATCGCGCCCAAAGGCACGCATGGACTCCCGCACGTCGGTATGCGCTTCGCTGATGATGGCGGCGGCCTGGCAGGTCATCTCGAACAAAGCGGCGGTCTTGGCGTAAATGCGCCGGTAGTAATCTTCGCGGTTGATGGCCCCGCGCTCGGCGAAGAATTGAGTCAGTTCGCCGTTGACGATAATCGCCAGTGTTTCGGCGAAAAGGTGCATGAGATTTAAATGGCCGGTTTCGGTTGCCAGTTCCGCCGCACGCGCGAACAGGAAGTCGCCAGTCAGGACGGTGGCCGCGGGCGACCAGCGAGCGTTCAGCGTCGGGATGCCGCGCCGCAGCAGGGCGCCGTCAATCAAGTCATCATGGACCAGGGTGGCGGTATGAAGTAATTCGACGGCAGCGCCAAGCGTCACGAGAGATTCGCTCTGACCGCCCAGCATGTTCCCTACCAGCAATC
Organism: Anaerolineales bacterium; assembly: GCA_034436275.1. Lineage (GTDB taxonomy): Bacteria > Chloroflexota > Anaerolineae > Anaerolineales > Villigracilaceae > DAOTVX01. The sequence continues at coordinate 20,562 of DAOTVX010000022.1, read as the reverse complement.
CCAGCGCCGGGCGAATCCGTTTGCCGCCGGCGGAAATCAAATGCTGGATGGCCGCCTGGACGTTTGGGTGAGCCTCCCGCGCCTGCGCGTGCATGCGTTCTTCCACTTGCGCCAGTTGTTCCTGAATGGGTTCAAAGAAAGTGTTGTTTTCCAAGCAGACTACTCCCAGCCAAAGAGCCGCCGGGCATTTTCGGTGGTGATGGCGGCTACTTCGGCGATCGTGTGATGATGAAGCAGACCAATTTTATCAGCAATCAGGCGTAAACGGGCAGGTTCATTGCGCTGACCGCGATAAGGATGCGGCGACAGCACCGGGGAATCGGTTTCCAGCAGGATGTGTTCCAGAGGCAAAGCCGCAACGATTTCCTGTAGACGCCGGGAATTCTGAAAGGTAACCGGGCCGGCAACGCCGATGAAAAACCCCAGGCGGATCACCGTCTGGGCCATGTCCAGCGAGGCCGAGAAAGCATGGAAGACGCCCGGAGATGGTGCGGCGTCCGGGCGTCGCCTTGCGTGGCAGGTATCTGCGTCCTGCTGCCGCGTTTCGATCCATTGTTGCACCATAGCCAGCAAGTCGCGGGCGCAGGCTGGAGTTTGTGCCCGGCGCGCCTCGCGCAGGTGCAGGATGACTGGCAAACCCAGCCGCGCCGCCAGATTCAATTGTCGTTGCAAGACCTCCTGCTGGCGCGCAGCGGGAATGTGTTCCCAGGCGTAATCGAGACCAATTTCGCCGATGGCCACTACCTTTGGTTGACGCGCCAGCGTTTCCAGTTCGTCCCAATCTGTGGGATGTACCTGCAGGGCATTGCCGGGGTGAATGCCGACCGCGGCGAACAGCATGGGATCGCTGGCGGCCAGAGCCACGGCTTTACGACTGGAAGCGATGTCCACGCCGGGGATCAGGATGCGGTTGATACCGGCCGCGCGAGCGCGTGCAAGCACTTCCGCGCGATCCGCGTCGAATTCGGCTGAATCCAGATGGCAATGGCTATCGGTCAACATAACTGGTGAGGGGGGCGCGCGGTTGCCTGTAATCGCCGCTACAGGCCAGCAATCTTCAAGCCATCCTGTAGAATTGCCTGTACCCGATCCTGATGCATGGTTTCGCAGTAGACGCGCAGGATAGGTTCGGTGCCCGAAAAGCGGATCAGCATCCAGCCGCCATCTTCCAGGCGGAAGAGGTAGCCATCGAGCGTGACCAATTCGGTCACTTTCAGACCGCCAATGGTGTCCGGTTTGGCCGCGAGGATGTGCGCTTCGCGCTCGGCGCGGTCGCCGTGGAAGGTTCGGTCAATGCGATCGTAGTAGTGGGGTCCGCCGACTCTGGCGAAGAGCAGGTCGAGCAGGCCGGTCGGTTTGCGTCCGGTGCGCACCATGAAGTCGAGCAGGTAGAGGCCGGCCAGGATGCCGTCGCGTTCGGGAACGTGGCCGCGAAAGGCGTAGCCTCCGCTTTCCTCGCCTCCAATGAGGGCGTTGGTCTCCAGCATTTTCGGCGCGACGTATTTGAAGCCCACGCCTGTCTCGTAAACGGGCACGTTGTACAACCTGCCCAATTTATTGAGCATCGTTGTCGTGGAAATGGTTTTGACGATAGGGCCGCGCAGGCCGCGCACTTCCAGCAGGTAGTAAGCCAGCAGGCCATAGACACGCAACTGGTTGACAAACGCTCCATTCTCATCGCCTACGCCGCAACGGTCGGCGTCGCCATCGGTAACGAGCAGGATGTCGGCATGATGCTCACGGACGGCGCGCAGTCCGACATCTACATTCGGCGGGATAGGCTCGGGGCGCAGCATTTCGGGAAAAATCGGGTTGCGTTCGTTGTGGATTTCTATGACGCGCGTGCGCCCGCCGGCAAGTAAACGCGGGAAGTAGCCGGCGCCGTTGCCCCACATGCAATCTACCACCACGGTCAGGCCGGCGTCTTTGATGGGCTGTAAATCCAGCAGGGTCTCCAGATGTTGCAGGTAGGCTGGAGCGGGGTCAAAGCGCACGATATCGCCGGCGGCTTCTGCTTCGGGGTAGGGCGTGCGCCTGACGCCCTGCATGTCATCGGGGATAAGGGCTTCGATGCGCTTTAGCCCTTCGGGGTCAATGGCGCCGCCGAACGCATTGCGCACCTTGAAGCCGTTGTCGCTGGCCGGGTTATGCGAGGCGGTGATATTTACCGCTCCACAGGCCTTTTTCGCGGTGACGGAAAAGGAGATCACCGGCGTCGGCGCCGCCCCGTCGGTCAGGTACACGCGCAGGCCGTTGCCTGCCAGCACCTCGGCGACGGCGGCGGCGAAGCGTTCTGAGGCGAAGCGTTTATCGTGACCGACGACAACCCATTCCCCTTTCTTGCCCTGTTGAAGCAGATAATCGGCGAATCCCTGGGCGCAGCGCCGCACGTTGTCGAAGGTGTAATCTTCGGCAATGGTGCCGCGCCAGCCATCGGTACCGAAGTGAATTTTGTAGGCCATGAGGTCTCCTTGTGACGCTACGGATGATCTTATCTGCCGCCCGCTTATGTTGTGTTTTCCCGCCTTTTTCAGCGGACCGGGCCTCGTTTCCAATCGGAGAGGCCTGGTGGAGGGAATGCAAGCAGACGTTCTCCTGAATTATAATCCATTGCGGCTCATGCTATAATTCCCCCATGATTTATCTGGATTACGCGGCGACAACACCGGTGGATGAGCGCGTGCTGCGCGTCATGCGGCCTTTCTTCAGCGAGATTTTCGGCAATCCCTCCTCGGCGCATCGTTTTGGTCAGCGAGCAGAGGCGGCGGTAGAGACGGCGCGCGAGACCGTGGCGGGGGTGTTGAATTGCCGGCCTGATGAAATTATCTTCACTGCCGGCGGCACGGAGGCCGACAATCTGGCTTTGCGCGGCGTCATGCTGGCTGAAATGGAAAGTGGGCGTAATCGCTTGTTGACGGCACGCACCGAGCATGCGGCAGTCAGCAAAACGGCGGAGCATCTGGAAAAGTATGCCGGGGTACAGGTGACCTGGCTAACGGTGGATGAGTTCGGTCAGGTCAGGCCGGAGCATGTGGCCGGGGCGCTCCGGGAAGACGCGGCGCTGGTGTCGGTGATGTTCGCCAACAATGAAGTTGGAACAGTTAACCCGATTGCGGCGCTCGCGCCGCTTTGCCGTGAGCGACGGGTGCTGTTCCATAGCGACGCGGTACAGGCGGCGGGGTATCTCGATGTGGATGTGCAGAAACTCGGCGTGGATTTGCTTGCCCTGGGAGGACATAAACTGTACGGGCCAAAGGGCGTAGGGGCGCTGTTTGTGCGTCATGGTACGGGGCTTGTGCCCTCTCTTACCGGGGGCGGACAGGAGACCGGCCGACGCGCGGGTACGCATAACGTGCCGTATATCGTTGGATTTGCAGAAGCCTTGCGTCTGGCGAAAGAGGAGCGACAGGAACGCATTGCTCATGTTCAGCCGCTGCGCGATTATGTGATTGCGCGTGTGCTTCAAGAGATTCCCGAGGCGCGCTTGAGTGGACATCCGGAGCAACGCCTGCCCAACCATGCTTCCTTCGTGTTTCGGGATGCCGATGGTAACCTGCTGGTGCAGTTACTGGATGCGGCCGGTTTTGCCTGCTCTTCGGGTTCGGCCTGCAAGACAGGGCGTCCTGAACCAAGCGAGGTTTTGCTGGCGATGGGATTTACGCCAGCGTGGGCGCGGGGTTCTTTGCGGGTTACGTTGGGGCTGGGCACGACGCCGGAGCAGGTGGAGGCGTTTCTGGCTGTCTTGCCTTCGCTGGTAGAGAGAGCGCGCCGCTTGCACAAGGAAAAGACCAGGAGTTAAGATGACAAGAGTAGTCGTGGCCATGTCCGGCGGAGTGGATTCTTCCGTGGCAGCAGCGCTGCTAAAACGGCAGGGCTATGAGGTGATTGGGATCATGCTACGGTTGTGGTCGGAACCGGGGAAGGAAGATTCCAACCGCTGCTGCGCGCCCGATGCCATGATGCTGGCGCGCCGGGTAGCGGCCAGACTGGATATCCCCTTTTATGTCGTGGACGCGGGTGAGGTGTTTCGCGCGACGGTGGTGCAGGAATTTCTCGATGGCTATGCGCGCGGGGAGACGCCGAATCCCTGTCTGGTGTGTAATCGGCAGATTCGCTGGGGGTTTTTATGGCAACATGCGCTGGCATTTGGGGCAGATTATCTGGCGACCGGTCACTATGCGCGTCGTGGAGAGGCAAATGGCAAGGCTGTGTTGTTGAAAGCCAGAGACCAGACGAAGGATCAATCCTATGTGTTGCATGTGCTGTCGCAAGAGCAGCTGCAGCGGACGCTGTTCCCGGTAGGGGAATACCTCAAGTCCGAGGTGCGCCAGATGGCCGCAGAATGGGGGTTGCCGTCTGCGCTGCGTCGCGACAGTCAGGATTTGTGCTTTCTGGCCGGGGAGGATTACCGTGTGTTTTTACGCCGCTATGCGGCGGATATCTTCAGGCCTGGCGTGGTGATGCGGCGGGATGGCCAGGTGATCGGGACGCATTCGGGCCTGCCTGCGTACACGATAGGTCAGCGCAAGGGGTTGGGTGTTGCGACGATGACCCCCTTGTATGTATTGGCGAAGGATGCTGCCGCGAATGCGTTGATTGTGGGCACAGCGGAGGAACTGGGGCAGCGCAAGGCTTGGGCGCGGGCGGTGAACTGGGTGCGCGGAGAAGCGCCGTCGCAGCCGCTACGAGTTGAGGTGAAGATACGGTATACCGCGCGACCGGTCTGGGCCGAGGTGACGCCCCTGGACGATGGCAGCCGGGTGCGCATTGACTTCGATACGCCGGTGCGCGATGCAACGCCCGGCCAGGCAGCGGTGTTCTACGCTGGCGAAATGGTCTTGGGAGGCGGTATTATTGAGGCGACAGGTAACAACCTACCCACTATCCATCCTTGTCATTGCGAGCCGCCGTAGGCGGCGAAGTAATCCCCTTGCTTGCCGGGAGATTGCTTTCCCCACGCTGCGCTCGGGACATGCGCTACGCTCGCAATGACAAGAGGCAGAGAGTTCTCCATCAGCCATGGTAGGTAGTTACGTCAACAGCGGCATAGCCGCGAGTAGCAATGGCCCTGGCGGGCAACAGCCTCTCATCCTGCCAGATGCGCCCCAATCAGGCGGAGTAAGGTATCCAGCATCAGGCCGAGAACGAACCAGGTCCCAAAGGCGCGAGTGTTGATGAAGGCTTGAGGCGCGAAGTAGAGCGGCCAGCCTCCCTGACCTTGTGGGAATCCTTCGGGGCACGTTTCCGGTTTGGGCTGCAGGAATTGGGGATAAATTTTGCGGAAAGTTGGCAAAGCCAGCAGCACCAGCAACATGACCGGCGTAAAGTAGCGCGTCAGGATCAGGGCGAAGGTCAGTACATAAGCGCAGACCATCAGACTCAAGGTGATGTAGCGAGCGGCTTTTTCTCCCAAAAGCACCGGCAAGGTGTAGATGCGTCGCGCTTTATCTGCAGGCAATTTGTCAATGTGCTTACCAAACAGAACGGTCGTCACGCCCAGGACATAAGGCAGGCTGGCCCAGGCGACGTTCCAGTTCCAGACGCCGGTCAGCACGTAATATCCGCCGCCAACCATCAGCGGCCCCCAGACCAGGAGAACAGACAACTCGCCCAAAGCCAGATATTTGAGCGGCCAGGTGTAAGCCAGTACAAAGAATGCTCCGAGGCCCAGGAGAATCCAGAGGATGGTATCGTTGTGGTGAGTCAGGATCAGGTACAGGCCGCAGGCCAGAGCCAGCAGGCCGGTAACGGCGAAGTACGTCAGATGTTGACGACGCGTCATCAGGCCGGCGGCCAGTGGCTGTGGCCCATATTGGGTGCGATAGTAGTTGTTTTCGTCCACGCCGCGCTGATAATCGGTGTAATCGTTGAAAATGTTGTTGGTGGCGTGCGCCAGCACCAGGCCGAGAGTCAGCACCAGCCAGTCCAGGAGGTTTACCGCATGGCCATCGTGCCAGGCGAAAAGTCCGGCCAGCGACGCAGAGAAAAAGGTCATTACCAGCACCGCGGCGCGCGTGCTGATGAGCCAGCGGGAAACGAGGTCGAGATGATCCCATTCCTCTTTTGAAACTTGAGGGATGACAGTCAGGGCTTTGCGCCACATAGCGAAGTTCATGGGAGACTCCGGGAGATAGGGGATGTAAGGTGTCGAACGTAAAACGTGAGGTTTTTGTCTCGGTGCGTATTATACTCCTGAGCAGATTGTGGTAAAATCAGCCCGTTTGGTTCGTGAGTTTCGTCACAAGGAGGCATGACGTATCCCACTCTTGCCGCCTGACTTTGGAGGCTATAATCCTTAACAGCAGGCGTCGTGAGAGAGGGATGTCTGCCTGAACTTCGTTATCCTGGGAGAATGTGCCTATGTCTGAATCTCATCCGATGGCGGCTCCTGCTGGAGCGTTGACATTGATGCAAGAAGTGGCGGCTCGCACTCCTGGAGACTCACGGCTGGAAATGTGCATCCAGTGCGGTACGTGCGGTGGTTCCTGTCCATCCGCGGGCGCCATGGATCACACGCCGCGCGCGCTTTTTGCCATGCTGCGCGCCGGGATGCGCGAGGAGGTGCTGCGCAGCAACACGCCGTGGATGTGTGTATCCTGTTATTACTGCACGGTGCGCTGTCCACAGCAAATTCATATTACCGATGTCATGTACACGCTCAAGAATATGGCGCTCGAGGCTGGGTATGTACCTGACCGGACTGCGTCCGATTTCTCCAAGACCTTCATGGGCTATGTGGAGAACTTCGGGCGCAGTTTTGAAATTGGGCTGGCCGGTATCCACACGTTGATACATCCGCGTCTGGCGCGGCGTCTGCCGGCGATGGCGCCGATGGCGCTGGGGATGCTGGTCAAACGCGGCGTTTCGCCCTTGCCGCCCAGGCGTATTCAGGGGCTATCCAGTCTGAAGAAAATCTTACGGCGTGCGAAAGAACTGGAGGCGGCATGAACGAGTATCTCTTTTATCCCGGCTGCTCAATGGAAAGCAGCGCCAAGGCATATTATCAGTCCATGCAGGCAGTCTGTGAGGTCCTGGGGGTGCACATGCGTGAGGTAGAGGACTGGAACTGCTGCGGCGCGACCGAGTACCTGGCCCTCGAACGAATGCCGGCCTATGCGTTGATTGCTCGCAATCTGGCTCTGGCCGAGAAGCAGGCCAACGGCGCGCGGACGGTTGTGACGGCTTGTTCGGCTTGTTACCTTAACCTCTCGAAGGCCGATCATTATATGCACGAGGATAACTCCTTTGGGCAGAAAGTGAATCAGGCGCTGGCGGCGGGTGGTTTGCACTATACGCCCGGTACGCTGGCGGTGCGCCATTTGTTGGATGTGGTGTTGCACGACATTGGTCTGGAGGCGATTCGCAGCCGGGTGGTCAAACCGCTGACGGGGCTGCGCGTGGCTCCCTATGTCGGCTGTATGTTGCCGCGCCCTGATTACAACCAGCGCTTCTCGGATACCGAGCACCCGACTGAACTGGACGATTTGATGAAAGCCCTGGGCGCGGAAGTGGTTGACTTTCCGCTGAAAACCGCCTGCTGCGGTGGGCACATGACCCAGATTGGCCCCGATACTGCTTTTGAACTCATTCGTCGTATTGTGGCCGGCGCTGATCAATATCGTGCCGATGTTATCGTGACGCTGTGTCCGATGTGCCAGATGAACCTGGATGTGTTTCAGGGGCAGATGAACGGTTATTTCAAGACCAGTTATCGTATACCGGTCTTGTTCTTCACCCAGTTGATGGGCATTGCGTTTGGACGGAAGGCGGAGGAATTGGGCTTTGGGCGCGAATTTGTCAGTGCGCGCCCGGCCATGGCGCGCATCGGTGTCGAGACGCCAGATGCGAACGCCGAGCCGCCGCGCCCACGTAAGCCGGAAGGCTTGCCCATGCCGCCGCCTCTGCCAAAAGGTCGTAAATCTATCTCTACTGAGGAGAGCCAGTCATGAGCGCGGAGAAGAAACCAAAGGAACGCATTGGCGTTTATGTTTGCCATTGTGGCACGAACATCGCCGGCGTGGTAGATGTGGCTCAAGTCAGCGCCTGGGCCGGTGAGGCTTTGAAGGAAGAAGGGGTTGTCATCGCGCGGGACTATAAATTTATGTGCTCCAGTCTGGGGCAGGAATTGATTCAGAAAGACATCAAAGAATATGGCCTGACGCGCGTGGTGGTCGCGGCATGCTCGCCGCACCTGCACGAGCGGACTTTCCGCAATGCCTGCGCCGGCGCTGGCCTGAATCCCTACCTGAGTGAACTCGTGTCCATTCGTGAACAGGTCTCCTGGGTGCATACGGACAAGGTCGCGGCTACCGAAAAAGCGAAAGCAGTGGTGGCTGGCGGTGTGCGGCGCGTTGTGCATCACGAGCCGCTGGAGCCGCTGCATGTACCTATCCATCCGGCGACGCTGATCGTCGGCGGCGGCATTGCCGGCATCCAGGCCGCCCTCGAAATTGCCGAGGCCGGCTATCCGGTCTATCTGGTTGAGCGCGAACCCTCCATCGGCGGCCACATGGCTCAGTTTGACAAAACGTTCCCCACACTGGACTGTTCAGCCTGTATTCTGACGCCCAAGATGGTGGATGCCGGTAATCATCCGAATATTACCCTGCTGACCTATGCGGAGGTCGAGAAGGTAGATGGGTACGTGGGCAATTTTGTGGTTACCGTCCGCAAACGTGCCCGTTCGGTGAACGAAGACCTGTGCACCGGCTGTGGCGTGTGTTGGGAAAAATGCCCGAAGAAAGTCGTGGATGATAAATTCGAGGCCGGGCTGGGGTATCGCAAGGCTATCTATGTACCTTTCCCGCAGGCGGTGCCGAAGTACCCGGTGATTGACCGTGAGAATTGTACGTATTACCAGAAAGGGACCTGCAAAGCCTGTGAGAAATTCTGTCCGACCGGGGCGATAGATTTTGCGCAGGAAGATCAGATTTTGACGCTTGAGGTGGGGAATATCATCCTGGCGACTGGCTGGCAGTTGTTCGACCCGCGCCGTATTCCGAACTACGGCTATGGCCGTCTGGCGAACGTCTTCACCAGTCTGGAATTTGAGCGGCTCTCGAACGCGGCCGGCCCGACCGGGGGCAATATCGTCCTGCGTGATGGGAAGACGGTGCCCAGGTCGGTGGGGATTATCCATTGTGTTGGCTCGCGTGACCGGAACTATAACAATTATTGTTCGGCGATCTGCTGTATGCAGAGCCTGAAATTTGCCCATCTGGTGCATGAGAAGACCGGCGCGACCGTTTACAATTTTTACATTGACATTCGCACGCCCGGCAAGGGCTACGATGAGTTCTATCAGCGCCTGATTGAGGAAGGAACGATTTTTGTGCGCGGCAAGGTGGCCGAGGTGACCGACGCGGCGCGCAATCCGGGCGAGGAAGGCAAGCTCATCGTGCAGGTAGAGGATACCCTGATCGGCAAACAACGCCGTATTCCGGTAGATATGGTAATCCTTTCTGCGGGTCTGGAGCCGCCGGCGGATGCCAGAGAGGTTGCCAAGAAATTTGGCATTTCCTGTTCGGTGGACGGCTGGTATATCGAACGTCATCCGAAACTGGACCCGGTAGCCACCATGACGGAGGGCATCTATCTGGCCGGTTGTATCCAGGGGCCGAAGGATATTCCTTCCAGTGTGGCGCAGGGCGCGGCAGCGGCAGCGCGCATCGTCAGCAAGATTCAACAAAAGGAAATCGCCCTGGAACCGGTGCGCGCCAGTATCAACGAGGAGCAATGTTCCGGCTGCCGTATCTGCAATGACCTGTGTCCCTTCAACGCCATTGTGTTCCACGAAGATCGGATGGTCAGCGAGGTCAATCCGGCGCTTTGTCAGGGCTGCGGCACCTGTGTGGCGGCCTGCCCGGCAGGCGCGATCCGGGGCACTGGCTTTTCGAATGAGCAAATCCTCTCGCAAATTGAAGGTCTGTTGCTTTTGAATCTCGCCGGAAAGGAGGCGGTGGTACAGGAGAACGCCTGAAAGGCATTCGGTCCTGTCCACGGAGTAATCTTTATGGCCGATACTGCTGAACCCAAACCGTTTGAGCCTGTGATTATTGGCTTTACCTGCAACTGGTGTAGTTACCGTGCGGCAGACATGGCCGGCACAGCGCGCATGAAGTACGCGCCCAATGTCCGCCTGATTCGCCTGATGTGCTCCGGGCGTCTGGACCCGACCTTCGTGTTCAAGGCCTTTGCCAGCGGCGCGGATGGGGTGCTGATTTCCGGCTGTCACCCTGGTGACTGTCACTACCTCAACCAGAACTACAAAATGCTGCGCCGCTACCGCTTGATGAGGCGCGTCCTGGCGCAGTTGGGCATTGAGCCGGAGCGGTTGAAACTTCTCTGGGCCAGCGCGGCGGAGGGCGCGATTTTTGCAGAAGAAGTCAGCAAATTCACCGAGGAAGTGCGCGCCTTGGGGCCGTTGAACTGGAATCCAGACCGTGGACTGCAGACCGCCGACAAGGTCGCAGTGTCTCCTGACCATGGTCCATCGTCCATCGAGGAGGTGAAGGCATGAGCAAGCCCAAGTTTGCCATGTACTGGGCCGCCTCTTGCGGCGGTTGCGAGATTGCTGTTCTGAACACCCACGAAAAAATCCTGGACGTGGACGCCAACTTCGAGGTCGTTTTCTGGCCAGTTGCCATGGATGCCAAGTATGCTGATGTGGAGAAAATGGCCGATGGTGAAATTGCGATTTGCCTGTGGAACGGCGGCATTCGCAACGATGAGAATGAACATCTGGCTCATCTCCTGCGGCGCAAATCGCAGATTCTGGTTGCCTTTGGTTCCTGTGCCTGTGAAGGGTGTATCCCTGGCCTGGCCAATCTTTCTCCTGTTCATGAAGTGGTGGATACGGCGTTTTCTACAGTTTCTACCGATAACCCGCAAAATCTGCGTCCGCAACCGCATTATGCCGCGCCGGAGGGCGAGGTGCGCATTCCCACGCTTCTGCCCGTCCTGCGCACGCTGGATCAGGTAGTCGAGGTGGACTACTACATGCCCGGCTGTCCGCCGGAGTCGCATCAGATTGCCGCCGTGCTCGATCTGGTCATTGCCGCCTTGCAGGGCAAGGCGCAACTCCCTCCAAAGGGAACCGTGATCGGCGCTGGTAACTCTACCGTTTGCGATGAATGTCCGCGCAAGCGCAATGTGAAGAAAATTAAGGCGTTCGGTCGCATTCAACTGACGGAAGCCGATCCGGAATTGTGTTTACTGGAGCAGGGCATTCCCTGCAATGGCCCGGCAACTCGCAGCGGATGCAATGCTCGCTGCCCCCGCGCTGGCGCGCAGTGCATTGGCTGTTACGGTCCGGCGGAAGGCGTGCTGGATTATGGTGCGCGTCTGCTCTCGGCCTTCGCGTCGGTGATCGACAGCAACGATCCGGAAGAGATAGACCGTATTCTGGACGGGTTGGTGGATCCGGTTGGCCAGTTCTATCGTTTTAATCTGGCCGGCTCGCTGCTTAGGGCCAGTAAGGCGGCGTGGCAGGATAAAGCGTAAAACGTAAAACCGTAAGGCGAACAATGTGACTGGAGGCTCGCATGCAACGAATCACAATTGATCCGATTACTCGCCTGGAAGGGCATGGAAAGATAGAGATTTTTCTGGATGAGGAAGGGAATGTCGCCAATACTTACTTCCAGATTCCGGAATTGCGCGGCTTTGAGCGTTTCTGCGTTGGGCGTCCGATAGAGGAGATGCCTCTTTTGACAAATCGGATTTGCGGCGTTTGTCCGGAAGCGCATCACATGGCGGCAGCCAAGGCTGTGGATGCGGTCTATCATGTTGAACCGCCGCCAACGGCCAGGAAACTGCGCGAATTGCTCTACATGGCTTTCTATTGCACCGATCACACGACCCACTTTTACGCGCTTGGCGGTCCTGATTTCGTGATGGGGCCGGATGCTCCTGTGGCCGAGCGCAATATTCTGGGCGTGATTCATAAGGTTGGGCTGGAGGCCGGCGGCAAGGTCATTCAGATGCGCAAGTATGGCCACATGGTGGTGGAAATGATTGGCGGGCGCAAGGTGCATCCCTGCACGTCCATCCCCGGCGGTTTAACCAAGGGAATTACGGAAGAGGAGCGCAAACAGATTGAGGAAATGGGCCGTTGGGCCATTGAGTTTGCTCAATTCAGCCTCAAACTCTTCAACGATATGGTCCTGAGCAACACTGCCTACCGTGACCTGATTCTGGGTGACATTTATACCCATCGCACGTACTACATGGGCCTGGTAGATGAGCAGAACAGGGTGAATTTCTACGATGGGAAGGTGCGTGTGGTCGGGCCGGATGGCAGGGAACTGGTCAAATATGCGCCTCATGAGTATGTCGACCATATTGCTGAACACGTCGAACCCTGGACATACCTGAAATTCCCTTATTTGAAGAAGGTTGGCTGGAAAGGGTTTGTGGATGGGCCTGATTCTGGCGTGTACATGGCGACGCCGCTTTCGCGCCTGAATGCGGCGGATGGTATGGCAACCCCGCGCGCACAGGAAGAATACGAACGCTTCTATGCCGCTCTTGGTGGGAAGCCTGTCCATCAACGCCTGGCGATTCACTGGGCGCGGCTGATTGAACTCCTCTATGCCGCAGAGCGCTGGGTCGAACTGGCGACCGATCCCGAAATCACGTCGCCGAACGTCCGCGTTGTCCCTACGGAAAAGCCGACCGAGGGCGTGGGCATCGTGGAGGCGCCTCGCGGCACGCTTACCCATCATTACTGGAGCGATGAGCGCGGTGTGGTAACGAAGGTGAACCTGATTGTTGGTACGACCAACAATTACGCGCCGATCAGTATGTCCATCAACAAAGCCGCGCGCAGCCTGATCCAGAAAGGCGTGGTCGTGACCGAGGGATTGCTCAACCGTATTGAAATGGCTTTCCGCGCCTATGATCCCTGTTTCGGTTGCGCTACTCATTCTCTGCCTGGTCGTATGCCGCTGGAAGTCACGATCCGCGATGCCAGTGGCAATGTTATGGAAGTCTTGAAACAGTTTGTGGATTGAGCGCTTCGGGTCGTAATGCTGGATTTCTGCCGGGGCTTGTGGCAAACCGCTCATGAAAACGCTGGTCTTGGGGCTTGGCAATCCTATTCTTGGCGACGATGGCGTCGGCTGGCGGGTGGTCGAGGCGCTGGCGGCGCGTGCTTTGCCCGTAGATGTAGAACTGGATTGCTCTTCGCTGGGCGGTTTGAGCCTGATGGAGCGCGTCAGCGGGTATGAGCGTGTGATTCTGGTGGATGCTATTTATACCGGCCAGTATCCTATCGGAAGTATCCACTGTTTTACTCTGGCCGAGTTGCCCGATTTGAGTGCTGGCCATACTACCTCGGCTCATGATACCTCGTTGCGCAATGCCTTGAATGTGGGCCGCAGCATGGGTATTGCTTTGCCCGAAGATAAAGAAGTGTACGTGATTGCCATTGAGGCCACACAGGTATATGATTTTTCAGAAGAACTCTCGCCAGCGGTGGGGCAGGCTGTTCCGCAAGCCGTGGAAAGAGTGATGCAATTGATCACCTCAGCGTAGCGCCGCGTTCGGCGAACGCGTTAATCTTGAAAGGAGAAGATAAACATGGTCTCCCCAGAACTGTTGCGGCGTTATCCTTTCTTCGCTTCTCTTGACGAAGCGCAGCTGCAGGCAATCGCCATGCTTGGCGAAGAGAAGCATTATCCCCAGGGCGCGATCATTCTGCAGGAGGAAAAGCCTGCGGAAAAGTTAATGCTCCTGCTGGAGGGGGATGTGGATTTGATTTATAGCGGTGGCGGCGAGGGTGCGGTGGTCAATGCGCTGGTCGGATCAGTCGCGACGGGGGAAGTTCTGGGCGTTTCTTCCCTGATTCCTCCCTATCGTTATATCTGTTCGGCGCGCAATAATGTGCCGGTGCGGGTGGTCGAGTTCGAGGCCAGGCATTTGCGGGAGATGATGGAAAAAGACCATCGCCTGGGGTATGTGTTGATGAGCAATACCGCCGCGGCCGTGTTGGAACTCTTGAAATATACCCAGGTAGAACTGGCTGCTGCCAGAGCCTGAAAGACTGGCCGACAAGATAAAAAACAAACTCCCCGGTGCTGCTGGTTACCGGGGAGTTTGCTGTTTACAGTTCGCTGGTCATGATGAACAGCGGTTTCATCTCGAAGGATTCATATTTCGGGCGATAGCGTTCGGTGTTGTAGAACAGGTCAACGTTGACTACCTTCTTGCTGCCGGTGATGACATCCAGCGGGACATTGTCGTAGCGCCCGTTCTTGAGCACAACCAGCCGGCCATGCACGCCCTTGAGGATCAGGTCGAGCGCCAGGTTGCCAAAGGCCATGGGGACGATCGAGTCGATCGCGTCCGGATCGCCGCCGCGCACCATATAGCCAAGTTTCTGATTGACAACGTCAATCGTCTTGCCATTGTTGAAACGCGGCGAAAGTTCTTTCAAGCGCGCGGAGACCAGGTCACCGATGCCGCCCAGTTTGGCATGGCCGTAGGCGTCGGTCGTGCGGTCCTCAAACACCATCTCGCCGCCTTCGAACATGGCCCCTTCCGAGACCAGTACGATGGCATAGCGGCTTGGATTGCGGTTGCGGTCATAAACCAGCAATTCTGTCAGCCGTTCGATGTTAAACTTGAACTCTGGGATAACACAGCGGTTGGCTGCGCCGGCCATCGTTGGCAGCAGGGCGGTGAAGCCAGCATAACGCCCGAAGACTTCCAGCACCAGAAAGCGCTCATGCGAACCGGCGATGGTGCGCAGGTTGTTGGTCAGCGCGATGGTGCGCGTGACACAGGTGCTGAAACCGATGCAGTAATCTGTGCCCGGCACGTCGTTGTCCATCGTCTTCGGAATGGCGATGACTTTGACGCCTTCCTGGAACAGGCGCACGGCGTAGGAGAGCGTGTCATCCCCGCCAATGGGAACGAGGTAGTCAATGCCCAGAAAGTCTAAATTTTTCAAGACTTCTTCGGTCAGGTCGTTGCGGTCGGCGCTATATTTGTCTTTAAGATGCTCGGGCACACTCTCCTTCTTGACGTTGGAGGGATTGGTGCGTGAGGTGTGCAGGAAGGTGCCACCGGTGCGCCCGGCGCGGTTGACGATGTCTTCGGTCAGCATCAGAAAATTGTTGCTGTTGTCGTAACCCTTATCGCGCACGATGTCAACCAGCCCGGCCCAGCCGCGACGGATACCGATAACCTGATACCCCTCGCGCAGGGCGCGAATGGTGACCGCGCGAATTGCCGGATTCAACCCCGGCACATCGCCGCCGCCGGTGAGAATACCAATTACTTTGCCAGTTTTCTTTGCCATAAGGCCTCCCGAGTTGATTTTGTAGAATGTGGTACAGGTAATTATACAAGCCTTTGTGGTTCGGTCAAGGTCATAGCGGGCAGGGCGACTGCCTCACGAGCCTGAAACGGGGAACTTTTTCTCTCGTTGCTTCGTCTGGAGTGCAGTTGACCCTATATTCCAACAGGAGGTAACCATGAATTCTCTCATTTCCAGATTGCTCTCTTTCTTGCTGGTGCTGGCGACATTCCTGACCGCCTGCACCCCACGGCCTGCGCTCAGTCTGGTGCAGTCCAGCCTGCCGCGCCTGACCGATCCTCCGGTCGCGCCGGATAATTTGCAGACTCTGGTCAACGGCAATAACGCGTTTGCGCTGGACCTGTATCACGTCCTGGCCGGCAACGACAACCTCATCGTTTCTCCATACAGTATCTCGCTGGCGCTGGCGATGACCTATGGCGGGGCGCGTGGCGACACCGCAGCGCAAATGGCCCAGACGCTGCACTTCAATCTGCCTGATGAAGCCCTGCACGCCGCCTTCAACCGCCTGGACCTGAATCTGGAACAGAACAGCGCGGCCGCGGAACAGGGACAGGCGTTTCGCCTGCATATTGCCAATGCACTCTGGGCGCAGAAGGATCACACGTTTCGTCAAGAGTATCTGGATCTGCTGGCTGTCAACTATGGCGCCGGGGTGCGTCTGGCTGATTTTGCCCAGAGCGAACCCACGCGTCGTGAGATCAATCAGTGGGTCAGCCAGCAGACGGAGGAAAAAATCCAGGACTTGATCCCGGCTGGCGCGCTGGACGCGATGACGCGCCTGGTGCTGGTCAACGCGATCTACTTCAAGGCCGATTGGGAAACCCAGTTTGACCCTGCCGCGACCAGTGACGCGCCGTTTTATCGGCTCGATGGTTCGCAGATCGCGGTGCCCATGATGTCGGCAGAGTTAAGCGGAGTCCTGTATGGGCGCGGCGACAATTATCAGGCCATCGAATTGCCCTATCAGGGTGGAACGGCAGTCATGGACGTTATCGTGCCGGATGCGGGTCAATTCGCGGTCCTTACGGCTGATCTGAATGTGGAGAAACTCAACCGGATCCTGGGAACGTTGCAACCGGAAACAGTCCAGTTGCGCTTGCCCAAGTTTAAGTTTACCCGTGATTTTGACCTGGGAAGCACCTTGAGCGCGCTGGGTATGAAGGATGCCTTCGACCCATCGCTGGCTGATTTTTCTGGCATGGACGGCGAACGCGACCTGTATATTGGCAAAGTGCTGCACAAGGCCTTCGTCGCGGTGGATGAGAAAGGCACCGAGGCCGCGGCGGCGACGGCAGTGGTCATGCGCCTGACGGCTATCTTACCCGCTGGCGTAGAAATGACCGTTGATCGCCCGTTCATCTTTCTGATTCGCGATCTCGCCAGCGGCCAGATTCTTTTCCTGGGTCAGGTGCTGAACCCGGCGCAGTAAGAAAAGCGGCTTATCATGACCGGCCTTTACCGGTCAAAAAGGCGATGGGCGTCGCTTATCCGGCGACGCCCGTTTCTTTTACGCTGGCTACCGTTGTTGCCGGTGACGATTCTTCAGCCAGAAAGGCACGAATGGCGGCTTCGATGTCTTCGACAGGGGTTGTTGTGAGGTCAAACCAGTGGATGGTTGCATCGCCAGGCTTGAACCAGTTGGCCTGACGACGCACAAAGGCGCGTGTCAGACGTCGCATTTGGGCTTTGGCCTCTTCGAGGCTGATTTTTCCTTGCAAGACGGCCACGCATTGACGATAGCCAATGGCTGACAGGCTGGGCAAATCGGGGGAATAGCCCTGTTCCAGCAGGTGACGGGTTTCGTCGAGCAAGCCGCTGGCGAACATGGCTTCGATGCGGGCGTCAATACGGGCGTACAACTGGGGGCGGGGACGTGACAGGCCGATGGTGAAGAGACGGTAGGGCGAAAAGCCCTGGCGCCGCTGGGCAGAGAAAGGTTGGCCAGTAGAGAAGATGACTTCCAGGGCGCGGATGGTGCGCCGTAGATTGCGTGGGTCAATGGTTTGCGCGGCTTGTTTGTCCAGCAGCGCCAGTTTTTCGTGTAGCCAATATCTGCCCCGTTCCTCAGCCAATCGCTGCAACACCGAACGCAGACGCAACTGAGGTACAACTGCCGGGGGTGACCAGGCATGAGTTACGGCATAAACATACTGACCAGTCCCGCCGACCAGGAAAGGCAATCGTCCGCGCGCATGTACGGCGGCTATCGCTTCTGTCGCCGCCTGCTGGAAAAGCGCCAGACTCCAGGTTTCATCGGGATCGGCCACATCAATCAGGTGATGGGGGACACGTGCCCGTTCGGCCAGGCTGGGCTTGGCGGTGCCAATGTCCATGCCGCGATAAAAAAGGCGCGAGTCAGCCGAAATGATTTCTCCAGCCAGCCGTTCGGCGAGTTGAATGGCGATCTCTGTCTTCCCAACTGCCGTAGGGCCAACGATAACAATGAGGGGCTTTTGTGGCTCTGTTCCTGTTCGTTTACCGGATGACATTCTCGAAGTGCTCAATCTGTAAGGTCGCGTTGGGATGGCGCAGGATGGCGACGACGTCGAATTGCCAGGTTTCATCGCTTTCAGGATGTTGGGCCAGATAGGCCTCGGCAGCGGCAAGCAGGTGCGCCTGTTTGCGTGGCGTCACTGCCTCTTCGGGATAGCCGAATTGCTCCGAGGTCCGCATCTTGACTTCGACGAAGACGAGGACCTCGCCTTTTCGGGCAATGAGATCGATTTCCCCGTGCGGGGTGCGGACATTGCGCTCCAGGATGCAATAACCCTTTGTCTGCAGATAGCGAGCCGCCGTCTCTTCGCCCTGGCGGCCCAGGCGGTGGGGCTTGGTCTTCAGGAGTGCCATCGTGCCACCCATCCCTGCAATCGGGAACGCAAACTGCGTCGGCGTGGCGCGAGTTCGCGAATCAGATGTTCGTAGCGAGAAACCATGATTTGTGTGGTGCGTTCGATGGCGTATTGTTCTGCGGCCTGGCGCGCCGCGGCGCCTAACCTGCGTCGCAAGTCGGCGTCCAGGCAAAGTCGAGTCAACTGGGCCGCGAAAGCCACTTCAGAACTTTCTGCCAGAAGGCCGGTCACGCCGTGCTGTACCACGTCGCCTACGCCGACCGAGCGCAACCCCGCGACCGGTAAGCCGGCTGCCATGGCCTCGATCACGGACAGGGGATGGACTTCTGTCACGGAAGCGGTGACGAACAGATCGCTCATCGCCAGATAGCGCGGTAATGTATCGTAAGGTTGCAAGCCGATGAAATGGACCCGCGTCGTCAGTTCAGAATCACGCGTCCATGCTTTCAATGTATCCTCTTCCGGGCCGCCGCCGACGAGCAATAAATGCGCTTTTTCGACCGCTTCTACCACGCCGGCAAAAGTGCGCAACAGGAAGGGCAAATTTTTCTCGGGCGCCAGCCGTCCGATGTAGATCAGCAAAATATCGTCCGCTGCGAAACCGAAGTCGGCGCGAGAATAGGGTTCTGCGCGGCGAAAACGCTCCAGTTCAACCCCATTGGGAATGACCTCGATTGGCGATTGAACCCCCAACTGGCGCAAGATATCAGCCATCCCTGCGGAGGGCGAAATGACCAGATTCACGGAGGCGCAGAAGAAAGGCAGGTAAGTTTGCAGGAAAGCCGTACTGACCTCGCTGGGCAGGAGTGGCAGGTATGTTTGGGCGTAGAGGTCGTAACGGGTATGATTGGTGAAGACGATGGGAATGTGGAGCGGGCGACAGTAGCGCAGCGCCAGTTGACCGCTGATGAAGGGGTGATGCACATGGACAATATCCATGGTTTGAAGCAGGGCCTTGGCGGAATGGCTGTAGCGAAAGTTGAAGTAAAAGTTGTGTTCGCTGATTGGCAGGCCGGGAGTGCGCACCACGCGCGGCTCATCCTCTGGATCGCTTTCGCCAAAGGTAAACACGTAAACCTCATGCCCTGCCTGTTCCAGATGGCGTTTGTTGAGAACAATGTAGTTGGTGACACCACTGATATGAGGCCGGTAAATGTCGGCCATCATGCCAATGCGCATTCTTCACCTCGCTGATGAAGCAGAGCCTGGAGAGCAAGAGTTTAAATCACGCCCAGTTTCCTGCCCACTCGGGCAAAGGCCGCCAGTCCCTGGTCCAGATCGTCGCGGCTATGGGCCGCAGAAAGCATGACGCGGATTCTGGCCTTGCCCTGCGGGACAGTCGGATAGCCGATGGCCATGGCAAAGACGCCGGCCTCGAACAGTTCGCGGCTGAATTGCTGGGCGAGCGGCGCCTCACCTAACATGACTGGAGTGATCGGGGTTTGTGTTCGTCCAAGGTCAAAGCCAAGACGTTTCAATTCGCTCTGGAAATAGCGAGCGTTGGCCCACAGACGGTCAACCAGTTCGGTGGAGGCTTCGAGGAGGTCAATGGCCGCCAGACAGGCGGCGGCGTCGGGAACAGTGACGGCAGACGAGAACAGGAAAGGACGCCCACGTTGTCGCAGCCATTCGATGATGGTCGCGTTGCCAGCCACCACGCCGCCCACCACGCCAAAGGCTTTGGAAAGTGTGCCGACCTCAATATCCACTTTCCCGTGTAGGTCAAAGTGGTCAACGATGCCGCGTCCACCTCGTCCTAAAACGCCCTCCCCGTGCGCATCATCCACCATTAAGAGAACGTTGTATTTTTGTGCCACGGCGTAAATCTCGCGCAGGGGGGCAATATCGCCATCCATGCTGAAGACGCCGTCGGTTACAATCAGACCACGCCGGTAATTGGCCAGATTTTCGCGCAGCGCCTGTTCGAGCGACTGAACATCACAATGATCGTAAGCAATAATTTTTGCCCCCGACAGGCGGCAACCGTCAATGATGGAGGCATGATTCAGGCGATCGGAAAAAATAACGTCCTCCTTGCCAACCAGGGCTGGTATGGTTGCCAGATTGGCGTTGAAACCGCTCTGGAACGTAATCGCCGCTTCAACACCCTTGAAGGCGGCCAGACGCTGTTCCAGACGGACGTGGAGCGTCATGGTGCCGGCAATGGTGCGTACCGCTGCCGGGCCAATCCCCATCTCATCCAGCGCTCGTTTCGCGGCTGCCACAAGGACGGGATGGTTGGCCAGCCCCAGGTAGTTGTTGGAGCAAAAGTTGAGTACCTTTTTTCCGTCCACCGTTAGCCATGCCCCTTGCGGCGACTCGATGGTGCGGATGGAGGTGTACAATCCTTGTTGACGCAGGGTTTCCAGTTCCGTGCGTATCCAGGCA
>DAOTVX010000021.1:0-17471 GCA_034436275.1 Anaerolineales bacterium | reverse complement strand
GGCAAGGCGTGACTACTCAGCCATGTCATTGCGAGCCGTTTTTCGGCGAAGCAATCTTCCATTTATCGGGCTAAATTGACTCGCCTGGAGATTGCTTCGTCGCAAAGAACGCTCCTCGCAATGACATCCACAACAGCTTTGATGCAGAGCTGAATAGTTACGAATCGCCAACGGTGGGCGCAAGCCGTATTCACGTAAGAGAGGTCGTCACCAATTCGCCTTGCCGGGAAAGCCAAGATGTGGTTTGATTCAGATATGCCTGACTCTGGAAACCTGTCCAGCCCCATCCTATCGGTCGAAATGGAGAATTTCCCGCGTTACGCTTATCCTCCTGACGCCTGGAGAAAACTGTGTTTCAGTGTTCTTTTCGGCACGAGGCGTTCATTCCGGCAAGACAGTCTGGCGTGTATACGCTACCTGAGACCACCGTTACAGGTTTATGGGGCGGAGAATATCCCGCAACAAGGTCCTTGCCTGATTGTATTCAATCACTATTATCGTCCGGGCTTTTCTGCCTGGTGGATGGCACTGGCGCTGGCGGCTGTGGTGCCACAGGAAATGCATTTCGTGATGACAGCGGAACTGACTTTCCCGGGCCGGTGGTATGCTTCCCTGGGGCAGGCTGGTTCGCGCTGGTTGTTGCGCCGACTGGCGCGCGTCTATGGCTTCACGACCATGCCGCCAATGCCGCCGCGCGGACATGAGGTGCTGGCGCGTGCCCGGTCGGTACGGCGGGTATTGGCATTCGTCCGCGCCCATCCGCAAGCAATTCTGGCGTTGGCGCCAGAGGGTGGCGACCAGCCGGGCGGTGTTCTGAACTGGCCCCCGTCTGGGGCAGGCCGTTTTATTGCCCTCTTGAACCGGGCCGGCTTGCCGCTGTTGCCGGTGGGAATCTACGAGGCGGATGGACGACTGTGCCTGAACTTTGGTCAGGCACAGTCGTTGCGATATTCGGCCGGTCTTGCGCCTGATGAGAAGGACCGCACTGTGGCTGCGCAGGTTATGCGGGCGATCGCGCTCCGGTTGCCATTGCACCTGCGCGGCGCTTTTGATCGGGAAGAGGCCCTCACCGAATATCAATCTGATAGCCGGCCGCCTCACGCGTGAACCGTGTGGTGGCAGAAACGATCAAAGTAACCTTTTCTCCCGCTTCGAGCGAAATAGAAATGGAAGCCGTGTTATCGGCGTTCAGCGGAATGCGCTCGATGGAGATTGTCCCGTCTAGGGAATGATGCAGAAGCGTCAACCGGAAAGTTTGCGGGAGAATATTGCGCACACGCACAAAACCGGCTCCTTCCCAGCCGCCGTCATCGCGCTCGAAGTCTGCGACGTAGTTAAGAGCAGAGATGGAAACATCATCCAGAAGGAAGCCCTCGCCGTTGACAGCCATGTCGGTCACGTATTCGAAGCGTAGCCAGACTTTCTGGCCGGCAAAGGGGGAAAGATCAACCTGCTCCTGAATCCAGCCCCCGCTTTTATCGTTATATGCCCAGCCGAGAGAACTACCGGTCGGGTTCTCGCCGGTGCCAGAGGGCGTGTTAAGGATTTGCCAGTGTTCGCCGTCGGTGGAGGCTTCCAGGTACACGTAGTCGTAGTCGGTTTCGATGTCGTACCACGTCCAGTATGTCAACGCTATCGGGCCGTTGACGTTGGTAAAGTCGAACGCGCGCGTGAGCGTCATGTCGGAGTTGTTGCCTTTGTTCGACCAGAACGCGTACTCGCCGCTATGGGGATTGACAGGCAGGAGGCGCACGGAAGGCGCGCCGCGAAAAGAAAGGGTGTAATTACCCTGGCAGAGAATGTCAAAATAGTCCACGCCATACTGGTTGACAGTGCGCGTAACAGGCGCCGGGGGCGGGCAGCTGGCGATGGTCTCCGCGGCGCTGGCGGTCGTCGGCGCCCGATGGTAATTGGCGTAGGAATAACGACCGTTCTCTATGGATGGGTCGTTGAGGAAGTTGGCAATTGTCCAGTCCTGGAAGAAGTCATCGGCAGTCATGGGTTGACCGCTGGCAGGATCGGTAATGTTCAACTGGCGCAGCACGGCGTCAACGCTTTCCAGGCCGTTAAGCGGTTCATGCACCAGCGCCTGGGTGGCCTGTTCGCCGAAACGGTTGAGGAAATAGTTGACGAACAGGAAATTAGCCCCGTAGTGGGCGCTGTTACTGCCAACATCTTGTTGCCAGTCGAGCAAATTGATGTCAGGAGCAAGGCTATAGATCCAGTCGAAGCCGCCTGTGTCGTAGCCGTTCAGGAAAGAGGCCAGTTCGGAGAAGCCCTCATCCAGCAACTCGCCTTCGTTCGGGTCTTGATGCCAGTGGATCATGTGTTGAAATTCATGAGCCAGGGTGCTGTACGTGTAGGAATCGCCGAGGTCCTGCGAGGAGTTGATGACGAACATTTCGTGGGCATTCGAGTGCTCACGCACGGCGGGCGGGTAGGAATCCTGAGCCGAGAAGTAACCGGCGGTACTGTCACCGATGCCGCCAACGTAGAGGATGTAAATGTGGGGGTCATTATCTACGCCGGGGGTCCATTCTGAGCCGAAGAACTCGCGATCGGTGGGGTAGATTTTGTTCTCGAAGGTTTCGCAAAGATCGCGCATTTCTGCCTCGTCCACTTCCGTGTTGTTTTCGGCCCAGAAGTAAAGGTGGGGCGTGATGTAACGCAGGGTTGCCGTGACCTGGAAATCGCGATTGGTATCAGTATTCGTCACCCAAAACGTGGCCTGCGCGCCGATAGAAAGCGGAGCGGGGGTCGCTTCCACGGTCAGCGGCACCCCGCAGATTCCTTTCAAACGGCAAACGAGGGCCGGCAGGTCGCTTTCCGGCACCTCGGTCTGTTCGAGCAGGGTTAAGGTATCCCGCGGTACGCCGCTGGCGGGCATGGTGGGAATGACAAACGGCGTCGGCGTTGGGCCGTCGGGCAGATGGGAAACGACCGAAGCGATGGCGGTGGGCCAGGAACGCTCCAGGTATTTCCATCCGAAGTATGCGCCTCCTGCGCAGAGCAAGGTGCAGAGACATAGCACGAGCAAAATTACCAGAACGATTATGACGCTTTTTTTCATGGTGTCCTCTCTGAAGGTGCAGGCTGATTGGTTTACGGAACAAGGGCGCGCTGGTCGCGCAAAGGGATATGATTCGCTGCGAAAACCGTCCACGAACCAGGAGACGAATAGACGAATACGGTCCGGCGTTCGTTGACGGTTCGCACGCCAATACGAACACGGCAGGTAATTCCAATTTTACAGGAAAATCCCGCGCCCGTCGGGGAAGAAGACCGTCCACGAATGGGGAACGAATAAACGAATGCAGAGCGGACGCCCGTAGCACGGGCTTTCCAGCCCGTCGGGGAAGAAGACCGTCCACGAATGGGGAACGAATAAACGAATGCAGAGCGGATGCCCGTAGCACGGGCTTTCGTAGCACGGGCTTTCCAGCCCGTCGGGGAAAAATGAATCAACGCATGCGGCGCGGATATTCGTTCATTTGTGGTCCGGCATTCGTGGACGGTTCGCCCTCCAATACGATCCCGGCAGGGAATGACGTTTTTGCCGAAGAAATGTGCCACCGCGATCGGTCGGGGTGCCGGGAAATGGGAAGCAGGACACGACGGGGGCTATACCCAACCGCGCAGTTCCATAGCCTTTACCACGCGGTCAATGGCGACCATGTAGGCGGCATCGCGCATATACACCTTTTCTTTTTCTGCCATTTCCATCACGGCATGGAAGGCGGCGGTGATTTTCTGATCCAGACGTTGCAGGACTTCCTCTTTTGACCAATAGAAGTTCATGTCGTTCTGAACCGACTCAAAGTAGGAAGCTGTAACGCCGCCAGCGTTGCACAGGAAGTCGGGGATAACGAAGATGTTGTTCTTCCGCAGCACCTCGTCGGCTTCCGGGGTGGTAGGGCCATTAGCGCCCTCGGCGATGATTTTGACGCGATCACTGATGCGTTTGACGGTCTCGGCGTTGATTTGACCGGCCAGCGCTCCCGGCATGAGCACATCGGCGTCTTTGCTGATCCAGGCGTCGCCGTCCTCCACTCGGTAACCGGCTGCTGCTGCCTGGTCCCTGTCAATCGTCCCGTACTCATTGGTAATGCTCATCAAGAAGCGAGGGTTAATGCCATCTTCTTTACTGTAGGTATAGGCGCACTTGTCGCGATCATCCCAGCAAGAGACGCAGATCACCTTGCCTCCCAGGATTTCCACAAAGCCCAGGGCGGCATGCTGGCTGACATTGCCAAATCCCTGCATCGCGGCGACAGATTTGCGCGGGTCCATCTTCAGGTGTTTCATGGCCTCACGCACAGTATAGATGACGCCGAAGCCGGTGGCTTCGTTTCTCCCTTGCGAGCCGCCGCTGCCCAGTGGTTTCCCGGTAATGACGCCGGGGGTGAACTCCCCTACCAGTTTGGAGTACTCGTCCATCATCCAGCCCATCATCTGCGGCGTAGTGCCGACATCGGGAGCGGGAACGTCATTGCGCGGCCCAATGTGCTTCCACATCTGTTGCACCCAGCCGCGACACAGACGTTCCTTTTCCGTAGTCGAGAGTGTGGCTGGATTGACGATCACGCCCCCTTTTCCCCCGCCCAAAGGGATATCGGCCACGGCGCACTTCCACGTCATCCACATGGCCAGGCCGCGCACGGTATCGAGCGTCTCGGCCGGGTGAAAGCGTATGCCGCCTTTGCAAGGCCCACGCGCGTCATTGTGCTGAACGCGAAAGCCGGTGAACAGGCGCAACGAGCCATCGTCCATGCGAATCGGAATGCGAAAAATGTACTCGCGCAACGGCCAGCGCAAAATCTCGGCCACTTGCGGATCGAGATGGAGCAGGCGAGCGACGTTGTCGAACTGCTTTTGCGCCATTTCGAACTCGTTGACGGTGCCAGCCATATTGACCTCCTGTGTTGGGCAAAGTCTCTGTTCATGAAAAAATAAACGGGCAACCCAGACCGGGAAGCCCGCTCAAAAACTGGTCAACCGAACGCAGGTGCATCATAGAATGCCTCTTCATGTTCGTTATACCTGAACTGAAGGGGCAGGTCAAGATGAGAAACGTCATCAATTGAGGTGGCAGATGGCGATTATTGTCTGACAATCGTCCTGTTTGCTCTCTGACTACCAATCCTCCTCCTGGCCGCTGTCGTTGTTCAGTTCGGTCTTGACCTGTTCGGGGTTCAGGCTGACCCAGAGCAGGAGTACATCGCCCTCCTGGGTTTTGACCGAACGGGCGGCGAAGATGGGGGTCTCTTCCTCCAGTCCCAACGGATTGCGATAGCGCAAATGAATCGGCAGGTTAGCGCTCCAGCGGCGGTAGCAACGTTCCACCAGCGCTGCGCCGTTGAACGTTCGCAGGCGCGTTAATGCCAGAAAGAAGGGCTGCGGTCCTTCCCCAATGCTGAACAGCCAGTGTTCCCGCGCTGGTTCAAAGGTGGGCGGTGGCCCTTCGATAATCGTAATGGTTGGCTCGTCCATAACTTCCCGAATCATACCATAAAAAATGGACGATTCCACTTGTCGGTTCTGCCAGGCTGTGCTAGACTTACAGCATGGCTGAGGAAGAAACCTGGTTGCCGGAGGGTGAAGAGGAAGCCGAGAACGTTCTTCTGCGCGAGGCCATTGAGGCGCTGCGTGGTGGCGACCGCGCCCAGGCGCGCGAACTGTTGACGCGCCTGTTGAAGACCAATCAGAGCGATGCCCTGGCCTGGCTCTGGCTGAGCGCCGTGGTGGAGACGGCGAAAGAGCGTCAGTATTGTCTGCAAATGGCATTGAAATTCGATCCGCAGAATGTGGCCGCGCGCCGGGGCCTGACGCTGCTGGGCTTTCTCCCGCCCGATGAGACCGTTGTGCCGTTCCCGTTGCGCCAACGGGAGTGGGAAGAGACGCTGAAGCCGCCGGTAGAAGAACAACGGCCGCGCGGGTTGAAGCGCATCTGGGCCAACCCGCTGGGGCGAGTGTTTTCCGTGATGCTCTTGGGCGTGATCGCGCTCGCGCTGGTCACGGTGGGGTATGTGCGTTATCGCGCCATGTCCCATCTGCCCGCGCGGCCTGGCGGCACGGTCGCCTATGCGACGCGCACTCCCACGCTGACGGAAACCCCTTTTACCCCCCTACCGTTGCCGAGTCTGGCCGGGCCGACGCCGTTGTGGATGCTCCTTCCCGCCACGTATACTCCAACGCCGCTCTACATCAATACGCCTCATACCGGTATAGGCCGCGATGCATTCCGCAGCGCGTTGAGTTATTTCCAGAAAGGGGATTACGTTCAGGCCCGCATCCAGTTCGAGCAGGTGACCACTTACGAGCCGCAGGCTGTAGATGCTTACTACTACATGGGAGAATGTAGCCTGTTGTTGAAAGATTATCCGGCCGCGCGCGCGGCATTTGAAAAAGCGATTAACCTCAATCCGAACTTCGCGCCGGCCTATCTGGGTCAGGCGCGCGCCCTGCGGCTGATTAACCCGGCCGCGGATGTGCGTTCGTATCTGGATAACGCCGTTTCGCTCGATCCGTTGTACGAAGCGGCTTTTCTGGAACGCGCCTTGTATTTCCTGGACCAGAATCGCTATGCCGAAGCACTGGCCGACCTGGAAGCAGCGCTGGCTATTAATCCCAACGATCCGCTGGTTTACCTCTATCGCAGTCAGGTTCAAAGGAAAATGGGGAGAAACGAGGCCGCGCTGGAATCTGCCGAGAAGGCGCACGAACTGGATTTGACCCTCCTGCCAGCCTATCTGGAATTGGGACGCGCCTATGCGCTGAATGAGCGCTGGCTGGACGCTCTGACGCCGCTGGCCGTGTATGTCCAGTATAAAACTGATGATAGTGAGGCGCTGGCGCTTCTCGGCGCGGCTTACAGCCATGCTGGCGATTATCAAATGGCGATCCGTCATCTCGACCGCGCGCTTGGCCTGAATCGCAAGGATGGTACAGCGTATGCCTATCGAGGGGAGGCTTATCTGGCGCTGGGGCGGAGCAAAGAAGCCATTGCTGACTTCAAAGCGGCGGTGGCCTATCAGCCGGATAATTTCGAGGCGCGCATTGGTCTGGCGCGTGCTTATATTCTGGATGGTAAGCCGGGGAACGCTTACCTGGAGTTGCTCAAAGGCGAGACTACCCGTCTGGCCAAAACGGATGCGCAGAAGGCCGCTTTGTATTACTGGACAGGGCTTTCGCTGGAGCAAATCGGCGATGATTCCTCCCGTCAGGCGGCGCGCCGCGAATGGCAAAACTTGCTGGCTTTGCCGGAAAGCGCAGTCCCTGTGGAGTGGCGCGTGGAGGCCGAAAAGTATCTCTATGGTGGTTCCCCGACGCCTTCCCCGACGAAAACGCCCACGCGCACGCTGACGCCCTCGCGTACGCCGACCTCTTCGCGCACGCCCCGTCAGTGAGTCGCTTTCTTCTCGTTGTAATCCATTTTCTTCTTTGTCAGGAGTGTGGTATGTCTCTGGAGGATTTGGGGCGACGTGCCCGCATTGCTTCTCGACAACTGGCTCTGGCCTCAACGGAGCGCAAGAATCAGGCGTTACGGGCAATGGCCGATGGCCTGGAACAGCAACGCGCCGCGATTCTACAGGCGAATCAGGAGGACGTGGAGGCCGCGCGCCGCAGTGGTCTGAGCGAGGCGTTAATTGACCGCCTGTTGCTGAACGAGAAACGGCTGAGCGGCATGGCCGCCGATTTGCGTCGTCTGGCGGAGTTGCCTGACCCGGTTGGCGAGCGCTTTGACGAGACTACCCTGCCCAATGGTCTGCACCTGTACCGTCAGCGCGTCCCGCTGGGGGTGTTGGGGGTGATTTACGAATCGCGACCGAATGTCACGCTGGATGTGGCCGGCCTGTGTGTCAAGACCGGCAATGCCGCCATCTTGCGCGGCGGCAGCGAGACATTGCGCTCGAACCGGGCGCTGGTGGACGTGGCGCGCGCCGCGCTGCAGACGCAGGATTTGCCGTTGGACGCCATTCAATTCATTGACGACCCGGATCGCGCCCGCGTGCTTGAATTGCTCAAACTGCATGAGTATGTGGATGTGATTATTCCGCGCGGCGGCGAGGCATTGCATCGCTTCTGCCGGGAGCACAGCCAGATTCCGGTGATTACCGGCGGCATTGGCATTTGCCATCTTTTCGTGGATGAATCAGCCAATCTGGAGAAATCGCTGGCGGTGATTCATAATGCCAAGACGCAACGTCCCAGCGTGTGCAATGCTCTGGATGTGGTGTTGGTCCATCAGGCCATTGCTGCCAGTTTCCTGCCGCGTCTGGTGGAGCATCTCGGCAGGGATGGCGTGACTTTCCGCGCCGAGCCGCGCGCCTGGGCCTGCCTGACTTCGTTGCCGTCCGAGCAGCGTGCCTGGGTGCAGCCTGCCGGCCCCAATGACTTTGATACAGAGTGGCTTTCGCTGGTGCTTAGCCTGAAGGTGGTAGATTCCCTGGAGGAGGCCATCGCGCATATTATCGCTCATAGTACGGCACATTCGGACGGTATCCTGACCGGGAATGCGGAAAACGCACGTCGTTTTGTTGCCGAGGTCGATTCGGCGGCGGTATATGTGAATGCCAGCACGCGTTTTACAGACGGCGGGCAGTTTGGCCTGGGGGCGGAGGTGGCTGTTTCCACGCAACGCTTGCATGTGCGTGGTCCCATGGGGCTGCGTGAACTGACTACCTATAAGTGGGTTGCGGAAGGCGATTATCACGTGCGGGAATGAGCCGCTTTTCTCCCGATCTTGTACGTCTTTTGCGTTCTGTAGCGCGTGCTGCCGCGTTGACCGGGGCAGGCATCTCGCAGGAGTCGGGCCTGCCCACCTTTCGCGAGGCCGGCTCCGGCCTGTGGGCGCAATTCCGCCCGGAGGATCTGGCCACGCCGGAGGCTTTTGAGCGGAACCCACAACTGGTCTGGGAATGGTATTCGGCCCGACGCCTTAAAGCGGGCGAAGTGTTCCCCAACGCCGGCCATTACGCGCTGGTTGAGATAGAACAGCATATCCCTGACTTTACCCTGATTACCCAGAATGTGGATGGGTTGCATCAACGCGCAGGGAGTCAGAGGGTGATTGAGCTGCATGGCAATATCACCCGCGTCCGTTGCAGCGTATGTGGTATGCGTTATGAAGAATGGGAACAGCCGCCGCAGGGAGTGCCGTCCTGTCCACGCTGCGGGGCGAAGCTGCGGCCGGATGTGGTCTGGTTTGGCGAAATGCTCCCGCCGCGCGAGTTGAGTCGGGCGATCGAAGCCGCACAATCCTGTCAGGTGTTTTTTTCGCTGGGTACTTCTGGGGTGGTAGAGCCGGCTGCCTCCTTGCCGCGTTTGGCGCGGCGTCATGGCGCGGTGCTGGTGGAAGTCAACCTGAATCCCACGCCGCTGACCCCATCCGTGGATTATTTTCTGCAGGGGAAAGCAGGGGAAATCCTGCCGGCACTGGTGAAGGAAACCTGGGGAGGAGAAGACAGGAACGGTGAGGCGTAACGCGTTACGTGAGCCAGGCGCCGCTCCAGGGGGATAGCGTCAGGGTAAGATACCCTTCCGTGACCCCATACTTGCGATAGTCTATCAGGTTCTTGACTTCGTAGCCTTCATGCCAGCCGGCGCGTTCTACGTCCAGTACCAGCGTCTGGGTGTTGGCGCTGGCGTTGAGGGCAACGACGACTTTCTCCTGTCCCAGTTTGCGCCGAAAGACATAGAGGCCGTTTTCGTCCACCAGCAGACGTTCATAGTCGCCGCGTCGCAGTGCAGGCAGGCGCCGGCGCAGGGCGATGAGGTTCTTTACCCAGTGCCGCAATTCGGCATCCCAGGCCAGGTCGTTCCAGGGAAAGGCGCGGCGGCAGTCGGGGTCTTTGCCGCCCTCCAGCCCGATTTCGTCGCCGTAGTAAATGGCTGGGGCGCCGGGGTAAGCCATCTGGAAGAGAAACGCCAGTTTCACCCTGGCCATATTGCCGCCCAGCACGGTTTTCAGCCGTTCCGTGTCGTGTGTGCCAAGCGGCAGGTACATGGCATAGGCGTTTTCACGGGGATAGATGGTCAATAAATGCTCGACGCTATTGGCGAACTGTACAACGCCGGTCTTCCCGGTCAGGCAGGATAGCAGGGCTTCGCGCATGGGATAGTTCATTAGGCCGTCGAAGTGCTGATCGTTGGCCCAGCGCGGATCGGCGGTCCAGATTTCGCCGACCAGATAGGCATCGGCGGCGATGGCTTTGATCTCGTAACGAAATTGGGCCCAGAACTGATCGTCATCGATTTCGTTCGGGACGTCGAGCCGCCAGCCGTCGGCGCCCTGTTCGATCCAGTAACGCGCCACGTCGAGGAGGTAACGTCGCACGGCTGGATTCTGAGTGTTGAATTTGGGCAGGCTTTTGAACCCCCACCAGGCCGCGTAGTTGTGCGCCGGACCATCGCCGTAGGCGTCAAGTGGAAAGCGGTAGATGTGAAACCAGTCCTGATAGGGCGAGTACTCGTTGTTTTCGAGGACGTCCTGAAAGGCAAAGAAACCACGTCCGCAGTGATTGAAGACGCCATCCAGAATCACGTGTACATTGTTGCGATGGGCAATTTCCAGCAGGGCCTGAAAGTCATGCATGCCGCCCAGTTTGGGATCAATTTTATAGTAATCGGTGATGTTATAGCGGTGGGTAGAGGGGGATTGAAAGATGGGATTGAGGTAGATGGCATTGATTCCCAGATCGAGCAGGTAATCGAAATGCTGGATGATGCCGCGCAGGTCGCCGCCTTGAAATTTATAGAGATGCGGCGGACTGCCCCAGGGCGCGACATTCGGCGGATCGTTGGTTGGATCGCCGTTGGCGAAACGATCGGGGAAAATCTGGTAAAAAACAGCGTCTTGAACCCAGTATGGCGTGGTCATGGTGTAGCGGGAGGAAGAGCCGAAAGGGTTTGGTTGATCTGCTCAGCGAGGGCGCGCGCGCGGGCGGGCGCGTTGCCAGTATGGGCGCGCACATCCATCAGGGCGCGGATTTCCGCTTCGCTTAAATATTCGCTTAACTCGCCGTCCTGGCACAGGCTGTCCGTCAGAGGATTTTCGCCGCCGGCGCGCAGGGCTTCCCAGGCTTGCATAGCGTGCAGGCGGATGCGCTCGTGCATTGCCTGACGGTCGGCGCCTTTCTTGACCAGCGCCATCAGGACGCGTTCGGTAGCCGCGAAGGGGGCGTACCGAGCGAGGTTGCGGGCAATCGCCGCCTCGTCAATGCGTAGTTTGCCAATGATGCTGTTGGCGGTGCGCAGCAATTCGTCCGCGGCCAGGCAGGCTTCGGGCAGGAGGATGCGGCGGTTGGCGGAATCGTCCAGCGTGCGTTCGAGCAGGGAGTGGGCGGCGTTATCCCAGGCCAGGCGTGGCAGCGCGGCCAGGTAACGCGCCAGCGAGTTGATTTTTTCGGAACGGATGGGATTGCGCTTGAACGGCATGGCCGAGGAGCCAACCTGACGTTCACCGAAAGGCTCGCCCAGTTCGCCCACAGTCGGCGATTGGAGCAGGCGCAGGTCAAAGGCGAATTTGTAAAGCGAGAGTCCCAGCCCGGCCAGCGCGCTGATCACCTCATACTCCTGATGGCGTGGATAGACCTGGGAGGTCACGGTAAAGAAAGGCAATTGCAGTTTTTCGGACAGTTTCTGCTCAAACAGGGACAGATTTTCAACGCCGATCAGTTCAGCATACGAGGCGCTGCTGCCGACCGCGCCCTTGAAGCCCTTTCCTTTGAGCGTTTTTGCCAGATGATACAGCCGTTCGTAGTCTTGCAACAGGTCCTGAGCATACAGCGCCAGACGATACCCCAGGGTAGAGGGTTCTGCCGGTTGCAAGTGGGTGAAGCCCATCAAGGGGGTATCGGCCCAGGTCTCGATGAGGGTGCGGAAAGCCTGCAGCAAGGTGGCGAGTGACGCCAGCAAGAGTTGCAGCGATTGCCGCAAGCGCAGGGCGTCGGCGTTGTCTTCGATGTCCATGGAGGTCGCGCCGAGGTGGATGATGCCGCCGCCTAGCGGACATTGTTCAGCGAAGGTACGTACCTCCGCCATCAGGTCATGTTGAATCTCGGCCTCGATTTCGAGGGCGCGGCCAATGTTCAGTTCATCCAGGTGCGCGCGCAGGTCGGCGACCTGTTCCTGAGTCACCAGACCGAATTCGGCCTGGGTTTCGGCCAGGGCGACCCAGATTTGTCGCCAGAGATGACGCTTGTGCGCCTCGCTCCACAAGCGGCGCATCGCCGCGGTGCCGTAGCGCCAGGTGAAGGGCGATTGGTAGGTGTTGAAGTCTGTCATGCGCGTCTCCTTCAGGTTGGCTAAAGCGCCCAGGCCAGCATCAGGCCCAGGATGGCGATAATCAGGCCAATGTGCAGGAGCAGGTTGCTGGCCTGTACCCATCCGCTGACGGTGAATTGAAGGCACAGGTTGGCGATGATGAGAATCAGGCCAATGAACGGCAACAGCCCCTTCCGTTGTGCCAGATAGTCAGAGAGACGGTCCACCATTTTATTCAACCACTGGTACATCGTTTTCCTCCTGATGAATCGAAGGCAGGGCTGCAACCTGCCAGGGCTGGAAGCAGGCGATGAGGCGGCCTGGCACACGTCCTTGCAAGAACACGCCCTTGCGGGTGTGTTCCACTCGTTCCACCTGGCCGGCTTCGTGGAAGAGGGAGATCAACTGCCCTTGCTGGTAGGGCAGGAAAACCTGGACGAAGGTGTAGGTGTCATATAGAATACTGGCAATACGTTCCAGCATGGACGGGATACCCTCGCCGCTGCGGGCGGAAATGGCAACGGCCTGGGGAAAGCGCTGGAGGGCGCGTTCGAGACTGGCCGAATCCTGCAGCAGGTCAATCTTGTTCAGGGCCATTAACATGGGAATGTGGCCGGCGCCAATCTCTTCCAGCGTAGCATGGACTGCCTCGGCCTGTTGCCAGGCGTTGGGGTGGGCAATATCCACTACATGGAGCAGGAGCTCGGCTTCTGCAATTTCTTCCAGCGTGGCGCGAAATGCCGCGACCAGCGTGGTAGGCAATTTTTGGATGAACCCGACGGTGTCGGTGAACAATGCGGGGTGATTGCCCGGTAAGAGCACGCGGCGTGTCGTCGGGTCGAGGGTGGCAAATAACTGGTCGGCGACGTAGACGTCGGCGTGGGCAAGGCGGTTGAGGAGGGTGGACTTACCGGCGTTGGTGTAGCCGACCAGGGCGATGGTAGGGATGCGTGCGCGGCGTCGCTGGGCGCGATAGCGCAGGCGGTGGGCGCGCACCTTTTCGAGTTCGGCTTTCAGATGGGCAATCTGGCGTCGCACGACGCGCCGGTCCACTTCCAGTTGTGTCTCGCCGGGGCCGCGCAAACCAACGCCCAGCGCCCCGCTGCGTCCGCCGCCGCCACCGGTTTGCTGCGCCAGTTGCGTGCGGCGTCCGGTCAGGCGCGGCAGGTAGTATTCATATTGCGCCAGTTTGACTTGCAGTTGCCCTTCGCTGGTATGGGCGTGTTGGGCAAAGATGTCGAGGATAAGCGCGGTGCGATCCAGCACGCGCACGGCTTCTCCCAGCGCGCGTTCCAGTTCGCGTTGGTGACGAGGGGAGAGTTCGTCGTCGAAGATGACCACCTGCGCCAGCGTTTCTTCCACCAGGGCTTTCAATTCTTCTACTTTGCCGCGGCCCAGCAGTGTTTGCGGATTGGGGCGGTCGAGTTTCTGGGTCAGTTCGCCCACCACCTCCAGGCCGGCGGTCTCGGCCAGGCGCGTCAGTTCAGCCAGCGAATCGCTCAAGGGGAGCAGCGATTCCTGGCCCCGGATTTCTACCCCAACCAGAAAGGCGCGTTCGCGCGGCGGTCGCGTAGGTTCAGGGAATTTGGCGGGCATGGAGTTACGTTTCCTGTCTGGACTCGGCGCCGAAGAGTTTTTCCAGGCGGGAATCGGGCAATTCGGTGCGGACGGGCAAAAGGATGTGAAAGGTGGAGCCGGGACAGCGCACCTCGTCATGCCCTTCCGATTCAACCCAGATTGTGCCGCCGTGCGCTTCGATGATGCCGCGCGCGATGGGCAAACCCAGCCCTGGGCCGCCGCCCTTGAACTTCGTCTTACTGCTGGAATGAACGTTGAGATCGCCTAACTGCCCGAATTTCTCGAAAATAGCCTCCTGATCTTCGGGGGAGATGCCGATGCCGGTGTCAGTGACGGTGGTTTCGATAAAGCCCGGCAGCAAACGACCGTCTATGGTAATGCGCCCGCCGTCTGGGGTGTACTTGATGGCATTGCTGACCACATTGCGAAATGCCTGATAGAGCCGTTCGGGATCGCCGAAGATCATGGTTTCACTGCCGTCGAAGCGACGGACTTCGAGCGTTTGATGACGGCTGGCGGCGATGGGGCCGAATTCGCCCTCCAGTAAGGTGAATAATTGTCCCAGCCACATGGGCTGAAGGTGCAGGGCCAGGAGATTGTTGTCAATCAGCGAAACGTCTATCATGTCTTCGACAATCGTGCGCAGGCGACGGATGCCGGTAGCAATGCCCTGGAAGAGAATCTCAATCTGGTCATTGTGCTCGGCAAGCAAGTCGCGCAGCATGGAGACATAACCGTCAATCAACGTCAGCGGCGTTTTGAGTTCATGCGCGGCGACGCCAATGAATCTGGACTTACTGCGTTCCAGTCGTTCCAGCTTGCTTTGCGCTTCGGCCAGTTCGTTCGTGACAAAGGCGACGCGAGTGTCGCTTTCGTAACGGGCCGCGCGCTCCAGCGCGTAGGTAAAGACAGGGATCAACGCGCCGACCAGGTCCAGCGCCTCACTCTCGTTCAGAGTTTCGCGCGCGACGTCGTAGGTCAGCGAGAACATCTGGTTCAGGAGCGCCGTGATGTTCTTCTGGCCTTCCTGAAGGTCGCTTTGAGTGGAGGCCGAGACCCAATCGTAAATGACCGGGTCCAGCCAGCCTGGGTCGCCGCTCGCCAGTGCCTGGGCGAGCATTTCGTAAAAGCGTTCGAGTTGCTCATTGAAGTCCACCCGAACACTGGCGCCGTGCGCCAGCGCATAGCCCAGGCGTTTTTTCCAGGCGGGTTGAATCTTTGCCAGAAGAGCCGGAATGCTCATGTCATAAAGTTTAAGTCAGTTTGGCGTTTTTGGCAATTATCGCAGCCCGTCGGGATGTTTTTATTCGTGCAGCAGGGAAGGAGCATCGGAAACGTCGATCAGTTGTGGTTCTGGGGTAGAGGATAAGAATTCCACAGCCGACTTCAGATCACCAAAATGCAGACAGCGTGTTTCCCCATGGGTACTTTGCACTGTGATTGTTAAAGATTTCACTCTGCGAGGCCGGCTATCGTCAAGAACACTGGATAATTCCCGCTTTAATTTGTCGCTGATTTTTGCGATCAGCCGTTCCCCAATGAGTTTCTTTTGTTCATCCGATAACACGGAGAACTGTGTCCAACTTTGGTATGCCTTCTCTCGGTCCGTTTCTGCCCAGTGATAATCAATCCCGAATTCCAGCAAAACGGAGCAGATATCTTCGAAGGGAATCTCAAACAATCTGACATCGAAACTTTCCAGCAGGCGTCTGGATGGTCTGCTCCAGTTCCCCATGAGAATCGCGATGGATTGACGCACAGTACTATATCGCTGACGCAGGCGGGTATGGGCAGTGCAGATCCAACTGGCTTTATCGCGGTTGTGCTTCTTGTAGCGGATATATTTGGCCTCGATCAAGACTAACGGCTGAAAACGACGGTTAATAATCACGGCATCGATGTTGTACTTGTTGCCGGCATGATCTTCCAGGATCAACTTGCCAGTTCTATCGCCGGTAGTATTTTGGAGGCCGGAAGTGACGTAAATGTACCCACGTTCTTTGACAAACGATTCAAAGAAAGAGTGAATTTCTCTTTCCAGCAGCGTTCCTAAGGCTTCGCCAAGAGCGCTTCCTGGATTGGCAACGAATTCCATAGGGCTTATTTCTCCAGGATTAACAAACTTTCTTTCAAAGCCACCTTGTGACGCTGAGGGTTGTGGCCCCACTTGTCGCCTCGAGTTCGCAGATGGTGAATGTGATAGTCGTGGAAGCCAATTCCTATTCCCAATTTTCCCAGGTAATCTTCTGTCGGAATATGTATCCCATAAGGCGCCGAGTCTCCTAGCACGAGAATGAAAGGCGCCTCCGGCTTTAGGACGCGGTAAACTTGTTTCAGGACTTGTACCATGTCGTTGAAATAGCCGGCCACCATTAAATCATAACTTTTCTTCCCTCCTTTACTCAGACGTCTCTGTTCCAGCTCTCGAACTTTTGTTTCTAACTCAAGGTAAACTTGTTTGTTCAGCAAAGCGATGTCGGGATCGAGGGGCGAATCTGGAAAGCGCGTGCGCCGAATTTGTGTGGTCGCCGCAGTAATGAGTTTGTCGCGAACCTTTTCTGTGATCTCCCTCCATGATTGGGCCCAACCCCAAAAATACATTTCCAGACGGGTGCGATCGGCGTAATCATAATTATTGAGATAGGGAGGCGAGGTAATCGCCATTTCGATGCTGTCGTTCTCAACCGGGTATGGATCGCGAGCATCTCTTAACAGCAAGCGGGTCTCCACGTCAGGACGCGACTTGTAGTGGATTTGCTTTAAATCGTCATACATAATTTGTATCTGTTCGATGAATGCTTCCAGGGCGTCGCGTTCCTGTTTGGCGTGATATTGACTGGGGGCAATGTAAGGCCAACCTGTGCCGGCGGAGGATGCGGTTCGTAACGTGTCGGTTAGTGCCAGGCGGAAAAAGTTACGTTCCTCTTCCAGGCAATCGAAGGATTCAATTGTGTCCCGGATGACTTTTAATCTGGCCAGGTTAGTGGGTGAATAACACCTGTGGAGTAGAGAAGGAAAAGTAGAGATATCTACATCGGAAGATTGTTCCAGTTGTTTATGAAGTGCGTTGATGAGTGTTAGAATGCGACGGTGTAAGCGTTCAAGATCGTACTCCCAAAATGTTTTCACCTGAGCCACCCAGTGGACAAAAGGGTGAGCCTCAATCCCTATGCTGTTAACCCCCCGTTCTTTAGCGGCCACGGACGTTGTTCCGCAGCCTACAAAAGGGTCTAGAATCCAGTGCTGACTGGTCAGGTGGTACGAGTCAATAAACGCGTATACTAATTTGTAACTATAGCCAGCTGGATACTTAAACCAGCGATGGATAGGGGCACGAAGACTATCGTGAAAAGTGCCAAATCTTTG
Source organism: Anaerolineales bacterium (assembly GCA_034436275.1). Taxonomy (GTDB): domain Bacteria; phylum Chloroflexota; class Anaerolineae; order Anaerolineales; family Villigracilaceae; genus DAOTVX01. The sequence continues at coordinate 263 of DAOTVX010000021.1, read as the reverse complement.
AAGGGTGCTTGCGTCGGATAGGGTAGGGGTAGCGCGGTAGAAATCTAAATAGAGTTGTTCAGCGATTTTGTCCATAGCACAGTTTCTTCCTGCTACCAAGTATAGCACGGAAAATTCTTATGAGCCGGTGAATGTCTTGCTCATTGCCTCAATCCAGTGCCACAGGGTTCTCCCTACGGCCTCCAGACTTTTTGGGGAAACTTTGTCGGCGGTATCGTCTGTGGTGTGCCAGTGGGGATAGTCAAAATCAATGATGTCTACGG
>DAOTVX010000020.1:0-12273 GCA_034436275.1 Anaerolineales bacterium | reverse complement strand
CAAGACAAGAGCGGCGGAAAAGCGAGCGATCCTGATCATGACTTCCTCCTTGAGCAAACTGGAGCAACTGGAAAACAATAGAGCACTCTAATTGTACCCCAAATGCAAACGGGGTACATCCTACCTGTTTCCTAATCGAGGTACGCCGGTATCGCCTCTTGCGCCGGCGCGAGCAGACGCCCGCGCTTCTCCTGGCAGCTCGATCTGCGCAAAGAGTGGAGGCGTTTCCCAGCCCGCTGGTTGACAAAAGAGCGCCTTTTCGGTGATACTAAATCTGGCATCCAGATCACAGACGATCATAAGCCGGAGACGGAATCAGGTCGTCGGGCGTGCTTTCAAGGGTGTAGCCGCGGCGCGTTCGGTTGGCTATCGAGTCGTTGACGTTGCTGGATGGACGAGAACCTATGGTGCGCCATCTTGTTCGCCATTCCAATTCCACCTTCTGGTTGAGGTTATTTATCCTCCTCAACCTGCTGATTGGGCTGCTGGTGTTGACAGATTATGGGGAAAGTTGGGACGAGCACAACTTTTTCCAGTATGCCGAGGAGTCGCTGTCGGCATATAAGGCAATCTTGGGGGGCGCGCCGGCCTTGCCCTACAGCGATCCAACCCTGCGCCATTACGGCGCCTGGTTCTGGATCGTGTGTGTGCTGGCTGGCCGTTTGTTTCCGCGCTACTATGTTTCCGATGTGGCGCACTATCTGATCTTCCTGACGTTTCAGGCCGGGGTGTGGGGCATGTATGCTCTGGCGCGACGCTGGCTGAAACCCTGGACGGCCTTGAGCGTTGCGCTGCTCTTTGCCACGCAACCCTTGCTGTGGGGGCATGCCTTCATAAACGAGCGCGATATTCCCTGCCTGAGCGGCTTCGTGCTCACCCTGTACGCTGGTTTGCGCTGGACGGACTCGTGCCTCAGCCTGCTGCCGGCGGCGACCGCGCCAGAGGCAGGGCGATTGGATGGACGCGCCGAATGGCGTTCGCGCTCGCTTCTTTTGCGCCTGACGCTGATTGTGCTGTGGATCGGCGGCGGAGTTGCACTGGCTGCTTGGGTCGGGCAACGGGTCCATCTCTGGCTGGCGCGTGCTCCTCTTCAGGCTGATCCAACGTTCGCCCACGATGTTGACCTCTACCTGCGTCCTATCCTGGCAAGGTTTTGGGGCGGAGTGCTCTTTCTGGTCTTGTGGTTGTTCTGGCTGGGGTTGACGGGGCTGCCGTTCTTCCCGCGTCTGCGTGCCCAACTCTGGCAGAGTGAAGTACGACCGCGCCTGCAGCAGACGGTCCTGCTGCTCCGTTCCCCGCTTTTCTGGGCGGCCAGCACTGTCCTGGGATTGACCGCCGGCATTCGCATTGTCGGCTGGCTGGCCGGCGCGCTGGTCGCCTGGCGGCTATGGCGAGCGCGGCGTCAGGCTGCGCTCTGGTCACTGCTGCTCTACGGCGGCGTCGCTTTCATCGTAATGTATCTGTCCTGGCCCTATCTCTGGAGGGAGCCTGTTTTGCGCTTCCTGATCACGTTCCGCCTGATGGCAAGTTTCCCCTGGCCAGGAAAAGTATTGTTTCAGGGCCAGTATTATGCTGGCAATCAGGTGCCTCGCTTTTATCTGCCGACCCTGATGGCTCTGCAGGTGACCGAGCCGGTGCTGGTGTTGAGCCTGAGCGGCCTGTTCGTGTTGTTGCGCCGGGCGCGTCGTGAGCGGTCATACGCCGAATTTGGCGAAATGACGTTGCTGTGGCTGGGTCTGCCGTTGCTCCTGCTGATGCTGGGAAGGTCGTATCTGTATGACAATTTTCGTCAGTTTCTTTTCCTCCTGCCGCCTCTGTTTTTGCTGGCTGGCCTGGGTCTGGAGAGAGGGACAGAGTCTCTGTCACGCCTGATGCGAGCGGGTGTGGTGGGCGCGATTCTGATACCGGGGATTGTCAACATTGTTCTGCTACACCCTTATCCTTACATTTACTACAACAGTCTCGTTGGCGGCGTGGCCGGCGCCTTCCGCCGTTATGAGATGGACTATTGGGGGACTTCGTTTCGCGCGGTGGCGACCTACCTGAACCGCCATGCGCCGCCCAACGCGCGCGTGGTCGTCTGGGGGCCTCCCACCACGTTCTGGCGCTATGCGCGCGAGGATATCCGCGTGTATAATGCCCTGGAAGCCAACCGCCCCGAACGCGATTTCTATGCCCTGATCTCGACCCGTTTTGACAATGACTTAACCGTCTATCCTGACCTGCCGGTGCTCTTCCAGGTGGAGAAGGCGGGCGCGGTGCTGGCGGTCGTGCGCTATATTCCGCCATGAAAACAATCGTCATCGTCACTCCTGTGTACAACGACTGGCCGGCTTTGAGCCGGCTGCTGGAGGAACTGGAGTCGCTGGCTGCCGAACAGGGACTGACTTTCCACGTTCTGGCGGTCAACGATGGCTCCTCCTCACTTCCCGTTTCGCTGCCTGTACCGGGCCGCGGTGTCACAAGTCTTCAGATTCTCCATCTGACGCGCAACCTGGGGCATCAGCGCGCGATTGCAATCGGCCTGACGTGGGTGTACAGAATGGGCGTCCAGGACCCGGTGATTGTCATGGATTGTGACGGCGAAGACCGCCCGCAGGATATTCCCCGCCTGCTTGCCGAGTCTGAGCGGTGCGCGGATACGATTATCTTTGCCCGACGCACGCGGCGCACCGAGGGGTGGCTGTTCCGCCTTTTTTACGTGCTCTTTAAATCTATCTTTCGTCTTTTGACAGGCCGGACCATCGCTTTCGGCAATTTCTGCCTGATCCCCTCTTCCCTGCTGGGACGGGTGGTATATCTTCAGGAAATCTGGAATCATTTTGCGGCTGGCATCCTGCGCGCTGGCCTGCCCTGGACCAGTATCCCTACCGCGCGCGGACGGCGCTATGCCGGCGCATCGCACATGAGCCTGGTGCCTCTCGTCCTGCATGGACTCAGCGCGATTTCCGTGTACGTGGAAATTGTCTATGTGCGTCTGATCTTCTTCGCGCTGGCTTTGCTTGGTCTGGACCTGACAGGCTTTCTGGTGTTGCTATACATCCGTTATTTAACTCCGCTGGCGATTCCCGGCTGGGCCACGACGGTCGCCATCGGGTTGACCTTGCTCGCCTCGCAGGCGTTTCTTTTCCTGGCGTTGTTGACTTTCCTGCTGTTGAGTTATCGCAGCGCGCGCATGTTTATCCCGGCCACCGATTATCAGGCTTATGTCTTGCAGGTGGAGCGGTGGGAACGCTAGGCTCGCAGTCCTATCCTGGCGCGGAACTGGATCTCTTTGCCGAGGCAGTGCGCTGGAAAGCCTACTTCGGTGATTTCTTGAAACCCTATCTGGGGAAGCGGGTGCTGGAGGTGGGCGCCGGCCTGGGCGCCACAACAGCCGTTTTGTGTTCGGGAAGCGAGGAGGAGTGGTGGTGCCTGGAGCCCGACGCGGCGTTGCTGGCGCAGGTGGAGACGAAAATTCAACGCGGGGACCTGCCGGCCTGCTGTCGTCCTGTGCGCGGCGTGTTGGCCGATTTGCCGCCCCTGCCCCAATTTGATACCATCCTCTACATTGACGTTCTGGAGCATATCGAGGACGACCGCGCCGAACTGGAGGCGGCGGCGATGCGCCTGCAGCCGCGCGGTCACCTGATCGTGCTCGCGCCGGCCTTTCCGGCGCTATACAGTCCCTTTGATCGCGCCATCGGGCATTATCGCCGCTATACGCGCGCCACGCTACGGGCATTGACCCCGGCGCAAACCCGGTTACTCCAGCTAGGCTATCTGGATTCGTCGGGCTTTCTTCTCTCTTTCGCCAATCGGTATCTCTTGCGTCAGGCGCTGCCCACGCGACGGCAGATTCTCTTCTGGGATCGTTTCCTGACCCCCTTGACTCGTCTGGCGGACCGTCTGATTGGTCATGCCTTTGGACGTTCTATTGTCGCGGTTTGGGAGCGTGCCTCCGCTGCGCCCGGCTTGTCACGTCTTCCTGGAGGATTGACGAGCGCGGAAGAAGGCGGCCAATGTCCTGTTGCAGATACCTTTGGCGAGTGATATTATAATTTCGTGGATCCCTGCCAACCCCTGTTACGTTGAGCGCGGGGTGCCAGAGCCGCCCACGCTCACGAACAGGCGTTAGATCGCCAGGCGTGCTTGCCGAAAACCCTTGCCTGGAGCGTAGTCGCAGGCTTCCTGGAGGGTTTGCCTGGCCCAACGGTAAGGTATTCCCAAACCTTGCGAACCTGCTGGCTGCGTTCAACGTACCGGCAACCTTTTCTACTTTTTCTCTTGCGCCATGTCCCTCTTTGTGACTTCTACCCGGCAGCGAAAGACGCCAACCCCTGCGGTGACCCTGTTGACCATGCTGATTTCAGGCGTGGCGCTGTCTCTGGCAATGACCCTGACGTTCGGCCTGGGCTATCAGGCAATGTATCGCGGGCGTATCCTGCCCGGTGTCATGGTAGCGGGTGTGGACCTGGGCGGTCTGCCCCCTGACGAGGCCGCCCGACGACTGGAGCAGAGGCTGATTTACCTCGAGCGCGGTCGCATTGTCTTTCGTGATGGCGATCGCCTCTGGCAAGCCACGCCTGCGGAACTGGGCCTGCGCCTCGAGGCGCAGACTTCGGCGCGCCAGGCCTATCAGATTGGTCGCGAGGGGCTGTTCCATGCTCTGGCCGATCAGATCAACGCCGCGCAAGGAACGGTGCATTTGCCAGCCGTGGTCATTTTCGATCAACAGCAGGCCTATACTTACCTGAGTCATCTGGCCGCTCAAATCAACCAGCCGCTGCGCGAGGCCGAATTGCGTCTAGAGGGCACCAACGTGATCTACAATCCCGGCCAGGTTGGGCGCTCGCTGGATATGGAGACGACCCTGGCCGCGCTGACGCGACAGGTACAATCCTTTCAGGATGGCGAAGTTCCTTTGACGGTTCGGGAGGAAAGGCCGCGCATTCTGGACGCCGCCGAACAGGCCGCCGCCCTGCGCGCGGCCTTGAGCCAACCGCTGACGCTTACGTTGCCTGATGCCCAACCTGAAGATCCCGGCCCCTGGGTGATAGATGCGGCTACCCTGGCCAGACTGGTGGTCATTAAGCCCGAATCAGCGCGCTTCCTTATCTCGTTCGACACGACCGCGTTGCATGGCTTGCTGCAGGAAATCAACGCCGCTATTCGCCGGGAAGCCCAGAATGCCCGTTTTATCTTCAATGACGAAACGCGTCAGTTAGAACTCATTCAGCCATCGGTGACCGGTCGTGAACTCAACCTGCCGCTCATGGAAGCCGCCATTCAGACGCGCGTGCTGGCCGGCGAGCACACCCTGCCACTGGAAATCATCGTCAAGCCACCACAGGTTGGCGATGACGCCACAGCCGAGTCATTAGGAATTACCGAACTGGTCAGTGACCCGGCCTATTCCGTCACCTATTTCCGCGGCTCCTCAGCCGCGCGGGTACAGAATATTCGCCTGGCCGCGGCGCGTTTCCACGGCTTGCTCGTGGCGCCGGGCGAAACGTTCTCGATGGGGGAAGCCCTGGGCGATATCAGCCTGGAAAACGGCTATCAGGAGGCCATGATTATCTACAATGGTCGCACCATCAAGGGCATCGGCGGCGGAGTCTGTCAGGTCAGTACCACCCTCTTCCGCACGGCTTTCTTCGCTGGCTACCCTGTTCTCGAACGCCATGCGCACGCCTACCGCGTTTCGTATTACGAGCAAACGTCATCCGGCATTGACCCGAATCTGGCCGGTATGGACGCGACGGTGTACTTCCCCCTGGTGGACCTCAAGTTTGTCAACGATACCCCCTACTGGCTTTTGATGGAAACCTACGTCAACGAAAGCGCGCAGCGCCTGACGTGGAAGTTTTACTCCACCCGCGATGGCCGCCGCGTGACCTGGACCACTACCGGCCCGCGCAACATCGTCCGCGCGCCGGCGCCGCTCTTTCGCCTGAACCCCGACCTGCCGCCCGATGCCATGAAGCAGGTGGACTGGGCTGCCGATGGCGCCGATGTCTACGTCACGCGCACTGTTTCCCGCAACGGTCAGGTGCTTTTTTCGGACGAGTTTGCCACCCACTATGAACCCTGGCAGGCCGTCTGCGAATATGGCTCGGCGGTAGAAGACCCGCAGGCCAAAGCCAGGGAACTGGGCCTGTGCCAGCCGTAGACGTGGTAAAATAACGTCAATTCTCAGGCTGTTTCAACAGCCTGTCCCGAACTCACGTGAAGGGTACGTTCATGATAGATGCCGAGTTGCTGGAAATCCTGCGATGCCCGGCCTGTGTGCGCGAAAAGGAGGGCCGGCTTGTCCTCTATAAAGAGGCCTGGTTGATTTGCCAGGATTGCCACCGCAAATATCCGGTGGTTGAAGAGATCCCGATCATGTTGATTCCGGAGGGCGATAAATGGGCGAGCGTGGAAGAAGAATCGCTCCCCATCCCCCCGCCAGCGCCAAAGTGACCCGGCTGCCGCTCATGGAAAACGCTGGCCTGAGGCGCTTTTCTCCTCGAATTATCTCTGGTTAACTATGAATACATCAAAATTCCGCTTTCTCAAACACCCCCTGGCGAAGCCAGCCATTTTCCTGGGGCTTGCTCTGCTGCTGGCGGGCCTGGTTTTTGTGGCTGTGCGCAGTTTCGTGCATTGCTGGCGGTTGACCTCTCTGGACGGCATCCCCTTGCCCTCCTGCCCGGCCGGAACAGTCTCCGGTCTGCCGGCCACGCCGGGAGCGGTGAATGCCGAAGGAACGCCGGTGGCGACTCCCACTTCCACTCCCGGCGCCCCCGTCGTGGAATTGCCCCCGCCCTGGGATGGCGCCAGCCGCATCAATATCCTTTTCATCGGCCTGGATTATCGCGACTGGGTAGAAGAACAGGGCGCGCCTCGTTCGGACACCATGATTCTGCTGACCGTGGATCCGGTAAGCAAGAGCGCCGGCATGTTGTCCATCCCGCGCGACCTGTGGGTCAACATTCCGGGCGGCTTTGGCTATGGCAAAATCAATATGGCCTACATGTTTGGCGAAGCCTACAAATTGCCCGGCGGTGGACCGGCGCTGGCCATGCGCACGGTGGAGGAATTCATCGGCGTTCCGGTGCAGTACTATGCTCAAATTGACTTCAGCACCTTCGAACGGTTGATAGATGAGATCGGGTGTATCGAGGTGGATGTGCCGGCAGAGATTACGGTGACGCCGATGTATGGCCACATGACGAAACTGGAGCCCGGGGTGCAAACGATGTGCGGCCCGATTGCCCTGGCCTACGCGCGCGCCCGCAATACGGAACACGAGGACATAGACCGTGCTCATCGTCAGCAGCAGGTCATCATGGCGATCCGCCAGAAGGTGCTCCAGCCGCAGAATCTGGTATCGCTGGTGGCGAAAGCGCCGGCTCTCTATCAGGAACTTTCCTCGGGCATCCATACGAACCTGTCTTTCGACGATGCCATGCGCCTGGCGATGCTGGTCAAAGATATTCCCGTGGAGAACATCCAGCGGGGGGTGATTGATTACACGATGGCTGCGCCTGCGGAAGTAACCTATAACGGGCAGACGCTGGCTATCGTGCGCCCTCTGCCGGATAAAATTCGCGTCCTGCGGGATACCATCTTCGGCGGCGGAGCCGCCAGCCCGCTGGCCAGCGGCGACGCTACGGAACTGATGCGCCAGGAAGGAGCGCGGGTGGTCTTCCTGAACGGCACCTACACGGCTGGCCTGGCGGCTGCCACGCAGGAATACTTCGCCGCGCAGGGGATGAACGTGGTCAATGTGGGCAATGCCAGTTATACGGCTCAGACCATTATCGTTGACCATACCGGGAATCCTTACCTTGTACGCTATCTGATGACGGTGATGAACATCACCTCGAGCAGCCAGTTGCGCATTGAGTTCAACCCGGCGGCAGAGGCGGATGTCGAGGTTATTCTGGGCAACGACTGGGCGCTCAACAATCCCATGCCCTGATTCTCCTGCCGGCAGGCGCGCCTCGCCGCCAGGGGAGGCGGGATACTCTTTCCGGGTCGTTTGAGTAGTCCGGTAATCCCGCCGCTTACGTTCTGAATAAAGCGGCAGTTACATTCGCTGTGGGGTGGAGGCGATTGGAAAACGTAGCGGAGGCCAGATGAGACATGGCCTCCGCTTTGTCATCGGGTTGGCTCAGCGTTGCTCAAAGATCAGACGCAGACCGCCCCAGTATTCTGTACCCTGATCGTTACAAGACGGTGCGCCGAGATCGGTCACCAGGGTGCTGGCAGGAAGCAGCCGCAACGCGTACAGGACGCCAGGAGTCATCTGGTAATCGGCGTAGCCGTTTCCCATTTCCGGCTTGAGGCCGGTGAAAAAGTGTTCCTCGCCCCCTTGCCAGGTAATCACGATTTCCACGCCGGCGATGGCTTTGCCGCTGCCATCGCGCACCTCAATCTGCAACAGTCCTTCCGGCAGGGCAGGGTCGCAGATGGTTTGATGACTGCTCAAGCGGAACGGCGCGCCTGGCGTCGGGGTTGGTGTACGCGTTGGGCGCGGCGTTGGGGAGGCGGGTGGCAATCTGGTGCGCGTCGGCGTCGCCGACGGGGAAGGGGTTTGCGCAGATGAGGCCCTGCCGCTCGCCGAGGGAGTGAGGGAATCCGTCGCGCCGGGCTGAGCCGGCAGCGAGGGTTCGTTGGGCAGGGAGGGAGACGAGACAGCGGCAGGTTGAGATTGACGGAGGGCAGAGGCCAGGGCCAGCAATGCTTCCCGTTCCTGAGCCGGCTTCCCCTGTCCCAGCCAGCGCTGCGCCTGATCGTTTATTGCCTGGAGGGGATCGCTTTCCTGCAGTAGCGCCAGCCGCGCCTGAGCGCGTGCCAGGTTGCCCGTAGCCAGATAAGCCGAGGCGATTGTCAGACGATACTGATCCTTAAAATCCGCGCGCAGCGCCGCCGGGTCCGTATCCACGTAGCGCACCGGAGAGATTTTCCAGGCGTAGACCAGACCCAGTGCCAGGCCAATCAGCAAGCCCGTGAGCAAATACCAGTGACCACCGCGCCGGGGCGATTCAGGCCTCTCGATCACGGTACACCTCCGGCTGCCGGCTGCCAGGTCAGGAGTGCCCAGGCCAGTTCCTGCAACATGGCTACGTCGGCTGGCGCATAGCCGTGTTGCAGGGCAAAGTCCAGCCCTTCGGCCGCGATTCGGGAGGGGGCTTCACTTCCCAGGAAGGCCAGGCGCTGCGCGGCCAGCGAAGGATCGTGCTCGTGGTGGTAGATTTCAGCCACCATCAACACGTAGTCGGCGCGGTAATCGGCGCGTAGCGTATCGGGGGCGGTGTCGGTATATTGCACCGGGCTGATCACCCAGCCATAAAGTAACCCCAGTCCGATACCAGCGGCAACTGCCAGCAAGAATCCAATCCAACGCCACATAGGTTTGGTCCCGAAAACTTTTCTTGAGAGCCGGCATTGTGCCTGTCAGGCTCACGTGCCTTATGATTTTGCCACAACTGGCCTGCAGGAGGAAGGGTAATTAAGGAAAATCCGGGCAGGCTGACCGGCGGCGCCCAAAACGCACTGCTTACCGTTGCTTCCTCTCGGACCTGGCGGGGTTCACAGGGTCTCGCCGCGCCGGACCCACCCGGACGATGCCAAGCATAAACCAGAATAACAGGGCTGTCAACTTGTCGCCAGCAGGCATGGGGTCAGAGATAGTCCTTCAACAAGCGAGCGCGGCGAGGGTGGCGCAAACGCTGCAGGGCTTTCCCTTCAATTTGACGGATGCGTTCCCGCGTCAGCCCGAATTTCTCTCCCACTTCCTCCAGGGTATAGGGGGTACCTGTTTCCAGGCCGAAACGCAGGCGCAGCACACGCGCCTCGCGCGGCGGGAGCGTTGCCAGCACTTCGTCAATCTTTTCCCGCAACATGGAATGGTAAGCGCTCTGCATTGGCGAGGGTGAAATTTCATCCTCGATGAACGTGCCCAGTTCGGTATCCTCTTCGTCTCCAATCGGACTTTCCAGAGAAAGCGGCAGCAGGGCGACTTTCATACTCCATTGCACTTTACGGATGTCCAGATGCAGTTCGCGCGCCAGTTCCTCTGCCGAGGGAGGACGTCCCAGGACTTGTTCCAGTTCATGCATGGCGCGATAAATCTGGCGGATGCGATCTACCATGTGAACCGGCAAACGAATTGTCCGTCCCTGATCGGCGATGGCGCGCGTGATGGCCTGACGAATCCACCAGGTAGCGTAGGTCGAGAAGCGAAAGCCGCGATGGATGTCAAATTTCTCGACCGCTCTCATCAGGCCCAGGTTGCCCTCCTGGATCAAATCCAGGAACGGAATACCGCAACCCAGGTAACGTTTGGCCACCGAGACTACCAGACGGGTGTTGGCTTTGATGAGATGCTCGCGCGCCTGGAGACCGTCCTGCACCAGCGCTTCCAGACGGCGGTAGCGGGCGGAACCTTTGCGGACATTGCCGCGTAGCAGTTCCGCGCGCGCCGCACGGCCTTTCTCGATGCGCATGGCCAGGGTGAACTCCTCGTCAGGCGTCAGCAGGGGCACCAGGGACATTTCCTGTAAATAAAGGCTGACAATATCGCTGCTTTCAACACCGGCTCCGTCCACGATCTCGCCTTCGGTCAGAAGCCCCTCATCGAATGGGAGGGAAGGCTCCTCCTCTTCGACCTCAATCACCTCTACACCGCGTTGGCGTAACGCCAGCATGATGACGCTCATGCGCTCGGTTTCGTAAGGCATGATCTGAGACGCCTCTGCCACATCCTCGAGGGTCAGATAACCCTGTACTGCGGCCTTATCCAGCAGGAGGCTCAGTATCTGGCGATAGCGCTGATATTTTTGCGGTGTCATCCGTTTCCCTCCATCACTCGGTGACGCGATTCACTCCAGCAGGCTTTGGAGCGCCGCGAACGGCGAATCTGCTTCGGGGCGGTGTCCACAGTCGGCCTGGTTCAGGTTTTGGCCGCAGACCGGACACAAGCCCCGGCAATCTGGCCGGCAAATCGGGTTGATGGGCACCTCCAGCAAGGCGTATTCTCGCAGGAGAGGCTCAAGGTCTATGTAACCGTCTTCGGGCACCAGGAGGTTCGATTCAGACAACGAGCGTTGGTCGAAGGCGTAGAGATCGGTCTGTTCCCAGGTGATGGGGTAGATGAAAGTCTCCAGGCAACGTACGCACTCCAGGTCTATACCGCCGTGGAAATGCCCCTGTAACAGCAGGCCTTGCGGGGTACGATCGAAGTGAGCCACTCCCCCAAAAGCGTGTAGCAAAACATCCTCTCCCAGGGGCATGCGTTCGAAGTCGAACTCAAAATCACGGCTAGTCCCGACAGCCGCGCTGATGAGAAAGCCCACATTGAGGCGGAGAGGATGGCGCAGCATGCTCATAACGATTTCTATACGCAAGTATATTTACATTCTAACCCTTTTCAGAGAAAAAATCAATCAGGAATTTTTGGTGACCAGAACGCGGTGGCTTGACGTGCCGGGAAAGCGATAGTACAATATTGCTCACGACGCGGGGTAGAGCAGTGGCAGCTCGTCAGGCTCATAACCTGGAGGTCGGTGGTTCGAATCCACCCCCCGCTACTCAACAGGGGCCTTCCCTGTCCGCTTTGACGCACCCGCTCCCTGGGTGCGTTTTGCGTTATGGTGAAAGGAGCAACCGATGGCTGCCCTACCCGCCCTCCCAACCCTCCTCCCCCTTCCTGAAGCCCCCGCAAATACGGGCTGGACGAGGCGCACCTGCGTTCACTGGTGGAGAGTGGTAAAATTAAGGCTGCTATGGTAATGGATAACGTGGTCGTGGATGAGGGCGAAGTGGCAAAGACCATTCTCCGCAAAGAAGATTTGCCGGAGTACAAGAAATATGCCCACCTGAAGGGGAAGGAAATTTGGGTCAGTGAAGCCGCGCGAAAATATAATCTACTACACCCCACGATATTAAAGTAGGTGAAGGCTGGCATTATCAAGCAAATAGGGGAAAGCGGCAACAAGGTTTTGCTTGATGAAGCGGATGTGGCATATTGCGCTGGAATCTATCATCGTTTTGGTAAGCAAGGGCGAAAATTATTTGACGAGAAAGGCCTGCCTTACAAACCAAAAACCGGCTCATTATCACAAAAACAGAACTAACAAAAAAAGATGAAACCGGCTCGAGCCGTTTTTTTTATACGAGAGCGTTCGGTAATTGATAGTGTCATAGGTGAGCCAAGACCATCGAACGGCGACGGTACAAGTCTGGGCGCTGGTAGCGGTGAGCGGCGAGCGCGATAGCCACAGCGGCGATGTAAGTAAGCAA
>DAOTVX010000019.1:0-36636 GCA_034436275.1 Anaerolineales bacterium | reverse complement strand
CAAAGATTCGGCCGGGTCGTGATTCTCTCACAAGTCCGGAGGTCGTGTTGCCGTCTCGGAAAGCTTGCCTCGGCGTGTGGCGCAATGATGCGAGTTAGGTAGAGGCGTATTGCCGGGTTTGAGCAGTCACTTTGAGCAGGCGTAGTTACGGACGTGACAGGCAAGATGTACCCGGAATCCAGCCCAGCAGGTCATTCCAGCGTACCGGCACCCAGCCGTTGACGGCGGCGAACGGCAGGAGGGTGAGCGTTTCGCCGCCCGGAACCCGGCCGACGCTGGCGCAGGTCGCATCGGGACAGGCGTGGAGGTCGAGCAGGGTTACTTCGGCGGGAATCTGGCACTGCGCCAGCGGCAGGACCGTCGGCGTGGGGGTGGGGGATGGCAAAACCCTGGGCGGCAGGGTGAAGCGCATAAGGCGATGGTTGCCGGCATCGCTGACCCAGACGCGTCCCTGCGCGTCCACGGCCACGGCGGCTGCCAGCCCGATTTCAGCCGGCCCCACGCCGTACTCGCCCCAGGCGCGCACAAAAGTACCCTGCGGGGTAAATTCCAGCACACGGTACATTTCCGGGTCGGTGACGAAAACATCGCCATCCGGCCCAATCGCCAGGTAAGGTTTGTTGTCGAGCGACTGGCCAAACCAGCCGGCAATCGGCCACTGATTGAGCGGCACAAAGGTCAGGCCATCTGGAGCGGGCTGGAAGGACTGGACGCGGCTGTTCCAGGTATCGGCTACGTAAACATTGCCCAACGCGTCCAGGGCAATGCCGACCGGTTCGTCGAACTGGCCCGGCTCCATGCCCAGTTGCCCGAACTGGGTCAGGTAGTGACCACTGGCATCGAAGATAACCACGCGCTTGTTGCCGGTATCGGTGACGTACACCCGTCCCTGGCGGTCAACGGCCAGGCCGCGCGGTCCCCAGAAGCCATAGGGATCGCTGCTCTGGCCAAAATTCGCATGTCCCCAGCTCTGGACAGGTTGCCCGTTCGCCGTGAATTTGACGATGCGGTGATTCCAGGTGTCCGCCACGTACACCCACTGGCCATCGGGAGAGACAGCCACGCCCCAGGGTTCGTTGAAGCGATCCAGAGCGGGTTGGCCCTGCTCCAGACCCGAGAACGATCCCCAGGCGCCGAGGAACTGGCCCTCGGCGCTGAAGTGTTGGATGCGGTGATTGCGCGAATCGGCCACGTAGAGGCTGCCGTCGGGCGCGATGGCCAGGCCGCGCGGGGCGTTGAACTGACCGGGGCCTTCGCCTTGTGTGCCGAAGATCAGGTCGGCCTGCACGGTAATCAGGCCCGCCTCGTAGGGCGAGACGGTTGGCTCGCTGGTGATGGGGGCGGCCACGCCGTAGTTCCAGATTTGCGCCGCCACGTCTTTCCGAATGTAAAGCCGCATTTTATCCGAGGGTTCCCAAGTTGCCGGCGTCAGGGTGGTCTGGCCGGTGGCGGTGGCGTACAGGCGGTAATCGCGATTGAGCCAGATCTGGAACAGGGCGGCGCGCAGTTGGGGATTGCCCAGGTAATTGCACACGCGTGAGAAATCGCGACTCTTCCACAAGCGGAAGATGGCCAGCGCCCCCCGGCAAGGATAATCGGGCGGAAAAGGCTGATCGGCAGGGCGGGGCGAGACCAGATTGAAGTAATCCTGATTGGGCCAGACCATGCGGATGTAGTCAAAGCGGTAGTAGTTATCGGCCACGACCGGCTCGATTTTCAGGAAGTTTTTCTCGTCAACAATGATGAAGGGCGAATCGCGCAGACTGCGGCTGGGCTGATCGAATGGCGTGGCATTGGTATAGTCGCGCAGGTACCAGACGAACGGCCAGGAGACGCCGGTATCCGGCGCGCTGGCGTCGTAGGCGATGTGCAGACCGTAACCGCCGGTGGTGCGTTTGGAGATTTCTTCGGCTTGCTCCATGATGTCTTTCACGCCACGCGCGCCGTGAGCATAGACCAGAAACTCAGTTCCGTTGTCGTACTCAATGTAAGCGGCGCGGAAGGCGGCGCGCGCGGTCAGGATGGCGAGCAGGCCGAAGAACGTTAGCGCGCCCAGACGCAACAACTGACGGCCATCCCAATCCTTGAGCAGGTAACTCAAGCCGGCGGCACTGCCCAGCATGGCCAGCAGAGAAAGCAGAAAGGAAGCGGTGACGCGCAGGGATTCTAGGTCTTTGCCGGCGAACGGACGGGTGGGGCCGCCCCAGGCCAGCAATGCTCCAAAGGTGCTGGTAATGAAAATGAGCAGGAGACCAAGCACCAGCCAGCCGCGCCCGGCCTGCCAGTGCTCCCAGTGGATGCGCTCTACCAGTTGTCCCAACCCCCAGCCGGTAATCAGGATCATCGGCAGGGTGATGTGCACGGTGAGCCAGGGCATTTTCTCGCCGGCAATGGTAAATGCCACCACACTGCTCAATGACCACCAGAACAGCAGGCGGAAGGTATGGTCGCCTTCGCTGGCGGTATCGGTCTCAGCCTGAACTTCAGCGGGCAGGAGTCGTGGCCGTTGACCGCGCCAGCCCAGGTAGGCCGCCAGCCAGAGGCCCAGCGCCGGCAGGAACTCGTAGATGGGAATCTGCACCAGCACGTAGTAGTACCAGGGCTGGCTGCCGCGATTGACCCCCTGCTGCGCCAGCCAGTATCCCAGCGAACCCATCATCCCGCTGAAGAAGCCATCGCCATTGGTGAACAGGGTCGTGTAGAGAGGGACAAAAATCGCGTAGAACAAGGCCGCGTTGCGCAGCCAGAGCGCCTTGTTCCACCACAGCCCGAGCAGAATGGAGAGCAGGAACATCGGCACCAGACAGATGGCCAGACGCACCAGCCCCTGGGAGAGCAACATCTTCCAGTCCCAGCCGGGCCACTGGAAGGTGTAGTTGAGCGGATCCCAGCCCACCGCCTTGACGAGGAAAGCGCTCAGCTGCGGCAGGACGAGCGTGCTGAGGAGCATCAGTAAGTCGAACGAGCGTTCGGCGCGTATTGCCTGCCAGCCCAGACCGCGCACCAATAGTATCAGCGCCGCCGCCAGAGTCAGGACGGTCAGGATGATAAGCACCGGTAGCAATGGCGGGTGCGCCTCTCCCTCGGCGAGGGGCGAACTGATGGGGGGATGGTGTTTCAAGGAAATCGCCAGGCCGAGGGTGCTGCCGAGAAGAATGACGCTGACCGCCAGCAGCACGAGAAAAACTTGCTGTTCGAGCGGAGAGGCCCACTCACGGCGCATCAGGCGCGCGACGAAGTAAACGGCCAGAAAGAGCAGGGCCTGGGCAGTGTAAATGAAGGCGGTCTCTTTGGCGGTGAAATGCAAGACGGTGGCCGCGGTGAGCAGGTACAGGTACGAGGCGCGCCCGGTTTCGAGATAGCGCAGGATGGCATACAACATCAGCACGCCGAAAAGCGCCACAAACGCCTCGTTGCGGGCATAGCGCCCGTAATAGAGCATGTAGGGCGAAATCACCATCAGCAAGGCGGCAATCAACGTTCCGGCGCGTCCCAGATAGCGCCGCCAGGGCCACAGTGCCAGTACGGTCAGGATGCTGGCGATAGCATGGGGCAGGCGAGCGGTGAAATCGTTGACGCCGAACAGGAAGTACGTCAGCGCCAGCAGGTGAAATTGAAGCGGCCCGTGCATCATCGGATCGTGCTTGTAGCCAATGCCCCGATAGAGTTCCCAGGAGAAATAGGTATGCAGGCTCTCGTCGTGGCTCATCACGCGTTGCCCCAGGTTGTACAGGCGGCTGACGATGGCCAGGATGACGAGCAGGCCAAACAAGGCTTTTTCCCAGGTGAAGGTGGTGGAACCAGCGAAAACCGGTCGGTCAAGCAAGGATGTCTCTCTGGTCGGTGCGCTCATAACGATACCTGTGTGGGAAGGGGATGAGGATGACGAACGGACTGGTCTTTGCCTCGTACACGTTCCAATTTTTCCCGCTTTTCTGCGGCGGTACCTCCGGGTCAGGCAGCCGGGCAATGCCGGTGGGAGCAGTGTCAGCGTGGACAGAGCGGGCGCGATAAACTGCCGCCAATCAGTACGATCAGGATGGAGGGTACACCAGGAACTGCGTTGCCTGAATTCCCTGCCGGGCGATGAACAACAGCAATTATACCAGCGTTGCGCGGCGGCCTCGCCAGGCTGTCTCGGGAGCCCCGTTCCAGCCTTACGCCAGGCGTTGGACGGCTTCGACAAACGCCTGATAGGCCCGGGCGTCGTAGAGACAAAAGACCACCCGTTCCAGAGCGGTAGTTCCCTGCCGCAGGTAGGCCAGCGTTGCCTGTACCATGACCGACGCGGCCTCGTCCAGCGGATAGCCGAAGATGCCGGTGCTGATGGCGGGCAGCGCAATGGATTTCAGGTGCTGTTCATCGGCCATTTGCAGCGCGGCGCGGACGGCAGACGCCAGCAGTTCCGCCGCGCCGGGCGTGCCATTGTAAACCGGGCCGACGGCGTGGATGACATACCGCGCGCGTAGGCGGCCGGCTGAGGTAATCGCCGCGCTGCCGGTCGGCACGCGGCCGTGACGCCGAATCCAGGCCTCGCTTTCCTGCTGGATGATCGCTCCACCTTTGCGCACAATTGCTCCGGCCACGCCGCCGCCGTGCGCCAGATGTTCGTTGGCGGCATTGACAATCGCCTCGGTGGTCATTTCCGTAATATCGCCGATGACGAGTTCTACTACGGTATTCCCAACCTGTACTTCCATGTCTCTGTCTCCTTACCTTGCGGTGACTCCGCTTATGTTCTCTCTACTGCATTGCCCAGTTGTCCGCAGCCGGCTTGAATCTCGGCCCCGCGCCGCAGACGAATCGTACACGGTATGCCGGCCTGCTTCAGGATGGTGCAGAAGGCTTCGGCGCTTGCCCGTCCGGCTGGCTGGCCGGGGTAGCGGGTGGTCGGATTGAGCGGGATAAGGTTGACGTGACAGAGCAAGCCCTGGAGTTGCCGGGCGAGCAGCCGTGCCTGTTGTGGCGAATCGTTGACTCCCCGAATCAATGCCCACTCAAAGGTGATGCGCCGTCCCGTTGTGGCGACGTACTCGCGACAGGCGGCGAACAGTTCGGCAAGGGGGTAACGACGAGCAACCGGCAGCAGGCTGGCGCGCAGGGCATCGTCCGCGGCGTGGAGCGAGATGGCCAGGTTGACTTGCCGTCTCTCCTGCGTAAAGCGCCGGATGCCCGGCACCAGGCCAACGGTGGAGATGGTAATACGCCGCGCTCCGAAGTTGTAGCCTTGTGCATCGTTGAGACGATCTATCGCGGCCATGGTATTCGTATAGTTATGGAATGGTTCGCCCATTCCCATCAGGACGATGTTGCTCACTGTCTGGCCCTGGCTTTGTAGCAGCCGGGCATAGTACATGGCCTGGGCCACAATTTCCCCGCTCGAAAGGTGGCGGCGAAAGCCCATTTGCCCGGTCGCGCAGAAGACGCACCCCATGGCGCAACCGACCTGTGTGGAAAGGCAAATCGTGTTGCGCTCCTCATATTGCATCAGTACGGCCTCAAGCGGTTGACCGTCTGGCAGGGTAAAGAGCGTCTTGCAGGTCAGGCCGTCGGGGGAGGTCAGCCATTTGCGTGGGGTCAGCGGCTGGAAGCAGAACGTTTCGGCCAGGCGAGCGCGCAGGGTCAGCGGGAGGTTGGTGAACTGGGCGGCATCGTTCCAGAACGAGCCGTAGAGACCATTCCAGATTTGCCGGGCGCGGTAGGACGGTTCGCCCCATTCGTCCATCAGGGCAGCGAGGTCGGCGAAGGAAAGATCGTAAATCAGGCGGGGAGGGGGAGGAAGAGCGGCCATAAGCGGACAACTTGCCCGGTCGATCACTGCCGCACAGCGGCTGTGCCCGTCGCGGAAGGGTGGGATACCTCCTGCCCGGCGACGCCGCTCACAGATTCTGATAGCGCGAATCGTCCAGGGCGCGTTTCAGGCGTTCCTCTTCGCTTTCGGCAGGGGGTGTCATGGCGTTTGCCAGTTCTGCGCGTTCGGCCGCGCGCAGTTCCTCCAGCGAGCGGCGGCGGACCAGACTCCACCTGCCGCAGTAAGGGCAACGGTCAAATTTGCCGCCCAGCAGGTTTAACCCCCAGAGATGGAACGCAAACGGTCGCTGACAGCGCGGACAGATGCCGCCGCCCAGGGGGTACGTACGCGGTGCGCCAGCGGGCAGGGTCGCTTTGCGGCTACCGCCCAGGAACGGCGCAACAGTGGTGATCAGCATCGCCAGCACAACGAAGGCCAGGATTGGCCCTACGATTTTCCCGACCGTCTTCCAGCCGGTCTCCGGCGTGACAAAGTTAACCTGAATGCGGCGTGAGTGGAGTTGTCGTCCATCGGCGGTATAGCCAATGGCGTAAAGGGTGTGTTCGCCCAGCGGGTAATTGTCGGTGTTGAACTGGAAACGGAAAGGCGGCTCGGTGTCTGTGAAAAGGAGCGTCTCGTCCAGATAAAATTCTACCCGCCTCAGATCGTCCGGCCCGCTGGCCTTGAGCGAGAACAGCCCCTGAATGTCTTTGCCGCCGCCGTAGCCCCAGTCGCGCGTCAATTGCAACACCAGACCCTCCTCTTGCGCCCGGACCGGCGTCGCCAGCAACAGGGCCAGCAAGCCCGACAAGAACGCGATGAATCTGGCACGCATACGCTACCTCCGTGTATCTATTTCCAGCGCGTGAGGATGGATTCGCGCTGGAAGATTTCGCCCGCGAGGTAAAACAGGAAAGCATCGAGGCACAACATGACCAGCGCGACGAGCGCAATCACGCGCGTATTCAGGACGAAGAAACCAGCCATCTGCCCGAACAGGCCCACCAGAACGGGAACGATGATGACCATCGAGATTTGTTCCGCCACGCGCGGGTCGTTGACGCGCGAGGAGACAATCAGGGCGAAGATGACGGCCAGCAAGGCCAGCAAAGGCCCAACCACAAAGACGGCAATCAACCAGCGCGGCGCGAACAGGGCGGCAAACAGCATCTTCTGACCGCCAACGATTACCCAACTGCCCAGGGCGAAGAGGCCAAAGGCGGCAAAGGTTGCCAGAACAGCCGGGATGACTGCCGCCAGACTCTTGCCGGCAAGCAATTCCAGCGTGGTGATGGGGGTTGCCAGCAGTGGCTCCAGACTGCGGGTTGTCTTTTCGCCGACGATGGAATAAGCGGCCATCGTGACCGGAATGGCAACCGGGATGACCATAAACATCAGCATAAATTGACTGACCAGGAAGACTTGCAGGCAGTCCGCCGAGCCGAGGTTGGCGCCCTGGCAAAAGGTCTCGGTAGCCTCTGGCGGCAGATCAGTCGAAAAGCCGGGGGTGTTAAGGCTATCCCGCATGGTAGCGAGGACCACGAGCGGTATGGCGGTCAGCAGGAGCGGCAGGAAGGCTACGGTGAAAAACACCATGCGGTTCTTGAAAACTTCAGCCCATTCTTTGCGCAGGATAGTTCGGATTTTTTTCATGGGGCGGGAAAACGGAAAACGCAAAACGGAAGGCGGAAGGCGGAACGTCAGGAGGCGTCGCTGCCGGGCGCTTTTTCCTCCAGCCAGGTACGGACACTGGCCAGGACTTCGGGCAGGCGGGTGGAATCGGGGCCGCCGCCGAAGGCCAGATGCGGAGCGCCGCCCCCTCCGCCGCCCAGTTGACGCGCCAGATAGGCGGCCAGGTCGCCTGCGCGAATGCCTTGCGGAATCAGGTCGCGCGTCACTGCCGCCATGACGGTGACCTGTTCGCCGTTGTGACTGGCGATCACGCAAACCCCGCGTTGTGGGTAACGTTCACGAAAACGGTCGGCCAGTTTCGCCAGGGTATCCCTGTCGGCGCCATCGAGAGACAGGGTCAGGAGATGGATGGCGCCAGCGGTCGTCGCTTCCGTCAGCCGAGACTCGAAGGAAGCCAGCATCAGGTCGGTCTTGAGCGCCGCGATTTGCTTGCGGGCGGCGTTCAGTTCTTGTTGCATTTGTTCGACGCGCGGCGGCGCCTCCTCAGGGGTGACTTTGAGGGCGGCGGCGATCTGGTTGAGGGCGCGGAAGCGGCGCGCGACGAGTTCGTAGGCGCCGCGCCCGGTCACGGCTTCAATGCGGCGCACGCCGGCCGCAGCGGAACTTTCGGAGATGATGAGGAACAGGCCGGCGTCGGAGGTGCGTTCCAGATGGGTGCCGCCGCAAAGTTCATAGGAGGCAGGCTGTGTCTCGTGTGGCGGGAGGATGGCAATGGTGCGCACCGTCTCGCCATATTTTTCACCGAAGAGGGCCATGGCGCCTTCGCGAATGGCCTCCTCGCGCGCTTTCAGGCGCGGCACCACCGGCATATCGGCGGCAATGGCCTCGTTGACCAGACGTTCGACCCGTTCGAGTTGTTCGGCGGTCAGGGCTTCGGGATGGTTGAAGTCGAAGCGCAGATGATCGGGCGCGACGAGCGAGCCGGCCTGGCGCGCATGTTCTCCCAACACCTGACGCAGCGCGGCGTGCAGGAGGTGGGTGGCAGTATGGTTGCGCATGATGTCGCGGCGGCGTGGGACGTCCACCTGCGCCCGGGCCGCATCGCCCTGGCGGGGATGTCCAAATGTCACCTCGCCGGCGTGAACGATGACTCCGGCCGCGGCTTTGCGCATCTCCTGGACCTCGATTTCCCAACTGCCGTCCAGAGCGCGAATCCAGCCGGTGTCCGATACCTGCCCGCCGGATTCGACGTAGAAACCGGTGCGCGGCAGCAGGACTTCGACGCGATCGCCCGTCTGGGCCTGAGCCACCGGCTGCCCGTTGACGACCAGGGCCAGCACCTCCCCTTCCACCTGCAGCCATTCATAAGGATTATAGGCCACGCCCTCTGGGCCGAGTTTGCCGGCCTGTTGCAGGTCTTTCAGAATGGTGGCGTACAGTTCGGCGTCCTCGCCGCCCAGTTTGCCCATGGCTTTGCCGCCGCCGGAGGCGAGGCGGTGTTCTTCGAGGGCCTGACGGAAGCCAGCCTCGTCCACGTCCATGCCCTGTTCACGCGCAATATCGCGGGCAATTTCGAACGGCAGGCCGTAGGTGGCGTAGAGATCGAAGGCCTTTTCTCCGGCCAGGAGGCGTTCGCCGCGTTGACGCTGATCCTGAAGCAGACCTTCGAGGAACGCTGTGCCCGCCTCAATGGTGCGCGCGAAGCGGATTTCTTCACGCGTCAGGGTTTCGAAAATAACGTTCTGGCTCTTGACCAGTTCGTGGTAGTGATCGCCGTAGGCGGCGATGATGGCTTCGGCGGCTTTGGCCAGGAAGGGTTCGTGCAGGCCGAGTTTAGCGCCGAAGCGCGCCGCGCGACGGATAATCATGCGACAGACGTAATTCCGGCCAACGTTGCCGGGAACAACGCCGTCGGCGATGAGAAAGGCCGCGGCGCGGACATGATCGGCGATGACGCGGTAGGGTGTGAATCTGGCGTACATCTGTTCGCGTGAGTCGCCGGTCAGGGAGCGTACGGTATCGAGCACGCCCTGGAACAGGTCAATCTTGTAATTCGAGTCAACGCCTTGCAGGATGGCGACCAGTCGCTCAAAGCCCATGCCGGTATCCACATGGCGCGCCGGCAGTGGTTCCAGCGTGTTCTCGTCCAGGCGATTGTACTGGATGAAGACGTTGTTCCACAGTTCCAGATAGCGCAGGCAATCGCCGTTGACTGTACAGCGATGGGGTTGCCCTCTCAGGTTGCAGTACTCCGGCCCGCGATCAATGTGAATCTCCGAACACGGGCCGCATGGCCCGGTTTCTGCCATTTCCCAGAAGTTTTCTTTGCGCCCAAAGAAAAGGATATGGCTGGGATCGAGGCCGGGTTGCTTTTTCCAGACCTCGGCTGCCTCGGTGTCGGTCGGGATAACGCCGTGTTCATCTTGAAAGCAGGTCACATACAGGCGGTCTTTTGGCAGTCCCCAAACCTCGGTTAACAATTCCCAGGCCCAGCTCAGTGCTTCCTCTTTGTAGTAATCGCCGAACGACCAGTTGCCGAGCATCTCGAAGAAGGTATGGTGGAAGTCGTCCTGCCCGACTTCTTCGAGATCGTTGTGTTTGCCGGCCACGCGCAGGCATTTTTGCGAGTTGACGGCGCGCGTGTAAGGACGGCGGTCGGTGCCGAGAAAAACATCTTTGAACTGCACCATGCCGGCGTTGGTGAACAGGAGGGTGCTATCGCCCCCCGGCACAAGCGAGGAGGAGGGGACGAACGTATGGCCGCGCTGAACGAAAAAATCAATGAAAGTCTGACGAATTTCTGAAGCCGCAGGTTTGCGAGACATGCACAACTCCGCCAGTGAGCAAGATCAGGCAAAATTATACCCGATTAATACCCGCCTGTTCTGCGCGCTCTCCCCGCTCTCCCTGTGGGCGGAGAGCGGTTGGCGGCGCGCGGTGGAAATATCCCTGGCTGTTGCGGCGGAGAGTCTGGTGCGGGAGAAGATTTATTCCCCGGCCAGAAGGCGCAACATGGCCGGCAGGAGGGCCGCGTTGGTGGCCAGCGCCTCGCTTGCCCGGTGAGTGCGATTGCCCTGCCAGTCGCCGAAGTAGCCGCCGGCTTCGCGGAAGATGGGTGGGAAGGGGCCGCAGTCCCAGATGTTCATGATGGGATCGAGCATGGCTTCGGCGCGGCCTGTGGCGACCAGCAGGTAGCCGTAGGCATCGCTCCAGCCGCGTGTGGTGTACACGGCGCGTTGGACGCGTTCCCAGGCCGCGGCGCGACCGTAGTCGGCCATGTGACGGGGGTTGGTGAAGCAGACGAAAGCGCGTTCCAGCGTAGCGATCTCAGAAACGCGGGCGCGCCGTCCGTTCCACCAGCAGCCCAGCCCGTCGGCCGCGCAGAGCATCTCATCCAGCGCCGGAAAACAGGCGACGCCGACGCGCGCCTCCCCCTCGATTTCCAGTCCAATCAGGACGGCGTAGAGGGGCACCCCGCGCAGGAACGCTTTCGTGCCGTCAATCGGGTCAATCAGCCAGCGAAAAGTGGTTTCGCCCTCGTGCGCGGCGCCGAATTCTTCGCCCAGGATGGCATGGCGAGGGTAGTGTTGCTCGATTTCACGCCGGATGAATTCTTCGGTCGCGCGGTCGGCGGCGGTGACCGGCGTGTCATCGGCTTTGAAGTCGGCTCGCAGGCCGGTCTGGTAATAACCAAGCGTGATGCGCCCGGCGCGGTAAGCCAGATCGGTGGCAAAATCAAGGTAAGGTTGCAGGTTCATCGGTACTTTCTCCAGAGCGTTGGGATGCGCGGAGCAGGGCCCGTAACAGCGCTTTCTCCTCCGCCGGACGGCTGATTTCACCGTCCAGCCAGGCGGCGCGCAAACGCCACAGAATGGCCTGATACACAGGTCCAGGTGGGATGCCCAACCCCTTCAGGGTAGAACCGGTCGTGCGCGGCTTGATATGCCGCCAGAGGGTCAGGTAACGTTCGATGGCGGCGGCGAGCAATGGTGATGTTGAAGAGGATGCAGGCAGGGAGCGCAATTGCAGGGCGAGCGCGTAGAGCGCCAGAGGCGGCACCAGGTCGAAACGCGCCGTCAGGAGACTGGGGCGGGCCGGCGCCAGCGCGGGAAGGTCGCGCCAGAGAGCGGTGAGCGCCAGCAGCGCTTCACGCAACGAGGCAGGAAAGTCCAGGCGAGAAGCCAGCGAACGCAGCGCGTCCTCTGTCTGTCGGCCCAGCCAGAGCAGATAGCCCAGCGCGCGTCGACGCGGCAGACCGCGCAAATCGGGAATATCGGCCCCGGCAGCAGCGGCGTTTTCCTGAAGACAGACAAAAGCCGGACGCAGCGCCTTGTCCCAGAGCAGGGCGTGGTGGATTTCGGTCAGGATGCCCAGGGCTTCCAGCCGGGCCAGCATGTCGGGTGCATGTTCTTCTTCAAGAATCAGGTCCAGTTCGTGGCGCAGACGCTCGCCAGAGAGGGCGCGCAAACCGGTTTTGGCCAGGGCAATGTGGCGCAAATCGGGCGCGGCGATCCGGAACGCGTAACGCTGCTCGTAGCGGACAGCGCGCAGGATACGGGTGGGGTCATCGGTGTAGGAGGCGGGGTGCAAGGCTCGCACCTGACCCTGTTGCAAGTCGTTCAGGCCGCCGAAGTCATCGCGTAGTTCGCCGAAGTAGGCGTGGTTCAGACGGATGGCCAGGGCGTTGATGGTGAAATCTCGCCGCCGCAGGTCGTCGGCGATTGTGCCTGCGGTCACGGTGGGCAGGGCGCCCGGCCGGGCGTACGTTTCGGAGCGAGCGGAGACGAAGTCCAGATGCGTCAGCTCCGGCATTGGCGGCGTGGGGTTATCCAGATGCCATTGGGCAGTGCCAAAGCGATGATGGGCTGTGACCCGGCCCCCGTAACGTGCGGCCAGGGCGCGCGCCAGAGCAATGGCATCGCCCTCCACGACGAGGTCAAAATCGTGGGTAGGACGTCCCAGCAACAGATCGCGCACGAAGCCGCCGACGAGGTAAAGCGGCAGTCGGTGCGCCTCGGCCTCGGCGATCACCCGCTGGAGCCATTGCCAGGCAGCGGGGGACAGGGCTTGCTGCAGCCGTTCGGCGCGTGCGTCAGGCTGGTCGGGCCAGGAGAGGTCGGGGAGGGAGCGGGAGGGAAGCGGCATGGTCGTGGTGTAAGTGGAAGCGAGGCCGGAGCGTGAGAGGACGGGCGGGAAACGGGGTAGGGAAGGGGCGCGGTGGTCAGGGGCGCAGGGTGGTTTTTTGTTGCCCGAGTCCGATCTGGTCGAGCACGGCGTCTTGAGCCTCCCACATGCGCGCTTTGGCCTCTGCGTTATCATGATCGTAACCCAGCAGGTGCAGCACTGCGTGAACGACCAGCAATTGCGCTTCGTCGGAGGGAGAGTGGCCGTATTCAGCGGCCTGCTGCGCGAGGCGTGGCCAGGAGAGAATGATGTCGCCCAGATAGCGGCGACCACGGCGAGGGTCGCGTTCGTCGGCCGGGAAGGCCAGGACGTCGGTCGGGGCGTCCACGCCGCGAAAGTCGCGGTTCAGGGTCTGCACCTCTTCGTCGTCGCTGATCACGATGGTCAGGTCATTGCGCTCGGCGCGATGGAGGCGCAGGGTGGCCTGGGCGGCGTTTTTTAAGAGCGCCTGGAGAGGCGGCAGGTTCAGGTGTGGGCGAATCAGGATGCAGATCATGGCTCACCGGGCAGGCGGCGCGGATGACTTGTTCTCTATTTGTACCTACTCAGCCATGTCATGGCGAGCCGTTTTTCGGCGAAACAATCTCCCATTTATCGGGCTACATTGACTCGCCTGGAGATTGCTTCGTCGCAAAGAACGCTCCTCGCCATGACATACACAACAGCGTTGATGCAGAGCGGAATAGTTACATCGAAATGCCGATGAGTGCTGCGGACTCGCTGGTTCAAATCAAAGGTCTGCGCGATAGCCTGCTGGTCATCCTGGGCGATGCGCCCTGGCCGGAGCGGGAAGCTGCCTTACTGGAATACATTGGCGCCAACCCGTCTTTCTTCCAGGGGGCGCGCCTGGCGCTGGATGTCGGCAGTCAGCCGCTCAAAGTGGCTGAACTGGCGCACCTGCGCGACCAGCTTTCCGAGCGCGGCATTTCGCTTTGGGCGGTGCTTTCGGAATCGCCCCTGACGGAGACCACTGCCCAGAATCTGGGCCTGGCAACTCGTCTGGCGAAGCCGCGTTCGCCGATTGTCTCCCAGACCATTACCAAAGCCCCGCCGGATACCGCACTCTGGCTGCGGGGACCGTTGCGTTCGGGAACTCATCTGGAGCACGGCGGCAACGTGGTCGTCTTCGGCGACGTCAACCCCGGCGCGGAAATCATCGCCGCCGGCAGTATTGTGGTCTGGGGACGTTTGCGCGGGCTGGTACATGCCGGCGCGCACGGTGACGAAAGCGCCGTGGTCTGCGCGCTCGAACTGGCTCCCACCCAACTACGCATTGCCGGCGCCATCGCGGTTCCCTCCAGGAAAGGCCGCAAGGCCCAACCGGAGATGGCGCGGCTGGTAGACGGTCAGATTGAAGCAGAAGTTTGGAAGGCATAAATCAGGAAGGTGCTATGGCTGCAACGGTAGTCACGGTTTCTTCGGGCAAAGGCGGCGTGGGCAAGACCACCACGGTTGCCAATATCGCCGTCGCCCTGGCGGCCCAGGGCAAGACGGTCGTTTGCATTGACAGTGACATCGGTCTGCGCAACCTCGATGTGGTGCTCGGTTTGGAAAACCGCATCGTTTATGATCTGGTGGATGTGGTGGAAGGTCGTTGTCGTCTGCGGCAGGCCATGATTCGCGATAAGCGTCTGGAGACGCTTTTCCTTATCCCGGCGGCCCAGACGCGCGACAAAAGCGCCGTCTCGCCCAGCGACATGGTGCGCTTGTGCGACGAACTGCGCCCAGACGTGGACTGGGTGCTCATCGACTCGCCGGCCGGCATCGAGCGCGGTTTTCGTAACGCCATTGCTCCCGCCGATAAGGTTCTCGTCGTGACCAACCCGGAAATCTCGGCGGTGCGCGATGCCGATCGCGTCATCGGCTTGCTGGAGGCGGAAGGGAAAGGCCCGGCTTCGCTCATCATCAACCGCGTCAACCCGGCTCTGGTGCGGCGCGGCGATATGCTGGCCGTAGAAGATGTGCTGGATTTACTGGCCATCGAACTGATCGGCGTGGTGCCGGAAGACGAGAACGTCCTCATCGCCTCGAACAAAGGGCAACCGCTGGCGCTGGACGGCAAATCGAAAGCCGGTCTGGCCTTCCAGAACATCGCCCGCCGCCTGTTGGGGGAACAGGTGCCATTCCTGGAAATGGAGTCGACCGGCTTTCTGCAGAAACTCCTGGGGAGGAAGTGATATGGCCGCGCTTCTCGGACGAAAGAACAGCGCCGATAGCGCACGCGAACGCCTGCGCCTGGTCCTGATCCACGATCGAACCGATTTGACGCCGGCTGAACTGGACGTGTTGAAGGACGATCTCATCGCCACTATCTCCCGCCATGTGGATATAGACCCCCTGGCTGTGGAGATTCGCATTGCTCAGGAAGGACGGGCGCAACGTCTGGTGGCCGATATTCCCTTGCGTGCTGGAGCGGGGCGACGGCACAAGTGAACCCGTATGTTCCGCAGTGAACTCTGGCGGCACTTCGATTTCTGGTTGCTGGGCGCGGTGCTGGTGGCCATGGTCTTCGGCGTGGCCATGATTCGCTCCGCTCTCGCCAGCAACCCTTACCTGGCCGATCTGGTGCCACGGCAGATTATCTTTGCGGCACTGGGCTTCATCCTCATTTTGCTCGTCGCGGCTGTGGACTACCACTTCTGGGGCGCGGCGATTCGCTGGCTGTATCTGGTCGTGATGATTTTCCTCATTATCCTGTACCTGACCGCCGGCGAACGCTTTGGTGCCGCCCGCTGGATTGAAACCGGCCTGATTTCCATTCAACCGACCGAACTGGCCAAGATTGTG
This sequence comes from Anaerolineales bacterium, assembly GCA_034436275.1. Taxonomy (GTDB): domain Bacteria; phylum Chloroflexota; class Anaerolineae; order Anaerolineales; family Villigracilaceae; genus DAOTVX01. The sequence goes on along the minus strand of DAOTVX010000019.1, from coordinate 21,242 downwards.
GTGATTCTGGGACTGGCCTATTACTTTTCTCAGACCAGCGAACAACCCCATGGCTGGCGCTGGTTGTTCCGCAGCGCGCTGATCCCGGCCGGCCTGGCAATCTGGATTTTCCTGCAGCCGAACCTGAGCAACGTCATTGTTATCGGTGTGCTCTGGGCGGCCATGGCCTGGGTCGGCGGCATGAAGTGGCAGCACGCCGTGACCATCGCGGTGGTGGCGGTGGCAGGTAGCATTGTCATCTTTCCTCTCCTGGCCGGTTATCAACAGGACCGCATTATCATGTTCTTTGCCTCGGATTCGACCGCCGAGCGGCATGGGGCGCGCTATAACGTTGAGCAGGCGCTGATTGCGCTCGGTTCGGGCGGCTGGACAGGCAAAGGCTACGGCCTGGGCACGCAGACCCAGCTGCGCTTCCTGAAAGTGCGCCATACCGACTTCATTTTTTCGGTCATTGGCGAGGAACTGGGGCTGGCAGGCACGTTGCTGGTCATCCTTCTGCTGGGCTTCATCATCTATCGTTGCCTGCGCGTCGCGCGTCTGGCGCGCGATCCCTTCGGTTCCCTGATCGCTTATGGCGTCGCTGTCTTGCTGTTCTTCCAGGGGGCGGTCAACGTTGCCGTCAATCTGCGACTGATTCCGGTCACCGGCCTGCCGTTGCCCTTCATCAGTTACGGCGGCAGCGGGCTGGTCTCGCTGATGATCGGCATTGGCCTGGTGGAAAGCGTGATGATGCGCCGCCAGTTGCTGGAATTCTAAATAGACTGCATCGCTGGAGACACCATGGAGAATGCCTCGCTTGCCTCCTCAACCTCTGACTTGAAGCCGGCGCGCGTCCGCTTTGCGCCTTCGCCTACGGGACGGATGCACCTGGGTTCCGCGCGCACCGCCCTTTACGACTACCTGTGGGCGCGCCGCACTGGCGGACAGTTCATCCTGCGTATCGAGGACACCGATCGCCGCCGTTTCGTGCCGGGCGCCGAACAGGAATTGATTGACGGTTTGCGCTGGCTGGGACTGGATTATGATGAAGGCCCCGACATCGGCGGCCCCTACGGCCCCTATCGTCAGACGGAGCGCGAGGAGATTTATCGCCATTACGCCTGGGAACTGGTCGAAAAGGGCCACGCCTACCCCTGCTTTTGTTCGCCAGAGCGCCTGGAGCGGGTGCGCCAGGAACAAAGACAGCGCAAGGAAACCCCGCGTTATGATGGCGCCTGCCGCGCCCTTGACCCCGCGGACGCCCGGCGGCGCGTCCGCGCCGGCGAACGGCATGTCATCCGCTTCCGCATGCCCCAGGAGGGGACGACAACCGCCACCGATTTGTTACGTGGCGCCATTACGGTGGCAAATTCCATGCTGGACGATTTCATCTTGCTCAAATCGGACGGCCTGCCAACCTATCATCTGGCGGCCATGGTGGATGACCACCTGATGAAGATCACCCACGTGATTCGCGGTTCAGAATGGCTTTCCACCTTCCCTTTGCACGTCAATGTGATTCGCGCCTTTGGCTGGGAAGAGCCGGTTTGGGTCCACCTCTCGATTTTCCTGAAACCCAGTGGCAAAGGGAAAATGAGCAAGCGCGATGCCGCCGAAGCCCTCAAAGACGATCATTCTATCTTTATTGGAGACATGAAAGCGCTGGGGTACATTCCTGAAGGCGTCTTGAACTGGATCGCCTTGATGGGGTGGGGGGTGGCAGAAGACGAATTGATGACGCTGGAGGAGATGATCGCGCGCTTCGACATCACCCGCCTGACGCCCTCCCCGGCAGCCATCAACTTTGCCAAACTCGATCACTTTAACGCGGCGCACATCCGTCGTCTGACGGACGCCGACCTGGCCGCGCGCCTTAAACCTTACTTTCTCTCGGCCGGCCTGCAGGCCGATGACCCTACCCTGTTGCGCATCGTGCCATTGATTCGTGAGCGCCTGGTCACGCTGGATGATTGTCTGCCGTTTGCCGCCTGGTTTTTCCGCGCCCATGTTGAGCCAAAGAGGGAGGAACTGATCGCGAAAGGGCTGACTGCGGCGCAATCCGCGCAGGTGGCGCGCCGGGCCTGCCAGATTCTCGAATCCCTGCCAGCGCTCACGGCGGCCCTGGCCGAGCCGCCGATGCGCCAACTGGTGGCCGAACTGGGGCTGACCGCCGGCCAGGTATTCGGCATTTTACGCGTGGCTGTGACCGGCCAGACCGTCAGCCCACCCCTTTTCGAGAGCATGGAAATTGTCGGCAAAGAAAAAGTGCTCGAACGCATTCGCCACGCCATTGCTTTGCTGGAACAGGCAGCGTAGGCTTTGCGCTGTCCCCCGGCCGCCGCAACGATCACGATGACTTAAACAAAGAAATCCCCGTCTTGGGGGATTTCTTTGTTGCTGCATTTCTGCCGCTTTCGGTCACGCCTTCACAATCGCGACATCGGCTACCGGGCAGACCGACTGGCACTGCGGTGAATCGTAGTAGCCTACGCACTCCACACAGGTATCCGGGTTAATCACATAGGGGGTGCCTTCCGTGATGGAGTTCGTCGGGCATTCCGGCAGACAGGCGCCGCAGGCAATACATTCATCGGTAATTTTGAGAGCCATAGAATCTTCTCCTGTAAGGTGATTTGGTTTCCGATAGGATGGTTCGGTTTCAGATTACCGCACTTATGCTCACTTGTCAAATGACAAATATCGTGCCTTTGCTTGAATTTATCATCGTTTGTGCCCTATGGCAAGGGGAGACTTTCCAGACGCCGAATATCACGGCGCAGGAAAAGCAGAGGGATGATTCCCACAATGCCAAAAGACATGTCCACGCATTGCCAGAACCAGGGGATGCCGCGCACGGCGCCGGCAACCAGCGTCCAGGGAATGACGAGTACGCAGGCCAGCATGCTCCACTCGACGACCCAGCGATTCTTGATGGGGTCATGTTGAACGCCGAGGAAAGCCAGAGCGATGACGAAATGGGCAAAGGCCAGCCAGTCGGTGCCATAGGCCAGAAAAGGATAGCGACTCCAGCTGTCCAGCAGGCCGTCGTGCACCCGCCCAATCCAGGCGGTGACGTTGGGAAACAGGGGCGCGAAAATAGACTGTGGCCCGACCAGACGGTTGAGATAATCCAGCTCATAACTGAGGGGCAGAGCAGTCAAGCCGCTCAGCACCAGAGCCGCCATAAAGAAGAGCGTCAGGGCGCGAATGCGGATGCAAAGGACATCTCTTTGCGGCATGAGTCACCTCCTGATAAATCTTCCTGTACTATACACGAAAACCGTTCCGCCATCAAGCGAATCGAGCCTGGATTTCTCCCATCGCCGCCGCTTTCGTCGAGGAGGAAGTGGACAGAATTCAAGTGAAAGGAAATTGCTGCGGCGGTTATCGCCGCCTCGTCGTGACAACGGCTGGGTAAGAGGGGATCGAATTCAATCTGAGCCACCTGTGAGAATCCGCATTCCCGCTTCTCTGGCTTATGGTTTACAATTAAAGCAGGTGCGAATGCCCTGTTCCAACCTGGAGCGGCGTCACCAGCAGGAGGAGACCGTGCCGTGCTCTGGTGATGTTACAGAACGGCATCGGCGGGCCGCGCCCGACCTCAAGACATGGTACTCGCCTCGCTGCACCACTGTACAGGTTGCCTCGGACAGGGAAACGTTCTACAGAGAACAGCGCTGTCAGTTCCCATCGCACCAGGGAACGCAAAAATCGAACCCGCGCGGTCACAGGTTTTCGAGGAGCAACCTATGGGCAAAACGTTCTATCTCGGTCGTCTGTTCGATATTGATGCTGGCGCCGTCACTACCCAGACACTGGGGTATGAGGCGGATGATTTAACCACCCACGCCATTGTCGTCGGGATGACAGGATCGGGGAAAACCGGCCTGTGCGTGGCGTTGATGGAAGAAGCCGCCTTGCAGGGCATCCCGGCCTTGTTGATTGACCCTAAAGGTGATCTGACCAATCTGTTGCTCCATTTCCCGAACCTTGCGCCTGAGGATTTCCGGCCCTGGGTGGATGTGGAAAGCGCACGACGCGCCGGCAAGTCGGTGGAACAGGCTGCGGCGGAAGCGGCGGCGCAATGGCGCGCGGGCCTGGACGAGTGGGGGTTGAGCCGCGCGAATCTGCAGGCGCTCCAGGAGGCCGTTCAATATGCCGTCTATACCCCCGGTTCTGACGCCGGCCTGCCGGTCAATATCGTTGGCTCACTCACTGCGCCGGGTCTGGATTGGGCCACGAACCGCGAGGCCCTGACCGAACGCATCAGCAGCACCGTCACGGCCATTTTGGGCCTGGCGGGCTTTCAGGATGTGGATCCGCTGCGCTCGCGCGAGCATGTGCTGCTTTCCCATATCTTTCAGACCGCCTGGAGTCAAAATGCCTCCCTTGACCTGAACGAACTTATCCTGCAGGTTCAGTCGCCGCCGTTCGATAAGGTGGGCGCTTTCCCGGTAGATACGTTTCTCCTGCCCAAAGAACGCGTGGAACTGGCCCTGCGGCTCAATAACATTCTCGCCGCGCCTTCGTTCGAGCTCTGGCGCATTGGTCAGCCGCTGGATGTTGCCGCTTTGCTTTCAACGCCAGAGGGCCGTCCGCGCCATTCTATCTTTTACCTGGCGCATCTTTCTGAGGCCGAGCGGATGTTTTTCGTTACCCTGCTGTTCACTGCTGTCGAGGCCTGGATGCGCGGCCAGCCCGGTTCGCCCAACCTGCGCGCCATCGTCTATATGGATGAGATTCATGGCTACCTGCCGCCTGCGGCGAATCCCTCCTCGAAACCACCACTGATGCGCCTGCTGAAACAAGGGCGGGCTTTTGGATTGGGCCTGCTTCTGGCGACGCAAAACCCGGTTGACATGGATTACAAGGCTCTCTCGAACGCCGGCACCTGGTTCATCGGCAAGTTGCAGACCGATCAGGATAAGCAACGACTGCTGGATGGCCTGGAAGGCGTCCGGGGAGACGGCCTTAACCGCGCCATGCTCGACAGGTTGATTTCACGTCTGGAAAAGCGCGTCTTCTTGTTGCACAATGTCCATGCTTCGAGTGGCGCTCCCACGCTCTTCTATAGCCGTTGGGCAATGAATTACCTGGCCGGGCCGCTCACGCGTGCCCAGATTCCGGCCCTGAACCGTCTGGCCGGGGTCGTTCCCGAAACCGGAGAAACAGCGTCTCCGTCAGCGACAGGCATGGCTGGTGACGAGGCGAGGCTGCCGGCGGAAGCGCCGGCGCCCGTCCGCGCCGCCGCGCGGTCGGCGCCGCTGGCCTCTACCTCGGGCGCCAGCCGTACCCGCCCGGCGCCTCCGGCTGGCGTGGCAGAATTCTTCCTCCCGCTCAACCTCTCCCTGGCAAAGGCGGCGGCTCTGGCAGGCGTATCCCTGCCGGCGGAGGTGACGGCGTCCGAAGTCCTCTACCGACCGGCGCTGCTGGCCTCGGCCAGTGTTCGTTTTCTCGACCGTAAGTTTGGGGTAGATAGCGAGGTGGTGAAATCGGTGCTGGTGCCCAACCCCGATCGGCGCGGCCTCGTGCGCTGGGAGGATTTTGTCTGCTCGTTGCCTTCGCCCGAAGCGTTCGATCCTGCTCCAGCCTCGCAGGCTTTGTTTGCCGCGCTGGAGGCCTCGCTTGCGGATGCTCGCCTGCTGACTGCCCTGCAGCGCGATTTTGCCGACTGGATATACCGCACGGTGCGCGTCAATGTCCGCGCCAATGAGACGCTGGGGGTATATGCCACGCCGGAAGTTTCGCAGGCGGAATTCTTGAAAGCCTGTTCCGAGGCGGCGCGCCAGGCGCGCGATGCCGAAGTGGCCAGGACCATGGCTACCCTCGACCGCCAGATTAAGACTTTGCAAGATAAAATTGCTCGCGAAGAGCGCGAATTACGGATGGACGAGATTGAATTGAGCGAGCGTAAGCAGGAAGAACTGGCCACGCATGCCGAAAACGTGCTGGGCGCCCTGGGCGTACTGGGCCGGCGCAGCGCGCGGCGGCTTTCCACCTCGCTGACCAAGCATCGCTTGACCGAGCAGGCCAAAGCCGAAGTGGATGAATCCATAGAAGCGCTGCGTCTCTACCGCGAACAACTGGCCCGTCTGGAGGAGGAACGTCAGCGTCTGACGGAGGAGATCAATGCTCGCTGGGGCGAAGCGGTACACCAGGTTACCCAGATAGCCATAGCCCCCAAGAAGAACGCTATTTTCATCACCCTTTTCGGCATTGCCTGGGTGCCGTATTATCTCGTTCAGAGCGATGAGAAAGTCGCTCTGGAATTGCCTGCTTTCGCGGCCACGGGTGAGTAAGGAAAACAACAGTGGCTCGCCGGGGCCGGCGCAGGCCGGAAAAAGCGCCCCATGGAGTCGAGGGCCGGTTCGTGCGTGTCAACCCAGATGAAAATGTTACCGACAGCCGATCGTTCAAATGATAATGCTGCCCAACGGCATCACTCCTTTCTTTGGGAATGAAAAGGCAAGCCGCCATGTTTGGATGGCTGCTTGCCTTCGGGGGAGGGGGGATAACAGAACTGTATCATCAGGAAGCTGGCAAGACCAGCAGCGGTCAGGCAAGGGGCAAGGCTTTCTCATGGAGCGTGAGGCGGACATCTTCGTTCACTTCCTGGGGGGCACAAGGCAAAGCGCTCAAGCGGTCAATCAGGGTTTGGATTTCCCGGTGCGGGGTCAAGGGGTTCGTGGCCTGACGCAATGCCTGTAGTTCGGCCTGTTTGTCGCTCGCGATTGCCTGAAGGTAACACAGGCGGTCAAAAGGAGTACGGGCGTCATCGTAGACCCGGCGCAGGCGCACCTTATGCAGGTATTTGCGACGTTCGTTTATGTTCATGGGGTCGGTTTCTGCCATGGTTACCTCGGTAACATTTTATGTGATAGAGTGCCCGGTTGCGTTCCCCGCGCGGAATAGAGTATAATCCTGATAGAAACTTTCCGCCAAAGGGGCGTCCGGTGAAAAAACGCTTTCTGCTTCTTGCCAGTAGTTTTTGCTTCCTGCTCGGTTTGAGCGCCTTGGCGTTAAGTGCCCAGGCGGCACCCTCGGCGCAAATTGGCTATTCCACCCCTACTCCCGGGACAGATGGGCGGATCATCTATATTGTTCAGGAAGGAGATAACTGTTTGCGTATCTCGTTGCTGACCGGCGTCTCGGTGGACGATTTGATTCGCAACAACCACCTTGACCAGAACTGTACTATCCGTCCGGGTCAGGAATTGTTGCTGGGCTTTGGCGTCAGTGGTCAGGCCTCGCCGACGGCCGGCCCTTCGCCAACTCCCACGTTGGCCGGCCCTACCCCAACCCCTCTCGCGGGCGGCAAGGGTACCGTCTGTCTTCTGATCTTTGATGACCGTAACGGCGATGGTTTGCGTCAGGAAGAGGAGGCGGCAGTAGAAGGAGGGGCCGTAAGCCTGACCAGCGCCGACGGGCTGTTCTCACGTTCGGAGACTACCGTTGGCGGCCTGGATCCGGCGACCGGCGAGCCTTTGCGCGTTTGCTTTGACGAGGTACCCATGGGTGAGTACACTGCCAGCGCAGCCGTTCCGGAGGGATATAACCCGACCACGGCACTGAGTTATTCGTTTACCCTGGCTCCGGGTGATACCTCGCAGATAGCCTTTGGCGTTCAGAAAAGCGTGGTTCCCCAGCCCTCGCGGCCGGCGCCTTCGCCGTTGCTGGGCATTGGCGGGGTATTGTTGATTCTGGGCGGTATCGGCCTGGCTATGGTTGCCTGGCGTTTGAGAAAACCTTGAGGAGGTATTCTATGCGACGTTTGTTGGGCTTTCTTCTTGGCGTTGTTCTGGGCGGGCTGGTCGGCAGCACGCTGGCTCTGCTTTTTGCCCCCGAATCCGGGAGTGAGTTACGCACGCAGATTCGAGAACGCTTTGCGGCTTTTGGCGCCGAGATTCGTCAGGCGGCAGCCACACGCCGCATTGAATTGCAACAGCGTCTGGACACCCTGCGTGCCCCGCGCGCGTAAGTAGTCGTCAGGCCGCTCTTTCCTTCTCTTGCGCGGTAGGGCGGTGGGTCAACATTTGCTGGTAGAATGCCCGCGCCATCGCCATACAACGCCGATAATCGGCGCGTTCGGCGATGAGGCGGGCGTTTTCTTGCGCCGCCCGTTGACGCAGGGTTTCATCGCTCAAGGCTTGTAGCATGGCAGTTGCCAGTTCGGTCGGCGAACAGGGGTCCACCAGCAGACCGTTCTTGCCCGGTGTGATCCACTCGCGCACTGACTCGATATCGCCTGCCACCGGCAGACAACCGCAGGCCATCGCCTCCAGCAGGGTGTTGGGTGTGCCGTCGTGAGTGCTGGGCGAAACGGCTACCATGGCCGCGCGAAAAAGTTCTCCCATGGCGGCATGAGGCTGCGGAGGCAGCAGAGTAACGGCATGTTCTATCTTCAACTGTTCAACCCAGCGTCGCGCTTCTTCTTCGCCAGCCATGGCGACGCTGTAGAAGCGCGCTTCCGGTCGTTTTTCCAGCACCAGCGACGCGGCGCGGAAAAAAGCATCGGTGCGCACGTAGCCGCGCAACCCGCGCGGGTTAATCACCACCGGCTGGACGGGCGGCGTAGCCGGCGGGAAGAACACCTCGCGGCGCACTCCGCCATTGCCCGGCACCACGAGGGTGGGGCAATCGGGCGCCAGACCGAGACGGCGCGCCAGCCGCACATCGCGCTGGCAATCGGCATGCAGCGCCGTGGCCCGGCGCAGCGTCAGACGCGTCAGGTACGCCAGCAAAGGGGTGGTTCTGGCATGCAGGGTAAAATCGTTGCCCCAGACCGAAATGACCAGCGGCACCGGCGCGTTGGCCCAGGCGGCGACCATGCCCTCGTAGGGTATGCGCAGGGCGTGGACGAAATCGGGTTGCACCTGCGCGATCACAGCGCGCAAACGGCGCGCCGCGCGCGGCAGCGTCAACGGACCCAGCCATTGGCGTATGCGGGCGCGCCCGCCCGTCGTCAGGCCGCGCCGGCTGGCCGCGCCTCTGCCAGCCTGATACCTGCTGAAGGCCAGCGGCAGGAACTCATAACCGGCCAGCGCCGCCTCCGGGGCACAGGGAAAGGTCGAGACCAGATAGACCTCATCCCCTTGTTCCAGCCAGTATTGCAGCCACTGGCGTGTAATGGGTGAACGGCCATCCGCTACAAAGAGAATGCGCATAGGAGGCAATATACCACAAAGTTGTAATTAAAATGTTATTTATGGCACGCGAAAAGTGTTGTATAAAAGAATGAGGTGTTTCATCACACGGAGGTGTGCGATGAGCAAATTACGCGTGTTGCTGGCCGAGGACAACGAGGACAACTTCGATCTGGTCAGCCTGTTGCTTCAACGGGCCGGCTATGAAGTCCTCGCCGCCCGCGACGGCAAAGAGGCGCTGGAAATGGCGCGCAGCCAAAAGCCGGATTTGATTCTGATGGACTTATCCTTACCCGAAATTGATGGCTGGACGGTGGCGCGTCGACTCAAGGCCAACGCCGAGACGAAGAACATTCCCATCTTTGCCCTGACGGCCCATACCTTGCCCGGCGATCGCAAGCGCGCTCTCGAAGCCGGCTGCGATGGCTATTTTTCCAAGCCATTGAGTGTGGCCGGCTTTGGTCAGGCTCTGGCCGAGGCGTTGGAGAAGGTTCGCGCGGCCCGAGAGGCCAAAGCGGCTTCTTCCTCTACCCCTTGAGGTTACCGTTTGAGGCAGAGCAGTCCCTTGAGGTAGGCGCCCTCGGGAAAATGCAAGGCCACAGGGTGATCTGCCGCCTGATGCAGGCGGGCCAGGATAATCGCCTCTACGCCGGCATCCAGCGCGGCAGAGGCGACAATTTTTTGAAACAGAGCGGCGTCCACTCCCCCGGAACAGGAAAAGGTAGCCAGCAGTCCTCCTGGTCGCAGCAGTTTGAAGGCCAGAAGGTTGATGTCTTTATACCCGCGCGCGGCCTTGCCGGCCTGGGCCGCCGTTGGCGCGAACTTGGGCGGGTCGAGGATAATCAGGTCGAAGGAGCGGTTCTGATCACGCAAGGAGCGTAGCACGTGGAAGACATCCCCTTCCTGCAGGGTAAGTCGTTCCACAGGCAGATGGTTGCGGCGCACGTTCTCCTGGCAGAGCGCCAGCGCCTCTGGCGATGAATCAATGGCCAGCACGCTGCGCGCCCCGCCAGCCAGGGCATGAACGGTGAAACCACCGGTATAACAAAAGCAGTCCAGCACCTCGCGCTCGCGCGCCAGCGCGCCCAGACGGGCGCGGTTTTCACGTTGATCCAGATAAAATCCCGTTTTGTGCCCCTGGGCAATGTCTACCGTGAAGTACAGGCCGTTTTCGCAGATGACCAGCCGTTCGGGCGGGTCGCCGTGCAAAACACCGCGACGCGCGGGGAGTCCCTCCAGAGCGCGGACCTCGGCGTCGGAGCGTTCCCAGACGCGCTGCAGCCCACTTTCTTCCAGCAACAGGTTGACAAACGTCTCCCGCCAGTACTCCGCGCCGGCGGTCAGGAACTGAACGACGAGGGTATCCGCGTAACGGTCAACGATAAAGCCGGGCAGGCCATCGGATTCCGCGTGGACCAGACGAACGGCGGACCGGGCAGCGTCGGCTGCTGGCAGAAGCGCCCCCCGCGCGGCCATCGCCGCGCGCAGGCGGCGGCGAAAAAAAGCGGCATCCACGGCCTCGCCGGCGTCAAAGGTCCAAACGCGAGCCCGAATCTGTGAGGCGGGAGAACAGGCCGCGCGCGCCAGCCACTTGCCGCTCGCTGTGTAGACATCCACCGTTGCGCCGGGGGCGACCTCACCTTCCAGACGCGCCACGGCACCGGAAAAAATCCAGGGGTGGCGGCGCTGCAACGATGACTCGCGGCCTGCCTGGAGAATCAGCCTGGGCGTCACTTCAGCAGCGAACCTCGGATCCACCTGCCAAGAAGGGGATCGTTGAAATCCTGGCCGCGAAAGGTTTGTATGGCAGCAATGATTCCCAGAATGATACCGGCAGCATCCCCACTATGGCCAGCGGCAGAAAGAACACGGTTGCCACAGGCCACTCGGACATTGCGGCGGTTTCCGAGCGGATAGCGAGGATGGGGATCACAAAAGAGAAGACGTAACAACTCCAGCCGGTAAAGAACGCTACCAGCAAGAACAGTTGATAGGCGATTGCCTGCAGCGCCTGGCCGGCGACAAAGCGTGGTTTCTCTTTCTGGGTGATCCAGATGACGATGGGTACCAGGACGCCGATGTAGGGGATCAGAATACAAATGTGTCCCAGAGCGGCCATGATGCGCTCATCGCTGGCAGGAGGGGGGTCGGGGGTTGCCATATTCACCTCCAGAGGGGAAAGACGGGCCAGCCCCGGCGCTCTGTCCGGCGCTTCCGTTCAGGAAAGCAGGCCAAGTTCCCGGCCAGCCTCTGCCATGATGTCCATGGCCTGTACAATTTCAGCCGGCTCATGGGCGGCGGTGACGGTGGCGCGCAGGCGCGCCAGACCTTCGGGTACGGCGGGTGAAACGACCGGCAGGACGAAGATATCCCGATGCTGGCAGGCGCGCGTCATGGCAAAGGCACGCTCATCGCTGCCGCAGAGGACCGGCACGATGGCGGTCGTAGTCTGTAGCGTGTCGAAGCCGCGCTCCTTCAGGCCGTTGATGAACAGGGCGGCGTTGGCATTGACTTTCTCGATGCGCCAGGGTTCGTCCAGAATCACCTTGAAGGCCTCGTTGGCCGCGGCGGCCTGGGCGGGCGGCAGGGCAGCGGAGAAAATATAGGCACGGCTGGCGTGGCGCAGGTACGCGATAAGTTCTTTCTTGCCCGCCACGTAGCCGCCTACGGAGGGGATAGTTTTGGAAAGCGTGCCCATTTTGATGTCGACCGTATCCCACAGGCCGAAATGCTCTTCAATGCCCCGCCCGGTCTTACCCAGAATGCCAACGGAATGGGCTTCGTCAATCATCAACCAGGCATTGTACTTTTTGCAAAGGGCCACCATGCGCGGCAAGTCAATAATATCGCCGTCCATGCTGAAGACCGCGTCGGCAACAACCAGTTTTGCCACGCCGTTGGGAATCTGCTGCAGGCGGCGTTCGAGGTCTTCCATATCGTTATGGCGGAAGCGGCGAAATTCCGCGCCCGACATGAGACAGCCGTCCACGATGGAGGCATGGTTGATTTTATCGGATAGAACGTAATCGCCGCGCCCCATCAGGGTAGAAATAACGCTCAGGTTGGTCGCGTAGCCGGAGGTGTAAGTAATGGCGGCTTCGGCATGTTTGAACGCCGCGATAGTTTCCTCCAGTTCGCGGTGGACCTGCAAGGTGCCTGCCAGCGTGCGGACGCCGTGGGTGCCGGTGCCGTATTTGTCAATGGCGGCTCTGGCAGCGGCGTTGATGCGTGGATGACCGATGAGGCCCAGATAACTGTACGAGGCGAACATGCTCATCTCGCGTCCATTGACCAGTACGCGCGCCCCGCCGCGCAGTTCGCTGATAGGCTGGTTGTAGAAATATAAATCGCGATCTTGCAAGTCCTGAATGCGTTGGGTCATCGCCCGAATACGGCGGATGACAGCGTCATCGGCGGTGTGTAGATCCATAAGCCTGTCTCCTATAACCAGAAGTCGGCGTCAAGTATAGCATATCTGGGGATGGCTGTGGGGAATTCTGGCTTCAGGCGTGTGCACTTAAAAGTTATGGCACGCAATACGAAAACCCTATGATTTTGCCAGTTTTTGACATTCATGTGCTCTGTTGCGATGATGTCATGGCGAGCCACCCAGGCGGCGAAGCAATCCCCTTGCCTGCCGGGGGACTGCTTCTGCCTGCTGGGGGACTGCTTTGCTTCGCTCGCCGTGACATACGTTGAGAGTGTTTGCAACAGAGCAACATTCGTACTGCAACTTTTGCGTGGACACGCTTCAGGCTGGCGCGAAAGGCGGGTATGCTGACAGCTGGTGATTGGTTCCACTGGCGAAAAAGCCAGTTTCCCCCGAAAAAGGGATTGCCTGCTTTTCCTGACGGGGCGTGGCCCGGCTTTCGGGTATAATGCAGGACAGTCTCTTTCTGTTCCCTGGAACTCTGTTGATATGGAAGATAAACTCATTACCTATGGCGGACAGGCGGTGATCGAAGGCGTCATGATGCGCGGGCGCAAGGTCTACGCGCTTGCCGTGCGCGCCCCCGACGGGCAGATTGTCACCCGCGTCGCGCCGTTGAGCGGCATTTACCGCAGCCGCCTGACGCGCATTCCGCTCCTGCGCGGTCTGGTGTTGCTCTGGGACGCGTTGGGGCTGGGGCTGGGCGCGCTCCGCGATGCGGCCAATCTGCAAATGCCGGCGGGGGAGAAACTGGAAGGGGCGACGCTCTACGTCACGTTCGGCCTGGCGCTGACCATCGCCGTGCTGATCTTTGTCCTGTTGCCGGCGGGCGGCGGCTGGCTCACCGAACGTTACCTGAGCTGGAATGCCTGGTGGAGCAACCTTATCGAGGGTGTTTTACGTCTGCTGCTCCTGATAGGCTATCTCTGGGCGGTTGGGTTCTGGCCTGATGTGCGGCGGGTATTGGCTTACCACGGCGCAGAACATAAGACGATTAATGCCTGGGAGGACGGCGCAGAAATGAGGCCCGCCGTCGTGGCCCGTTATTCCTGTCAGCATCCCCGCTGTGGCACAGCATTTCTCCTCTCGGTGGCGGTCATCGCTTTCCTGGTATTCGCTTTGTTAGGGCCTCTGCCGGTCATCTGGCGCATGCTCACGCGCCTCTTGCTCATTCCCCTTGTCGCCGGTCTGGCCTATGAGTACATTCGCTGGACCGCTGCTCATCTACATTCCCCGCTGGTGCGTCTGCTGGCCGCTCCCAATCTGGCCTTGCAATCGCTGACGACGCGCGAACCCGATGAGAGCATGCTGGAGGTCGCCATCGCCGCCTTTCAGGCCATGCGAGCCGGCGAGGAGCAGTAAGGGAAAACGCTATGCTTCCTTCGCCAGCGGTGGCAGGTGTTTGGTGAAGATGACGAGATCATCGCCGGGTTGGTAGAAATCATGGATGCGCGCTTCGGGGGTGTAGCCCGCCAGGGTGTAGAAATAACGCGTGGGTTCGTATTCCGGACGTCCTTCGGTTTCCACCACCAGTAAACGACCGCCTGCCGCCTGGACACGACGTTCTACCTCGGATAGCAAACGGTGACCGATGCCGCGCCTCTGCCAGCCATCCTCTACGGCAATCCAGTACAAATCATATGTGCCGCTGGTCAAAGGGCGCGGCCCGTAGCAGGCAAACCCAACAATCCGTCCCTCCTGACGGGCGACCAGAAAATGATAACCGCTTGCCTCGCTTCCTCGAGTCGTAAATTCGTGCCAGAGTTCCGCAATAATCCCGACGTCGGCGGCCCCGAACAGGCGAACATGGTGGGCTATTTCAAGGATGCGTTCACCATCTTCAGGTTGGGGCGTACCGATTTCACTGCCAGATTGCATAGCCATTGCTCCCGTTCGAAAGCGATTTGCAAGATGCGCTCGACCATTTCTCCATAAGAATAACCGGCAGCGTAGGCCGAGCGGGCAAAACCAGCCTCAGGGGCCAAATCAGGAATCTCATTTACGTCAATCACATAGGGAACCGCGCCATCGTAGCGGATGTCAATGCGCGCCAGATCGCGCAAACCGAGAACCTGAAAAGTCTGCCGCGCAACGGCCATGATACGCGCCATATCCTGTGGCCCCAACGCTGCCGGACAGCGCGTGACAATCTTCTCGGCCAGGTAGGAATCCAGAAGCCACTTGGCGTCATAGGTCAAGAGATGATGCAAAGGATTGGGCAGGAGCGAGAAATCGTGTTCTGCAATGGGTAACACCTCCACGGTTTCCCCGTTACCCCACAGCGACACGGCTACCTCGCGCCCCGGAATGAACTCCTCCACCAGTGCCGGCTGGCGGTAACGCTCAATCACATAGGCCACGCGCTGTACCAGTTGGGGCGAATCCACGACGACGGCTTCCAGGTCAATGCCCAGGCTGGCATCACTGGCCAGGGGTTTGACAATGGCCGGGAAGCGCCAGCGGAAGGAATTCCCTGCCTCAGTATAAATCTGGTAGCGCGGCGTAGGAATGCCGGCGGCCATCAAGGTGCGCTTGGTGCGGCGTTTATCAATGCACTGTCGCGTGACTACCGCGGTCGAGCCGGTGTGCGCAAAGCCCAGTTCCTCCAACAAGCGGATTACCTGCGTGACTGCCTGATTGTCGCCGCGAAAGCCATCGCAGTTGTTGAAGATGAACGTATCGCCTGGGGAAAAGCCCTTTAAAGTCTGCCGCAGGGTGCGCAACGAATCCTGTACCGCCACCAGCGCGACCGGATAACCCCGCTCCGCCAGAGCCTCGTAGATACAACGCGCCACCGTGCTGGTGTACTGTAAGGCAATGATATCCTTCGGTTCGCCATAAGCGACCCCAGACTCCTGGTTGTAAAGCACGATGATGCGGGGATCTTCTCTGCGGTTCACGCCGACGACAGTTTACTCCAGGGAGAAGAATCGGGACAGGTCTATGATATAACGATTTGCCCGAAACGAACAGGGTACACCCAAAGAAATGTATCGCGACCAGGCCCATCAGGTCACGCTTTTGCGCTGATCCAGATAGCCTCCCGCCAGCGGCGCACGGAATTGACAAGATAAATCTTCTCGCAGCGGTCGAGATCGCTGACGGAGAGGACACGCTCCTCCACTTTCCCGCTTTCCAGCAGCCAGGCGCGAAAAGTGCCTGCCAGTAAACCACAGGAGACAGGCGGCGTGTAGAGGCGACCATGCCAGCGCACCACCACGTTATCGCGGCTCGTTTCGGTAATCTCGCCGCGTTCGTTCCACAGGAGAATTTCCTCATCTTCAGCGCAAGCTCGGGCCGCGTGGTCATAAACCAGGCGATGGGTGGTTTTGTGATAGAGGAAGACGTCCTCTGTGTTCACCGGCTGCTCGGCCAGGCGCAGACGCGGACGCGCCGGCCTGGGAATGCGCGCCAGCGGGATTGCCTCGCAGGTAATTGCGCCATACCGATCGAGCAGCAGACGGACTTTGTGCGTCCTGGGCGGCAGCGAGGCCGCCAGCGTGTTCAGGCGGTCATGCACCCGTGCCATATCCAGGGGGTAGCCAAAATAAGCCGCCGAATCGTGCAGGCGACGCAGGTGGTATGGCAACAGGAAATACCCCCGGCGCGGCGTCCAGAGCACAGCCTCCAGCAAGGCAAACTCGGGCCGGACATCGGTCAGCAGGCGCGTTTTGGTCTGGCATTCGGCGTATTCCTCCGTGCTGCTTGAATCCCAGACCACCCCGCCGCCGACTCCATACTCGGCCTGCTGCTTCTGGCGGTCAATCAACACAGTGCGAATGGCGACGTTGAACTGGGCATAGCGCCGGGGCGCAAGAAACCCGATACAGCCGGTATAGATATGACGGGGCAGCGTCTCGGTAGTTGCAATAATGCTCATGGTACGCACTTTGGGCGCGCCCGTGACGGAAGCCGAAGGGAAAAGCGCGGTCAGGATTTCGCTCAACGAGGCCTGGCTGCTGGCGGTAATCGTGGAGGTCATCTGCCATAGCGTCGGGTAACGTTCGACCTCAAACAGGGCGGCGACGTTGACGCTGCCGCGCTCGGCGATGCGTCCCAGGTCATTGCGGAGCATGTCCACAATCATGACGTTCTCGGCGCGATTCTTATCAGAACCCTGCAACCAGCGTGCTTGCGCCAGGTCCTCGGCCAGGGTCTTGCCGCGCGCGGCGGTGCCTTTCATCGGGCGTGTCGTGATCTGACTCCCGTCCAGACGGAAGAACAGTTCCGGCGAGGCAGAACAGATGACGTAGCGCCCGGCGTCCACATAGGCGCTGTAACTGCTTTCCTGAGCGCGCGCCAGGAGCAGGAAAAACGCCCAGGGATCATCGGCGAAAGGGGCAAACAGGCGCAACGAAAAATTGACCTGATAGGTCTCGCCGCGCGCGATACAGGCTTTGATGTGAGCAATGGCGCGGTTGTATTCTTCTCTCGTAATCGAGGGACGCCATTCCAGAGGCGCCGGGTGGCGTGGAACGGGAAGCGGAAGGTGGAGCGGACGCGGCGGCGGGTAGAGGCCAAAGCAGACGAGCGGAAAATCGTCGGCGGCATGGGTCTGGAGCGCGGCGTCGAAGGCCGGGGCGGCCTCATAACTGACAAAACCGGCCGCCCACAGGTTGTCAGCCTGGACGCGTTCTTCCACGGCGCGCAGCAACGGCACAACCTCCTCGCGGCGGCGCGTGGTAAATAGAGCAACAGCGTTTTCGAAACGCAACCATTGACCGCTGACGGCCTCATGTACGACGACCAGCATCTCATATCTCCCGCAGGGCAATCATTGTATCATAAGGCGCAGCCGCCAGCGCGTGGCAGGAAGTGACCGGCGGGTTTGAGGACAGCGCAACATGGCAGGTGTGATAGAATCATACCGGTGTCTCCAACAGGAAAGCCCGCTTGTCTCTGGAAAGGAGTGCTGGATGGAACAACTGCCGAAGGAAACCCTGTTCTTGCATCAGGCGGAGATGGGGATCGGCACCTGGGCGTGGGGCGATCGCACAATCTGGAATTACGGGCATGGCTACGGCGAAGAGGAGGTAGCCAGCGCGTTCCAGAAATCCCTGGAAGCAGGAATCAACCTGTTCGATACCGCCGAAGTGTATGGCACAGGACGTTCGGAACGTTTGTTGGGGCGTTTTTTGCAGCGAACTGACCACCCGGTGCTGGTCGCGACCAAGTTCATGCCTTTCCCATGGCGGCTTTCGCGCGCTTCCTTGCTCCGTGCCCTGCGTGGGAGTCTGGAACGCCTGGGGCTGGAAAAGGTGGACCTCTATCAGATTCACTGGCCTCTTCCGCCGCGCTCGGTCGAACACTGGGCAGAGGCGCTGGCGGAAGCGGTTGCCGCCGGTCTGACGCGCGCCGTCGGCGTCTCTAATTACAATCTGGCTCAGATGGAACGGGCCTATCAGGCTCTGGCGCGACATGGGATTCCGCTGGCCTCCAATCAGGTGGAGTACCACCTGCTCAACCGCAGAGTAGAGAAGAATGGTCTGCTTGCACGCTGTCGCGAACTGGGCGTGCGCCTGATTGCCTACTCGCCGCTGGCGAAAGGACTGTTGACCGGCAAGTACACGCCGCAAAACCCGCCTCCTGGCGTGCGTGGACGAATGTTCGCCGCGCTGCTCGACGATTTGCCGCCGCTGCTGGACTTGCTACGCGCTATCGGTCAGGAGTATGGCGGCAAGACGCCGGCTCAAGTGGCGCTCAACTGGCTCATCTGTAAGGGAGCATTGCCCATTCCGGGCGCCAAGAACGCCGATCAGGCCGCCCACAATGCCGGCGCCCTCGGCTGGCGACTGAGCGAAGCCCACGTTCAGGCCCTGGACCAGGCCAGCGACAGCATTGTCGCCTGAGGTATAATTGACGCCAGCGGGCCAGTAGCTCAACCGGTGAGAGCAGCGGTCTTATAAACCGCAGGTTCCCGGTTCGATCCCGGGCTGGCCCACAGAGGGAAAACCGGCAAACACGATCAGGAAATCAGCCGCTGACGCGCCTGCTGCACGTCGCGGCGAATTTGTTCCACCAGCGCGCTCGCCGAAGGGAATTTCTTTTCATCCCGCAGGCGGGCGACGAATTCCAGGACCATCGTTTGCCCATACAGGTCGGCGGAGAAATCGAGAAGATGACTTTCGATGAACGTTCGACCGCCATGGGCGTCGAAGGTGGGGCGGAAGCCGATGTTGACTACCGAAAGGTATCGCTGACCGTTTACGTTGCTCCAGCAGGCATAGACGCCGTGCGCCGGGATGAGTTTATCTTTCGGCGGGATGAGATTGGCAGTAGGGAATTGCAGTTGACGGCCGCGTCCTTCGCCGCGTACTACCTCGCCGCGCAGCGCGTACGGGCGTCCCAGCAAAGCGGCTGCCGCCTCGACGCGGCCGGCCAGCAGGTGAGCACGGATAGCGGTGGTCGAGATGATCGTATCGCCCTGACGCCGCGGGGCGATGGTTTCGACCTCATAACCGAACAGGCGGCCCAGTTCGCGCAGACGCGCCGCATCCCCCTCGCGCCCGCGTCCCAGGGCAAAGTCGTACCCGATAAACAGGCGACGCAGCGGCAACGCCTGCGTCAGACGACGCATGAACTCTGCGGCGCTTTGCGCCGCCAGATGGTGATCGAAAGACTGGGTAATCACCACGTCCACACCCAGATCGGCGAGCAAGGCGGCGCGTTCCTCCGCCGTAGTCAGATATGACCAGTTTTCTACCTGCCCCAGCACAACGGCTGGATGCGGCCAAAAGGTCAACACCACTGCCGGCAACCGCGCGGCACGTGCGGCAACGATCAGCCGTTCCATCAACGCCTGATGACCGCGATGCACGCCATCGAAGACGCCGATGGTCAGGTAAGCCTCTGGCAGGCGGACTTCGTCCAGGGAATGAAGGTGTATCATCCCAGCAACACATCCAGATAACGTTCCGTCATGCGATTCAGGTCGAAGGCGGCTTCGGCGCGCGCCCGCGCGCCCTGACGGAAGCGCGGCTGCCGGGCCAGAATCTCCAGCCCGGCGCGAATCAGCGCCTCCACATCGGGCGGCTCCAGACGCCAGACATTGCCGCCATAAGGGACAAGCCGCCCGGCCTCGCCCTGGACCAGTTCGGGCAGGGCGCCGGTGGCAAAGCCCAGCACGGGCAACCCACAGGCAAGCGCCTCGATGACCGCGTTGGGGCAAGCGGCATTCAGATCGGCGGCGTAGAGCAGATGCGCCGAACGGTCAAGTTCCGGGATTTGTTCGGGCGGGACGCGGCCCGCCCAACGCGTGGCAACGCGCGTCCGCGACTGGTAGATTTGCTGTTGCGCCGGACTGATCTGGCCGACAATCATCAGTTCCAGCGACGCGCGTGCCGCCAATCCTTCTGCCAGCTGCAGGGCGATTTCCAGGCCATGTTCATAGCCTCCCTGTAAGTTGCCCTCCACCAGCAGCAGACGGAAGCGGTCGGATGGGCGTTGGTGGGACCCGTCAGGGGTGTATCGCTTCAGGTCAACGCCGTTGTAGATGACAGTCGCCGGGGTGTTGGGCGTGCCGTACCAGTCTTCCCACCAGCGACGGGCGAATTCCGACTGATAGACAATGTGGGTGGCCAGACGACGGCGCACGAACGCCAGCAACCAGTTATTGACCTCGGCGCGCAGGGCATGGCGCAGGCCGGTATGCAAACGGCGATGCAGCCAGTTGATGCCGTTCAGCCGTTGCACCAGCCGCACGCCGCGTCGCCGCGCGCGCCAGAGTGCCGCCAGTTCACGCGTCCCGCCGATGAGCAGAATCGCCTGATATGGTTCATCGGCCAGGTCCTCGCAGATTTCGACGCCGCGCGCTTGCAGCGCCGCGCAAAATTTTTGTTTGAAAGAGACCATCCCCCCCACGCCTCGGACGCGGGGAATCACGCAAATCCTGATGCTCACGCCTCACGCTTCCCCAGGCAACGTGCCGGCACGCCGGCCCAGATTTCATTTTCGCCGGTGGATTCGAGCAAGACGGCGTTGGCCCCCACGACCGTGCCGCGCCCGATGCGCAGGATGCCCTGGCGGCACAGCACCTTGGCGCCAGAAGCCAGAATGACATCGTCCTCGACGACAATGCCCTCAAAAGCCGACTGTTCGGCTGGACGGTGGACATCGGCGCGGCCGAGCGTCACGCCGGGATAGATGCGCACCCGATCGCCAATAATGGTTTTCGGGTGGATCACCACGCCGAAGCCGCCGTGCAGGAGGAGAAAATCGCGCCCGATTTTGACCGCGCGCGGAATCTCGGCGCCAAGCAATTTGAGCAGCAGGTACGCCACTCTGCCGATCAGCGGCCAGCGGCGGGCATAGACCAGCATCGTGTACACATCGCGTCGCACGGCAACGATTATACCGTAAAGCACTCTCCCTTGTTGCTTCCCCCAGGCAGGAGAGTGTATCGAGTTTTGGACATCGACCTGTGCATGATCCAGCAAGGATTGGCGATTATGGGCAAACGGGGGCGACTTTTGGCCCCCCGCTTATGGAGCGCAATGCCTTTATTCGTGGTCGAGCATTCGTTGACGGCTCGCCATTCAACACGATCACGGCAGGTAATTACCATATCATGACCTTCATGTTGTGATAAGTGCTGGCATGTTACAGTCACCGCCGTCGATAACAGGGTGGCGGTGCTTGTATGGTGGCGTATAATAGAACAAAATCATGTGTGAGGTGAATTATGCCAGGCA